>MHSA01000025.1 GCA_001821135.1 Candidatus Taylorbacteria bacterium RIFCSPLOWO2_01_FULL_48_100 | reverse complement strand
TTTTGTTATGAATGGCGATACGATCTTTAACCCAGATTTCTCCGAACTTTATCAGTTCCATAAAGAAAAAAAAGGGGTTATGTCAATGCTTATTACCCGCGGCTACAAAGGCGACGGCGGCGATGTGGTAACAACCAATAAAAATCAACGAATTATACAATGGCGCAAAAAGACGCAGTATGAACAGCCGGAAACGCTACACCTAAACACGGGAACATACCTAATGGAAAAAGAAGCGACACATTTTTTTCCTGAGACAAAGTATTTCTCGCTTGAACACGATTTCTTTCCAATTCTTTTTACTCAAAAATGTTACGGGCTGCCGATAGACGAACTATTTATTGATATCGGGGTGCCCGAGCGCTACGCACTCGCGCGCGAACAAGATAAAACTAGAGCGGCTTCCAAGCAATAAGCGAGTAACTGTCGTGGTATAAGCTACCGATGCGCGTGTTTTGTATTTTTACGATTCTAATTTTCCCATTTTTCTCAAGCGCGCGCAGACGCGGCAAGAATCCTGTTAAATAGCGCCGGCGCGCGCCGAAACTAACCGCGAGAAAATCAAAAAGTGTGTTTGTGTCGGCTATCTCCACGATTGGCTCAATGTGCACGACGAGCGCTGGCTTTTGTCGGATAAGATACAATAGGAACGGCTCAAAACGCGTATTGAGCTGTTCCATCGCGCCAACAGTGAGCACGACAGCACCGGACGACAAGCAAAATTTTGGGTCTGTGTTTAGCATATTGAACACATGCCCATGCGCGCGATTACCGAATTGGGGTGAAAACGATTGGATAATCCGCGCCGAGTATGGCGTCCAATCCAAACCATGCACTTCTACACCCGGACAAAGCTTGGCTATTTCCGCGACATTAAATCCAGTGCCACATCCGAATTCATATATCGCATGTGCTTTTTTGAAATATGTTTCTATGATCCAGCGCCGAAGCACGGTGTATGCGTCAATACTGAAGTGTGGGCTCGCGGGCATTGCAAAATCGCCGTCAAGTCGTACGATTTGTGGACGGAAATACGGGGGCACTAGGCGCTCTGTGTCATACCCGCCAGCCACAAACGCTTCAAAAACCGATTTCCATTCCCGCATCCACCGCTTCTTGCCGTCTCCGTCCGCGATGCTTTTTTTGACATTATCGTATGTGTCAAACTGTTTCAGGATTTTTAAAATTGCGGCATCCCGCTCATTTTTATCAAGGCGCCTGTAGTGAAAATCGCCCCTTGCGATAAGCGCAACGCAACCTTTGGGCATTTCCTTTAGAGAGATTCCCCACCGCCGCGCAAAATCGGACACGCCAAGTACTTCGTATTTTTTTCTCTCTGCCATATAAAAATTATACGACGAGCGGCGCGTGCGCATCCCGTTCGGAGATAATAGGATTCTTTATCGGCCAGAAAATGTTAAAGCGAGGATCATTCCACCGAAACGAAAACTGCTTATCAGCACTCGTGTAATAAGATGACTGCTTGTAGTGGAATATGATTTCATCCGTAAGCGCAAGATGTCCATTGCCAAACGATGGTGGCACGAGCACTTGCCGCCTATTTCTCGCGGAGAGGGTGGTAGAAACCCATTTTCCAAAATCGGGCGATGCTCGGTTGCAATTCACGACCACGAAGTAAAATGCGCCGTGGAGACATGAGATAAGCTTCCATGTGTGCGTATCTCCGTGTATGCCGCGGAGCACATTTTTGCGCGAAACGGAAATATCGTCTTGAACAAAAGTCGGCGGCACGCCTTTCTCTTTATATAGCGCGTCATTGTACAATTCCACATATTGCCCGCGAAAATCCTCAAACACATCTGGGGTGATGAAAAACACACCTCTGAGTGAACTCTCTTCAACGCGAATCATAGAGCTATACCGTACCAGAAACACGCGGCGGGTGCAACACTATGACCACTATCTATTAAATCCTCCTCAATACGAGAAAAATAGTTTCTCCGCGAAGCATCTTAAAGAATGCCGACCGGCGCAAGAGCCATACAGAGATTTTCCACATCCTTCTTTTGTGCAAGCCGGCATATCCTTGTTGTTCTAGTGTGAACAGCCCGCCCCATGCGCGCCGAAGCGTCGCGCTGGTGAATGCCGTCAGATGCAGTTCGTTGCTTTTATAGCGCGAAAATTCTCCGGAAAAGAAAAAACTGATGCGATTTCGCGCGTTCAGATAATTTGGTATGGAAAAAAGCAGCACCCCTCCGCTTTTCATAACCCGATGCGCTTCTTCAAAGAAATGTCGCGGATTCCACAAATGTTCTAATACATTCCATGCGGTTACCGCATCAAACGATTGCTCTTTGAACAGCCATTCCTTTTCCGCGTCAAACAAGAAAAATGGTTGAAAATCAGTGCGGCACTCGCAATCAGACGCCGTGATTGACGAAAAACCGAGCGAGCGCGCCTGCCTTAAAAACGCGCCGGATCCCGAACCTACATCCAAAATGTCAGCAAACAACGGCACAAACTTTCGGAGCAAGGACGCCGCCTTTCCGAAGTTTGATATGCACGAACCTAAAGGCAAGTTGTTGTCAGAAATCATTTTTTTAATATGAGATAATCCCCTATTGCGAGCGCGTCCATTTCTGTATTGAGAAAACAACGAAGTGCATCCTCGGGCGTTTCTACAATCGGCTCGCCAGCGTCATTGAACGAGGTGTTAAGCACAAGCGGCACACCTGTTTCTTTCTCAAACGCGCTCAATAGTTCATAGTACGGCGCATTTTGTTCGCGCGTAACCGATTGGATGCGACAACTTCCGTCAACATGAACGATAGACGGAACGCGCGCGCGCTTTTCCTTCACCACCTGCGCGGCGAGAAGCATAAAGGGGCTTGGGTGTTCCAGCTCAAACCATTCGCGTTGTTTCTCGGAGAGAATGCTTGCCGCAAAAGGCCGCCACGATTCGCGGTGCTTCACTTTTTTATTAATGATATTCGCCATTTCCGGATCTCGAGCATCACCGATAATAGAGCGATTGCCGAGGGCGCGCGGCCCGTATTCGCTTCCCCCTTGGAACCAACCGACAATTTTCCCGCCGACAATAAGACGCGCCGTCTCTTCCGTAATCGCTGAAGAACACCGCGCTGAAATTTTGTCTTTATATTTTTCAATCGACGCCGCAATCTCATTTTCGGAATACGCTCTGCCGAGCGATGCCGACTTCATTTCCCAAAATCGTGGCAACCCCGCGATTATGTGTGCGCCCCACAGCGCACATCCGAGCGCAATGCCGGTGTCGGATGCCGCCGGCTGGACAAAGATCCTTTTAAAACCGACTTCTTCAAGAAACCTTCTATTGGCATCTATGTTGAGGCCCACCCCTCCAGCAACGCACAAGTTTTCCGCGCCGGTAATTTCTTTTATTTTCTTTCCCCACAATATCATTGCGCGTTCAAGCACTTCCTGCCCTGCGCGTGCAACCGCCGCGTAGTAGGGCTCTGGAAGCGGCGCGGCGCGCGGGCGCTGAGGTTTCTCAAATTTAATTTCCGGAAAAAACGCGGGTTCGGCGACCATTTCTTCTCCAAGTGGGGAAAACCGCAGCCACAGACGATACAGCCCGCTTATCCGCATAAAAGCGCGTAGAGCTCGCATAAAAAACGACTCCCGTTTTTTCTGAATTGTTTCTTCGCCAACAAACCGAAAGCGCGGGTTGCACAAAATATCGCCGTTGTATTCTTTAACCCAGTGTTCTACAGGATATTGATGGAAAACCCGCAAATCTCCATACGGCGCAAGCCCCATCATTTTTCCTTCATTGTAGTGTCCGAAGTTGAGATATTCTTCCGAAAGAAGAGCGTAAAACTTCCCGATGCCGGTCGTGTATGGAAATCGGGTCTTGCGCCGAATATGCATCGCTTTGCGTATTTGAACGACCCGATTGCCGATGCCGCTATATAAGGTTTCTGTTTCTGTCCCTAAAATGCCGAGATTGGTCATAAACTTCTCTCCCGCCCCGTCTATCACAAGCACCGCCGCGTCATTAAACGGCGAGCAAAAAAAGGCGTGCGCCGCGTGAGAATCGTGATGATTGATGATGTGAATCGCTGCGCGTGAAAATGCTCCTCCTGTATTGCGCTCCAAAATCTCGCGCATACGGACCCCTTCGGTGCGCCCGATTTGGTCTATCACGACTATATCTATATCCGCGGGAGAAAGCCCACATTCTTTTAAGCAGTACGAAATGGAACGGGCGGGGAAAATATTGTGCGAGTGCTTCACGCGGCAGAGCCGTTCTTCGGCAATCGCCACGACGCGCTTTCCCGAAATAAGCGCGGCGCCCGTATCATGCGAAGTAACTTTGAGTCCGAGAATATTCATTTGGATAATCTAACTTTTTAATGCGCCTAGCACAACTTCTAACAACCGCTCGCTTGATTGCCGGTCGCTTGTATACATCTGCATATCCGCTACTCGTTTTCTCTTTTCCGCATCCAGTTTCGGATGACGCAAAAACGACTCAACTGCTTTTCGGAGCGCATTTGTATCGTATGCAGTAGCAATTCCGCCTTCTATAAGCGGGCGGAGATGGTCAAGCTCGTGCAAGCGCGCAACGCTTTTCCAATATGAAACCGATTGTGTGTCAAACCCCAACAAAATGACCGGTTTCCCGAGTGCAAGCGCATCAACGGCAATACTTGAAAACACAGTAAGGACGAGGTCGCTCGCGCAAATCGTCTCAATAAGCCGCGCATCATCTGCGCGAGATAATTCTGTTACTTTTATTGCTTTTCCGTCTCGCCCAAATTGCGTACCTGGCCGTTCAATCTGCACATTCTGTGGAAGTTCTTTTTCACTCAGAAAAACAGTATCCGTAGGAGGTAAGCGCACAAACAGGATATGTGAATCTGGAATGCTTCCAGCAAGAAGTCGTATCATACCATCATCAAACCCCTTACCAACTTCGCCTTCTCCCACTTTTATAATACGATCGCCAAGCGGAGAATAAAGAATAATTTTTTTCCCCAAAGCAGAAAACTTTTCTTTTAGGGAGTTGCGTTCTGCACAATTATAACGGTCGTAGTGCGGGATGCCGATGATGCGGATAATATCTGAACATATGCCGTGAATCGCTTCCGCCTCTTTTTTTATAATTTCATTATTCACGACTAGCACATCTGGAATGACTCGGAATCCGCCTTTTGTCGTGAGATTATCCCATGAACGCACCATACCGACCGTTTTAATGCCGCGACATTTTGCTTCGTGAGTAATGCGCGAGTCAGCGGAGCCGAACACATCGGTTGAAAACACAAGCGTGGGTTGATATTTCTCAAAAACATTTCCGTACGCGCGGCGCGGCATAACTATGCGATATAAGAATGGGATGGCGCTACGGATTGGACGCGCAAAGAGGGCAAGAAAATTCACGAGCCATGCGCGCTCAAATCCGATACGCATCTTTTTCATAATGCGAAGCGAGCGCGTATGCACTGCAGCAAGTGCCATATCCTTAAAAAACGCGTCTATTCGCCTGATGCGCCCTGGAACGCCGTACACGAGTACATTTTCTACCCCATACTCTTTTTCCAGAAAATCCTTTTTCTTTTCCGGACAGATTATGACAAGACGGACATTCGGCTGACGCTGAAGCATTTCAAAAAACCGCGTCCCCAAAATATTGCGTGACACGAACGGATGAAAATCGGTAATGAGAATCGTTTTACGCATAGCTTTCTTTCGTAGCAGACGCTTTTTGGAAAAGCGCAAGTATATGGTCTGTGTAACGCTCCCATGAAATGTCTTTTTCTACAAATGCGCGCCCGCTCTGCGACAGCCGCTCATATAACTCCGGAGTTTGCAAAAGCTCTTTTACTAACACAAAAATACTTAAATCCGAGCATGGGTTTGATAAAAGGGTGTTTTGATAATCCGTCAACACCTCGCTCGCGCCCGCGCTACGCGAAACAATCACAGGCAATCCCGACGCCATTGCCTCAAAAACGGCAAGTCCCCATGTTTGCTTATGGCTTGGAAACAAGAAAATATCTGACTCTTTGTACAAACGCAAAAGCTCCGATTCGCGTACCTCCCCCTTGAAGGAAACGCGTTCTGCAATACCAAGTTCTTCTGCAATATGCTTCAACTCTTCATGATAAACGCGTGCATCTTTCTTGTGCGTATATGAACCACTAATAGCGAGTTCCACATCAAATCCGTCTTTTACTAAACGGGCAACCGCACGGATAGCGTCCTCAAATCTGCGGTGGCGAAAAAAAAGAGCGTGGCAGAGAAGCCGTACGCGTCGTCTTTGCGGAAAAGCACGCGCAGAAAATGGGAATCGGGATATATCCAACCCGCTTCGCACGACCGTGCTTTTCCTTCCCAAATAAAACTCTAGCATATCTCGTGTTCCATTATTAAGCACGGCAATCTCGTCAGATCCTCCGGCAAAAAATCTACGGCTTTCGTATTGGTCCTTGAACCACTGCATGCATCTGCGCAACAATGAAAAACGGATTGGTGATAATTCACGCGCGAGCGACCACTGCGCAAGGTATAAATCATTAATCATAAGCACGGATGGAATCCGTTTAACGCGTCGCCTAAAATATGCGGCGACCCGTAGCGGAATCTGTTCGTGCGGGTTGAGTATGTCCGTATCCCTGTCTATGCACAAGGATAATTTCCTCGCATCATTTTCAACAACCACGCGCATACCATTAAGAAGTTCCTGATAGCATTTCTCTTTGTTGTATTGAAATGTGTACAGTGTAACAGCATAACCGCGGCGAACGAGCTCGCGCGCGAGCATAATCGCCTGTCGCTCCGTGCCGCCGGAAAGGAGCATTTGGTACAAAATGATGCCGACTTTTAATTTTTCTTCAGACATGTTTTATCTTGTTAAGCGCGTCAAGCACTGCCGAAACGACTCTGCCGCTTGATTCACCGTCAAGCTTAAAACAAAGCTCGCGCCGCACTGCTTCACGCTTCTCTGCGTCCAGCGCGGGATTGTCCATATACGCGCGAAGCGCGGCTTTGAGTTCTTTAAAATTGAGCGTTCGCCTGACGGCGCCCGTTTCAATCATACTTTTAAAATGTTCAAACCCCTCAAAGCGCCTGATGGAGCGATAAAGCGGACGCGCCTGCCGACCATCAAAAGACGCGGCGACAAGCGGACGGTCCATAATCGCCGATTCCAGAAATGCGGTGCTGTAAACAGTCATCACGACAGATGCATACCGCATAATGTTTATATAGGTAATGCTTTTTGGAAGCGAGTCCCACACGCGCTCGTCAAAAAAGACGACGCGCGAATCGTTCTTAAATCCGAAGAACTTTTTCTCGTCAAACGCCTTGTCCTTCCCTCTTCCTCCTATATATGGACGAATGACTAAATATGTGTCTGGGCCGAAGTCGCCCGCATGTATCCACCGGAGCATTTCTTCAATCACTTCCGGCTCATCGGGGCAGTATGAACTTCCTGAAACATAGAGGATATAGCGTGCACCGAGAAGAAGCCCAATCTCCGACAAAAGCGCGCCGCGCGTCATCTTAAACTCATCTCTAACGAATAAATCGTGGTATGGATAGCCGATAACAGAGATTTTTTCCGGTTGATACCCCTGATACTTCGCGGCGGCGAGTTTTACTTGCTCGCTCGGCAACAAAATCTCGTCTGTTTTTATTGGAAGAAAGTATTTATCTACATGGTCCCAATTAGCGAGCATACCGACGGAATACACGCCCTGTTTTCTTGCTTCCCGCGCCAACTCGGTGTCAAATAGACCATACACATTGGGAGCAACGACTAGCGCCGGATTATATTTTTCAAACAAAGCGCGGAACGGACGGGCAGGAAAAAACATACAGTACGCGCGCGGCACGAGCGTATTTTTTATGAAGATAGACCAACCAAAGATTTTTGCGATTAAAACACGGAGAGGCGCGAGCACGCGCCGGCTTGCGGCAGGCGGCTCTTCCGGACGCATGCCCATCGTGGTAAGAATCTTGGTTGTCGTTGTATAAACAAGATAGGCATAAAAGAAACGGAATGCCTTCTGAAAGAAATTCTTATCAGTAGGTACAACTACCCCCTCCACAACAACTCGCTCTCCGATGTGCGGCGCGAGAAACGGCTCATACTTGCTCAAATCCCGATTGTGGAGCAGTACAACGATGCGAATATTTCTTTTCTCCGCCTCCCGCTTAAGGCGAAAGAAGAAGCTCTCCGAAAAAAAGAAGAGATTGCGAAAGACGCCTAGCATTGAAATACTTACGAAGATGGTTTGCATACAAGTATGCCTGTATTAAAATCAAACTTCTGCATATCGGGAATCTCAAAAGAGTGTACGCGCCAGCCGGCTTTTTCCGCTTCCCTGTATGAACTTCTGAAATAATCTATATTGCGCAAATACATAAGAAGAAACGGATTCCGTTGCGCTTCGCGGAACGGCTCGCTAAAGAAACTCCCAAGCCGCGCGGCGCACCTCGCTTCGCGAAACGCGTTTAAATAGTCGCGCGGCAATTGTTCAATCACGGAGTTAGAAAATACGACATCAACGGAAGCGGGCGCACAATGCGGCTCGATAATGCTTCCTTCCGTAAATTGGAAATGTACCGAACGAATGCGCCTTTCTATTTCCTCGCGCGAGACACCAGTAAGCAATTGCAATTCTTCAAACGGAGGGCGCTCTACATTTTCCTCCGCGGCGCGTACTCCCTCGCCGGAAAGCTCTATACCGCACGCTTCTTTGAGATATGGTACGAGTACAGCAAGCGCCAAGAGGTTTAATCCTCTGCCGCTCCCTAATTCTAGAACGGTTGCCGCGCCAAAATGTTTTACAATTTCCGCAAACCGCAGAAGCAAAAACCTCTTGTACTCCCACACGGGCAAAACAAGAAGTTTACCGCGGACATAAAACTTCCGTTTTTTGTGTAAAAACATATGATTGCTCTCCTGCACATAGTTGCGCTCATAGACGGCTCGCACATGTGCAAAGCGGCGCGCGGAGTGCCCGCGAAAAAGCGAGGAACAAAAACCCCTTGCAATATAGTAAAAGTACAATAAACGTTTTAAGGACATAATAAAGCGAGGTTCGTACCTTTAATACGGCGCAGATTTCTAAACCGAGCGTCTTCTTTATAAAAACGATTGAGCACTTGTGTAACGCCCTCGCACGATGGACGGCAATCGTGCCACAGGGTAACACCACCGCCGCGGAGCATAGCGAGCGCATTCCTCGTATCGCTTGCGACATAACTCTCTGTGTGCGCGCCGTCAATGAAAATAAAATCAATGCTCTGGTGATACGGCGAAAAATCAAAAATAGAGGAGTCGCCTTTTAATTCTATGATTTTTGCGGCAGATGGCGCATGTTTGTATTTGTATCCAGTTTCCACTTTTCCGGCAAATTTAATATCTCCTTTCGGGTTTAATCGCGCCGCCGCGAGCGCATCATCAGGTAAGTCAAGCGTAAAGACCCGCGCTGTCTCTGGCGCATTTTCAGCAAGATTGCGCGTGGTCCGTCCGTCAAAAGTCCCGAATTCAAAAAGCGAACGCGGCTGATGCTTTCTCACAAGAGCAGAAAGCACCACAAGTTCTAATGCGGACACATTGCCGTCTTGACCGTCAAAATCAAAAAGAGTGAGTGAAATTGAGTCGGGGAAAAGAACAGAGAGCGGTATTTCCGGAAAATCTATCGGGTACGACTTTGCCGGATTTTTCCAACCGAAAAACTCTGCGATTTCCGCAAGCCGCCCGCGCGCCTTCCCTATGAGTACGCCGACGGTCAAAAGAAAAAGCGAACCAGCGAGCGCGCGAAAATATTTTGTAAGAAATTGCCACATAGATTATGCGCGCGGTTTTATAATAATTGACTTGCCTCCTCCGTCAACAACCGCCAAAGAACGCGCAGCGCAAAACTCGTCTACTGCCTTCGCCGCACCGGGCCATTTGCGCAATTCCTCAGAATTTTTGTATTCATCCAAGAGAATGACGCCGCCGGGAGACACTGAGTCATATAATTCTTCTAAACACACACGATATGAATCGTAAATATCGCAATCCAAACAGAGTAGCGCAATAGGACCGATATCTGTTTTGTATTTCGGCAATGTGTCGTGAAAGTAACCCTGTATAAGGCGCGCTGATACTTTATTGAACGCAAGAAATTTCTGAACCATGGGAAGGGAGGTATCGCGAAAATGCTCCCGTTCCGCGCTTTCTTTCACATCATGCGCTGATAATTCCGGAAAGCCGTGGAATGAATCAAAACCCCACACCGTCCGGTTTGGACCCCCTAGCGCGGCAAGCATCAAAAGCGTTCGCCCTTTCCACACACCGCATTCCACAAACGCGCCGGGGACATTTTTCACGCGGTCAACCTGCCGCGCGTAAATCGCCACCTTGCAGATATTGCGCACATCCAGCGGCAGGGCTCTCTCCTGCCTCAAAATCCTCCAACCGAAAAGATTGAAATTGCGGAGCCGCCATTTTTTGCGCGCTTTCTTTAATAATTTTTTAAACATACCGCATTCTTATTCAATCCACTTTTGGAAGTCCTTGAGAAAGTTCCCGACTGCGTGGTCGGTCTTAAAATGCGCAAGGGTGGCTTTGGTGGTTTTAAACGAAGCGGTAACGATGTGCGCGCCAGCAAGCCCCGCTTCTTTTACATCAAGTACGGAACGGATACTGCCTGCGATAATTTCCGCTTTTTGGTATGGCGCGAGAAGCGCGCGGGCTTCCCGCAGGATATTATTCGGATTAAAATCAGCCGGTTCAATATCTTTTCTTTCCAACATTTCCTTTCGCGCCGCTTCATACTCCGTTTCTTTCGCTCCATCGCGGACGCGATTGTAAAACAAACTCACGAATGTAGCGCCAGCCGCGGCGGCCATTGAGAGTTGAAGCGGCGTCATACAAGCGGTGCAATTAACGATAATACCATCTTCGCTCAACTGACGAACCACCCCTAAATAGCTTTGCCCGCGAAAACTGACGGGAATCTTTACTGCGAGATTTTTATATTTCAATTTTTTAACAAACTCGCGCGCTTGTTTTACCATTTCATTGGGTTTATCGGAAAAAACTTCAACGCTTAAAGAAAGCCCGCGTCTGTCTTTTTTGAGAAGTGAGACGATTGTTTCCATATGCGCGAGGTAACTCCCTTTCGGCTCTTTGGCGAGGAGCGACGGGTTGGTTGTAATACCCAAAATCATTCCGCCATCAAGCGCATCTTTTATTTCTCCAAGATTGGCGGAATCAAGAAATAATTTCATCCCGTTAGAGATAGGGAACGCTTCAATCTGTTAGCAAGATAGCGTTTACCCATACCTGATTTTAAATATAATTCTCTCGACCGTGCGTCTTGTTCATTTTTACACGCTTCGTAATAAATGAGTGTGTAGGGCGCATATTTTTTGGTGTAACTTGATTTACCGGTGTTATGTTGATTGAAGCGTTTCCGTAGGTCATTGGTTGAACCTGTGTATAATCTCTCGCTTTTCTTGCTTTTTAACACATAAGTATAATACATAACGCTTTTATCTCTAACGGGATTCATGACTTTTATGTTAGCAAAAAACGAATAAAAGAAAAAGCGTCTCCAATATCTCCATCCCATTGCGACACATTACCCTCCGTCAAAATAACAAACCCCAACTCCGCCAGCCGCTTATTCTGCGCGCACACCGCGCGCAACAATTCATTTTCATTCATAACAAAGGTCTTTCTGCGTTGAAATCTGGCTGAAGGTTACCACATAAAATGCTTTTAGGTCAAAGATTGACAGAAAATCGCCTATGGTATATAATAAAAAGCAGAAAAACATTGCAGGAGAATAAAATGAACCTTGAAAGATTTCTGAAAGTACAGGAACAAACTTATAAAGAGATTCGTGATTTGCGTGTATTGGACACAGGAGCAAAAGCGGATGTTGCGCTACAAGAAAGACGGGGCGGGTTTTTTGTGTCCCTTATCCACGCGAGCGATATAACGAGAAATGCAGCGAGATTGTCTTCAAAAATCGCGCACATTGTCCCGAGCATAACATATCAATGTGAACACATACATACAACCGTCGGGAGAGTAATAAAGGAGTTCGGTCCGCATTTTTATTGCGATCCGGACTCGGAAACAAACCGTAATGTTCTTGCTTTGTTGGGTGAAATAGTGAAAGACGCCATGACAAAATTGAACACACCATATCCGAAAATAATCTACACGGAATATCTTACAACGAGAAACTCTGTTATTGCAATTGGTGCGCCAAATGAATGGTTCACTAATTTCGCAGAAGCACTCGTTGACATCAGTAAACAAGCCGGAATGGAGATTGCGCCCCCGTGGGGTGCACATATTACTGTGAGTAGGTTCACAGAAAAAATCACAAAGAAAGAATTGGGTGGGTTATCGGATCTTTTGCGAATATATACTCCTTTAGGAATTAGTATTCCAGTCGCTGTGGCGATTGGCTACACATTCCGAAGGCGAGAGGAACAAAAATGCAGAGATTTAAGAGAAACACCGGGGCATTTTAAACCTTATATAGTTTTTGCGCTTTCTTTCAGAAACACATCTTTGTAAAAAACAAGGGCTATCCAATGGATAGCCCCTCTTTTTTAAATGCTGTTTAAGCGCGCCATAATCGTCACAGGGTTCTTACTTTCGTTCGGCTGAATAACGAAATCAGCTGCACTCAGGTCAAGAAACATCGTCAAATTATTCGGCAACGCCACACAACGAATACCGGCAGCTTTTGCAGAAAGAACGCCGCTTTGCGAATCCTCAAACGCCACACATTCCGCGCCGCAAAGATTTGCTTTCTGAAGCGCTAGATTGTAAAGATCCGGCGACGGCTTTTTTCTCAGTTTCTTATCCGGCGCATTAGGAAATCTGTCGTCAAAAGACAATGCAAACTCAAAAATATCTCCGAGATCGATAAGTTTAACTTTCTTTTTGACTTCAGACGCTGAAGAGGACGAAGCGACCATCTGCCTTAATTGTGGAAACTGCACGGCAAAATCTCTTACCAACTGGATATTCTTTTTAATAACAGGAATACCGTGGTCGCAAAGGTTGGCGTAGTGCATCTGGCGTCTTTTGTTTAGGGAATTATCGTCCCCTGAAATACCCGCCAACCGGCAAACTCGTTTCATGTTTTCTTCCCATCCGTGCCCGACAAGCGGCCGATATTCTTCTTCGGAAAGTGTCTTTCCACCTGCTTCTTTCACCATATTGTTCCACGCGAGAAAATGCAACCATTCAGTGTCCACTAAGAGCCCGTCAATGTCCCAAATAAGTCCTTTAATAACTTGATTCATGATTATTCTCCTGTTTTTATTTTCTGATAAGTACATTATCATCTCCGAATAGAGTGGTCAAGGTAGCAAACGCGGCATTTTGTGTTTCGCCCCGTCTTCAACGAGAAACGAGTCGCTATCCTCGTCTTTTGTGGAGATTTCAATTATCACAGCGTCCTCAATGCCGCCGCGCTGATGCATAAGCCCTGGAGGAATCAGCGCGACGGTGCCAGAATCCATCTCAAAAAACCTGTCTTCGCCACGCCCGGCGCGTAAGCGCAACAACAATTTCCCCGAGTGAATGAAGTAACTCTCCAGTTTTCGGCAATGATACTCCAAGCTCGCCGCGCATCCTTTTTTCACGAGCATTCGCTTTGCTGCATATTCTGGCGTGCTTACAATTGTCTCAATCGTACCCCAATACTTATCGCGAAAATCAGTTGTCTTAAATGATTCGCCATATCCACTTTTTTTACCAGTAACAGCTCCGCGAAATACATAAGCAACTGTATTTTCTTTCGCACAAATCGTTGCCTGCTTTTTCGGAGCAATGCGAATTGAATGATGTCTCTCTACCGCTATTTTTCCAACCGTGAACGCGCCCTCTTCCACAAAAATAGTTGCTTCACGCTTCGCGTTTGTAGAAAATGGCGCGGATTTTCCCGAAGCAATTTCTACTCTCTCAAACCCAAACTCAACCGTGTCTGCAATAACACACGAATAACCCCATGGCTTTTTTTCTGCCCGTGGAGTAGTAATAAATTTGTCCAGTGTTTTTATATCAATGCCGTACATGCTTGTATTTTTTGTATTTTGGCGGTTCTGCGCCTACAACGGTTGTGGAAAGCCCCGCCCAAAAATTGGCGAATGCGAGCGACTCTTCGCTCGGAGGGAAACCGCGCGAAGCAAGCGCCGCAAGAAATGCGTCGCCTGCACCGCAGGTATCCACGACCGTTACTTTATGCGCTGGTGTTTGAATCACCGCGTGTTCAATAAGCGCTACTGATCCATTCTCGCTGAGTTTAACGATGATATACTTTGATGCGAGCGCGTCCGATAAGCGCGCGAGCGATTCACGGAGTGTCTCTTGCGAGAAATTCTCATGCACGCACTCTGCTTCTGTTTCATTAAGGCAAAACACGTCAGCACCTTTGTACCAACGGTGGTTCGCTTCTTTTTGAGAGACCTGAGAATCCACGAAAGTTGGTATGTTCATTTTTTGAGCAAGCGCAAGAATTTGCCTTGCAAGCCGTTTGCTCAACAGGCCATGCCGATAATCGGAAATAATGAGTGCGCGGCATAGTCGCATATGTTTTTTTGCGAAAAACAAAAT
>MHSA01000024.1 GCA_001821135.1 Candidatus Taylorbacteria bacterium RIFCSPLOWO2_01_FULL_48_100 | reverse complement strand
GCTTTTTGAGAAGCGAGCCGATGAAAAAGAAAATAATCAGAGTCGCCAATGACGCGCCTGCGTACGCTAGGCCGACGGAGCCCTCGCCAATTTTTCCGGCAAGGAAAGTGGAAGTGATGTAGGCGGGCGAGGCGACATGGAGAGTGAACACGAACGCCAATAAATAGAACGGAAGAAACACTCCCGCTTTTTTCACCATATTTTGCATGAATACATTGTAGCACCAATTTCTTTTTTCTTTTCCCATATTAGTTTTGTTGTATAATACCTGTATGCACGAAGACGAGAAAATTCGCGTGGCAGTTTTGCGAGGAGGACCGTCTAGCGAGTACGAAGTGTCGCTCAAGACGGGCGCAACCGCGCTCGCGCATATTCCTCGCGAGCGTTTCTCTCCGTTTGATGTGTTTGTGGACCATGCGGGCGTGTGGCACTCAAGCGGTGTGGCGCGCGCGCCGCACACGATTCTCCGCGATGCGGATGTTGTGTTCAACGCGCTTCACGGTGAATGGGGAGAAGACGGCGGCGCGCAGGAAATGATGGATGTATTCGGCGCGCGCTATACGGGCTCGGATGCGCGCGCCTCGCGGCTTGCAATGCAAAAGGCATTTGCAAAATCCGCACTCACGCATGCGGGCATTAAGACACCCGTCTGGCGCATTGCGCACAAAGAAGATATGCGGGACGGTAACATTTCTATTTCACTTCACCGCTCATTTCCACAGCCGTCGGTCATCAAACCCGCAGCGCTTGGTTCGTCGGTCGGCGTGTCTATTGTACGGAGCGTGGCGGAGATTTCAAATGCGTTGGAAAAAGTGTTCGCGCTGTCGGACGCGGCGCTTGTTGAAGAATATATTGCGGGAAAGGAAGCGACAGTAGGTGTGGTAGACGGTTTCCGCGGCAAGGAATTATATTCCTTGATTCCCGTTGAAATTGTTCCTGTGAGTGGTTCTGCGTTTTTTGATTATAATGCAAAATACTGCGGTAAATCGCAGGAGCTGTGCCCTGGCAGGTTTACTCAAGAGGAAAGCGCTACTCTTCAAAATATTGCGGAACGCGTGCATCAGCACTTAGGACTTAGACATTATTCGCGCTCAGATTTCATTATTCACCCGCGCCGAGGCATTTACTTTTTGGAAGTGAATACGCTTCCGGGACTTACGCCAGAATCGCTCCTGCCTAAATCGCTCACCGCAGTCGGCTCATCTCTTTCCGAATTCCTAGGACATGTGCTAGATTTGGCGATGGCTGAGAGGTAATTTAAGGGCCATTAGCATAGTGGTAGTGCACCCGGTTTGCATCCGGGGGACGGGAGTCCGATTCTCCCATGGTCCAAAAAAAGGTATACTCAAGAATATGAAGCAATCATTTCTTTTTACAAAGACACGGCGCGATGCGCCGACCGACGAGGTTTCGCGCAATGCAAAGCTACTAATTCGTGGTGGGTTTATACATAAGGAAATGGCGGGCGTGTATTCATACTTGCCACTCGGGCTTCGCGTATTAAATAAAGTTGTAGGGATTATCCGCGAAGAAATGAACGCGCTCGGCGGTCAGGAAGTGTACCTTTCCGCTTTGCAAGACCGAGAGGTGTGGGAAAAGACGGGGCGGTGGGATGAGCGCGCGGTTGATTCGTGGTTTAAGACAGAGCTCAAAAACGGTGCTGAAGCGGGACTCGCGTTTACGCACGAAGAGCCGATTACCGCGATGATGCGCGGCCATATTTCTTCTTACAAAGACCTGCCGAAATACCCGTACCAATTCCAGGTTAAATTTAGAAACGAGACGCGCGCGCGGAGCGGCCTCATACGCGGACGGGAGTTTTTGATGAAAGACCTTTATTCGTTTAGCCGCAACGAAACGGAGCATCAAGCGTTTTACGAGAAAATAAAACAGGCGTATCACACTATTTTCGCGCGCATCGGCTTAGGAGAGAAAACTGTGCTTACATTTGCATCGGGCGGCTCATTCAGCAAGTATTCGCACGAGTTCCAGACGCTGTGCGCGGCGGGGGAAGACACAATTCATTTATGCGATAAATGCCGCATCGCGGTTAACAGTGAAATTATTTCCGAGCATACCGCGTGTCCGCAGTGCGGGAACGAAAAACTAACGCAAGAAAAAGCCGTTGAAGTCGGTAACATCTTTACGCTAGGTACTAAGTTTTCCGATGCGCTCAACCTTAAATACCGCAATGAGGTTGGTAAGGAAACATCTGTATTTATGGGAAGTTACGGCATCGGTCCCGGAAGGGCGATGGGTGTTGCAGTTGAGCTTTTCGCAGACGAAAAGGGTATTGTGTGGCCGAAGAGTATCGCACCGTTTGCAGTGCATCTAATATCACTTGCTTCTTCCACGAAAGTTAAAAAAGAAGCAGATGCGCTTTACGAGAAATTGCAGAAAGAAGATATTGAAGTTCTCTACGACGACCGCGATGCGCGCGCGGGCGAGAAGTTTGCAGACGCCGACCTTATCGGCATTCCGCTCCGCGCTGTAGTGTCCGACAAAACCCCTGTTGGAAAAGTTGAAATAAAAGCCCGCCTGACCGTAGTCGGGCAGGAACGCACGAGCGATTCCGCGCGCATCATCTCTCACGCCGAACTCTTAAAAATGGTTTCCGGAAAGTAAATAAAAAAGCGGCAGGAGTTAGTTACTGTCGTCAAAATTAGGTAATTAGTGGGAAAAGTAACCTGCGGGGACTAAAATACCCATATGGTTACTGGTCGAAACAATCGTTTTAACTGTGCGGCCAACTTTTTGAGGGGCAGAAAGTGCGTTTTCTGCGGTTCGTTCAAGGTATATCGGACGAGGCGCGGGTATGTGCGGTGTAAGCACGCAACCTGTGGAAAACAGAAGTCGCTCAAACAGTCTGTTTCTCGCGCTGTATTTTGGTTACTTTTCCCACTAATTACCTAGTTTTATTTCATCATCCTAGCATTTTTGGGCGAACAAAAACAGGCCGACAGATTTGTGTTCAGTTATTTCTCTCACTGATTTTTGCCGTTCCGTCAGCGCGGATGGTTTCGAGAGCGGGGAGTCCTTCAACTTTGTTCATGACCGTTGCATACGATGCAACGGCAATCATAAGCGCGTTGTCGGTTGTATGCGACAGTTCTGGAATTAGAAGCGTAATTCCTTCTTCCGCAGCGAGTTTTCCAAACTCGCTGCGGATATGCGTATTTGCAATCACGCCGCCGGCGACAATGAGTGTTTGCGCGCCGTACTCGCGCAAGGCGCGTTTTGTTTTTGATACGAGCACTTCGGTAACAGCGTCCTCAAATTCTCGCGCAATCTCGGCTTTTATTTGCTCGCTCGGCGCGCCGATTTTCTTAAGCAAATATAGCACTGCAGTTTTGATTCCGGAAAATGAAAAATCATAATCAGGCGAGTGGAGCATTGGGCGCGGTAATACAAGTGAAGGCAAGACGCTTGCTGAAGTTCGCATTCTTTCGGCAAGGCGAGAAATTTCCGGTCCGCCAGGGTAAGGGAGCCCGAGCAGGCGTGCCACTTTATCAAACGCTTCGCCGACTGCGTCGTCTCGCGTTTCTCCGATAAGGCGATATTTCCCATAATCCTCCATCAAGTCCAATTCCGTATGCCCGCCGCTAACCAGCAATGCAACTGCTGGAAATTCCAAGCTCGAAATCCGAAATCCGAAATGCTTCGTGCTTCGTGCTTCGTGCTTCGGATTTTCTTTTCGGCGCAGGAGCGCCGAAAAGATGTGTCCTTCCATATGATTCACCGGGACAATCGGCACACTCCATTTTTCCGCGAGCGTTTTTGCAAATGTAATTCCTGCCCACAGACACGGCTCAAGCCCCGGCCCGTAGGTTACTGCAATCGCATCTACTTTTGGCTTCTCTCCATTTATTTTTGCCTTCCGCAAGATCTCTTTGAGAATTATAGGCAAGTTTTTTATATGCTCCCGTTTTGCAAGGTTGGGGAAAACGCCGCCGTATGGCGCATGCATTCTTGCTTGCGAAAGAGTGATGTTCGCACAAATGATAATCTCTGCACCCTCAAGCGGCCCGTTCGCCTCTATCACGCAAACAGCGGTTTCATCGCAAGAGGTTTCTATGCCTAAAATAATCATAAGAATTACTCTAACACGATGCGAAGAAGTGTTGTTAAACCGCGAATGCCGTCGCGCGCGCGAATCTTTTTTCCCTCCTGAAACGGTCGCGGCGCGTATGAAATAGGTGCCTCAATAATTTTCTTTTTGTTTTTGAGTAAGCGTGCCGTGATTTCCATTTCAACCTCAAATCCATTGTTGGTGAGATGTAGCGAACGGAACAAGTCAGTGCGCATCAGCTTGTAGCAGGTATAGGTGTCGGTCAAATGCGCGCGAAAGAAAAGATTTACGCATTTTGTAAGAAGCCATGCACCGAGCACATAATGTTTGTACCCGCGGCCCGTTGACGCAAGGTTCCGTGAGCCATAAATTGCATCTGTGTCTGGGCGATTTTGCAATTTTGCAAAAAGCGTTTGAATTTCTTCCGGCGCGTATTCTGCATCCGCATCTTGAACTATGGTATATGTGCCGATGGCTTTATTGAGTCCGGTGCGAATTGCCGCGCCCTTTCCTCGGTTTTGCGGGTACGACAAGTAGATGATGTGCGGTAGATATGGTTGAAGTATTTCCTCTGTACGGTCAGTTGAGCCGTCATTCACGACGATAATTTCAAGCGTTCCATTTGCAAATGGGAGCGCAATAAGCCGCGCCAATACGCAGGCGATAGTTTTTTCCTCGTTGTACGCAGGCACGATAATTGAAAGCAGTTGGTTCATTGTTTGCGCGTAAAAATAATAATTTTACCGTCCGCAAACACGGGCACCCACAATGGGTCTTCGGCGCGCGCGCGAAGAAACGTCTGTCCCCACGGAGTTGCATCGCGTTGCGAAAATACAATCGCATTAAAATTATAGCGCGCGAGCGCCGCCCGCCATTTTTCTGCGTTTTCCTGCATCGGAATATATTCTTTTTGGAAAAATTCCACCGGGTACGCTTCAGGCCGATTATCCACAAAAACCTTCTCGCGTGGAAAAAGGTGGAAGATAATATACCCGCCTATGTCGTAGTTGTTGAAATAGGGTCCTTGGATTTTGTTTTCGCGTAAAAAATTGGCGGCCGCATTATTGCCGTTTTCTAGTCCAATGCCAAATGTTCTCCAGTAGGGAAATGCGCGCGGTAGTGCAAAAATAACAAAAAGCGCGAAAAGAAGCGCCGCGCAGAACGCTGAACTCTGCTCTAGCCGATTATGTGTTAATGGATTTTTCCAAACAAGCGCCGCATTTTCTGAAAGTACTGGAACAAGGAAAAGCCCGAATAGCGTGAAGTTCCGAGTCGCAAGTACGGCAAGAGTGCTGACGCCAGCCATTACAAAAAAATGCGCGAAACGAAACTCAACTCGGTTTTTTATAAGCACGGCTACATATGAAAGTACGAGCGCCGCAAGCGCGATTTTGAATATGAAAAAGTTCGGGTTGTGCATACCTAGCCGTTCCAAAAACCAAACCGATTGATTTTCCGCAACCTTGTAGCCGTAATTTTCAAAAATACCAATTGCTTCTGTAATGGCGCGATGGCCAAACGGATTTACAAGCATTGCCGCGAGCGCCGCTCCGAATACAGAGAGCAATCGTAGAAAAACATCTCGTTTTTTGATGAGTGCTTCCAACAAAAACGCACCGATTAGGAGCGGTCCCAAAAGAAAATATATATGCGTATTCACCCAGAATATTTCAATAATCGGTAATAGCCATAATGTTCCCAACTTATATTTGCGAGACAAAATCAAGAAAAATAATCCGGCGAAAAGATAACTCCATACCTCTGGGCGAATCTCGGTTCGTTCTCCGAGGAGGGGAATGGCGAGAAGCGCGGCTAAACCAATAATGCCCCAGGTGGCATTTTTGCGCGCCGCAAGCAAAAACACGGCAAACGCGGAAAATGAAAGAAAAATAAAAAAGACTTGTATGAGCGGAAACCCGCCAAGTTTGTAGGCGAAATAAAACATCGCGCCGCTTACCCAGTGGTGATTTAAGACCGGAAAATCAGGATTAGTGTATGAGTAGTAATTCTTGGAAAGTACGCTTGTATCTTGAAAAAGAATCTCGCCATTTTTGATATGCCGCCCCAGGTCTGCGGTCGTCAGGTCAATTTTATGCGCGAGGAAGAAACCATACAACGCAAAAAGTAACAGCAACAAAACAATAACTACCGTATGCGTTCGCATCCACAGAACAAAAGGCATCCGTTCCGTATATACCGATTTCGGCTCCAGAAACGAGAGGAGATTCATTGAACTAATTATATCATTCGCTCGAGTTTTACACGAACGGAAACAGAACGGATGAACGCCCCGCCACACCGCCTCGCGGACTCGGCGGACACCGAAGAAAAACGCTCCTTGCTTTCCTGATTTGCGCGCGCCCGATTTTCTTTTCAAAAAGGAAAGGGCGGTTTTTCTTCGGTGTTCTGCCCTCAAGGTCTCGGGCAGGTGGCGGGACTTCTGAACTTTTTGGCGGGGGAAAATCTGCAAAAACGGAATAAATTTTCTAGTAGTTTCAACCGGTTTTCCTCTTTACTCTTTTTGGCTTTCTTTGTTGAATTAAATCCCGTCCGACTTTTGTCCCCCTCATTCTTTCAACAATTTTAGGCCATGTAGCAAGTTTCTCTTTCGACAATAATCCCAATATTTCTTCTTTTTGAAAATATATATACTGTAACTCTTGGATTGCATTAACAGCGTCTCGTAGCATTTTCTCATAGAGAGCTTGGTCTACTCCGTATTTTTTCGCGAAGCCGTAATAGTAAACATCGTCAAATATACCATTTACCCTACCATGCTCTGCAAAACGCGCTAAAATCTCATTCCTGGTTGCGCGTTCTGCTTCTTCATCTAGGAGAATCCTGTCAATAGTAATCGCACCAAATTTTTTGTGCTGAATTTCGTGACGAAAAGTTGCCTCGGAATTAGGTTTGTACCCCGAAGCGGTTATCGGGTAATCGCCGTTATAGTAACTGAGCCCATATGTGCTTTTGTATTCTCCTTTCGCTTCTCCTTCATTATTTGATACAAACAGACGAAAATCTTCTTCATTTTCAAAATCAAAATGTATTGAATACGGAGTGACTTTTGCGTGATAGCCGCCCTTGATAAGAGGCAAAAAATCTGGATTTTTGATAAGCCGTTTGAGCAACTCTTGTTCCGGTAGATTTTGAACTCCCTTTAATTTTTCATAATTGCGACAAAAATGATAGAGTAGTCCATCAATTACTTTCCTGTCCTCATCGGTGAAATTATACTCATCGGCTTTTACGGCAATTTCGTTTTTTAATAATTCCGTATCTAAAGTTCCTGCACTACTCAATTCATCTATCCTGTCAAAAAGCGCGGTTTGTATACCTGAAATTGAAAGATACCGTTTCGCGATTTTTTCACGCAAAGTAGCTAAACCTTCACGCCTAATACCTGTCGGCAAATGTAAAATGTCGCGCGGAGTTTCAAGACGTGCAAACAGGGTTTCCCTCTCCTTATCGGTCACCACATCAGGTTCAGATTTTTCAGGGATTCCAACCACTTCAGGTTTGATACTGTTTATCGGGGTAGGTCGCTTCTCAACTTCCGGCTCCATTTCTGTTAAACCTTCCTTAATTACGTTGGAATTGTCCTGCCTATTAAATTGGTGAAATTTTTCTTGCATCTCTAGTATAGTAGCAAAAAAACGGAAATAGCAAAGCCCAGACGATATTGCCTGGGCTTCCTCTTTGATTCTGAAAGTTTTTTAAGTGGGGACTCTCAACCCCTTGAAAGAGCAACTTTATTATCCCGCACCATCGAGGACGTGTGCGTCCTCGATGGGAACCCAATCCCACCGCTGGAACATCTCGTTCCAGACTTTAACGTTTCCGTTCCGGAAACGTATGTCCCCGACGTAGAAATCGCCGGGGAGTTCCGAGGCCCTCCTCATGGCCTCGTTCCAGTTTGATCCCAGCTCAACGCCGGGACCTCCACAAACTGGCGATCCTCCTTCATTGCCGACTATAGGATTCGTTCTCATTTTTTTTGAATGCGCTGTTCTGTCTGCTTTATCAGCAAACTATCGGTAGCGCGTGCCGTCACCTTGGGATTCATTCCCTGAAGTCTTGGTGACTAACTCCGCTACCTTTTCTCAAGTGTAGCGATACCAAAGCTCCTAAAAGCCCTCGTATCGCTACACTCTTGAACAGCCATCCGTTTTTTCAAAGAACCTGTAAATAGCATAGCATATCACAGTACATTTGTCAACTACTTTACCGAATCGCAATTACATGGCTTAATATAAGCACTTTTTAGGACACCGATTTCAACTTCCCAAAACTTGCTTTTTAGAAGTGTCTATGCTAGCCTGTAACTACAAATGCCTTCGGGCTCGCCCCGCGCAAGCGGGGAGAAAAATAAGAAAAGCCGTCAGAGCAAGTCTTTGGCGGCTTTTCTTATTTTCTCAAAG
>MHSA01000023.1 GCA_001821135.1 Candidatus Taylorbacteria bacterium RIFCSPLOWO2_01_FULL_48_100 | reverse complement strand
ACACTTGCTTTGCACTTCCCCTCACAACGGCACCTACTAATCATCCCATGCGTCCATCAATTGGGAACATTAACGGAAAGAAAGCGCGGGCACTACTATCTCAACTGCGTGTAATAGACACGAAGCGTTTAGTGCGCAAAATCGGATACCTCAATCAAGAAACTTTTGAGCACATACGAAAAGCCGTCAAAGATTTACTTTGACGGCTTCCCTGTTTGCCCTCTTGCGAGGGCGAGCCCGAAGGCACTTGTGGCTGTATGCTAGCAAACTCCACAACACTGCGCAATCTTGACTAATTATATGTCTTATGCTAGGATACCAGCAGAGTTCCTTGAACAACTTAAGGAATGGGTTGGCTCTTGAAAGGAAGCCGCGGTGTCCCAAAACAATACATCATATAATGTTTTATGCTTTTTGAAGTACGCTGCTCTGCACTTAGTTCTGGTGGTGAAAGGATTCATAGTGCAAAATGTACACTTTTATGTGTATCTACGGATAGAGAAACAGCAGAAAAACTAGCGTTAAAGTTTTTACCTACGAGAGAGCGAGGACATACAAATCCTTATTTCACATGGGGTTGGAGCGTCGACCGAGTTGTTGAAGTTGAAAATGATTCCGCTTTTCAGGTGAGTGGGCGACTCACTTCAAGTCAGCAGGTTAATCTCTTGTGGTTGGACTGACCATTGTCTTTACCCACAGCCGTGCAACACGGTTGTGGGTTTTTATTTTGTTTTCCTCTCGCCCTTTTCTAAAGGGGGAGTACCCAGCACTTAATTAAGTGCTGGGGGAGGGGGTGTCTTATACAAAAGCAAACCACCCCTCCGCCTCGCGGACTAGGCACCTCCCCTTAGGTTAAGGGCAGGGATGAAAAAACCATTATTACTTCACCGCCGAGTACTTCCCTTCCTTATCTTTCTTAAAAAACTTTTTGTTTTGCAGATTTACGGAGATTGTATTTTCTTTCACATATCTCTCTTTTAGCACTTTCTCAAAAATTTCTTTCTTTGTTAGCGGACCGTGCTTTTCCAAGACCTTTGCAATCACATCATGCACAACGCCCGACATATATCCCCACTCCGCGAGCGCGTACAATCCTCTTCCTACCAGCACAAACCGTTTGTCTTTAATAAGTTCGTTGTGTGTAGTCGCAACATGCGCTTTCCTTCCAAACATCTTTTCAATCGCGCACGCCACTTCAGTAAAGTGAATCGGCGAGCCGTGCTTGCGAATTACGAGGAACGCGTAGTCGCGAACTCCTTTCATTTTGACATGCGGCGAGGACACCAAACCCCATTCGCCGAGCGGGTTCTTTCCAATTTTCTTTGATAGCGCGAGCCAACGCTTCACAATATGCTCTTGCTTAAAGTGTTCTTCCAAATCCTCAATATGCGTCAAAAATTGCGCAATGATGTCCAGCTCTGACACCAAATCCTTGTCGGTCAGACTGTCGTAAAGCTTACGAAGTGCATCGTGCACTTTGTTCGCAAGCTTGTCGTCCATATGCCAGCGATGTTTCAGGTGGTCGTCTTCTTTTGTTTTCTTAAATTGCTCACCTAAAGAAAGAAGGAAATGCACATGGTTGCGCACCGCGACATCCTTTGCAAGGTGCGATAAAAACGCTTCTTCGCCCGCCAAACCGCCAAATTCATGAAGGACTTTTTCCAGTTCGGTAAACACCGGCTTTTCCTTCTTGTATGCGTCCGACTTGCGAATACTCGCTATAGCATAGTTCTCAATTTGGCGCACCCGCTCGCGGGTAATGTGGTAGCGTTTGCCTATGGAATCAAGCGTCTGGCGTTTTGTTTCTTTGCCCATACCAAAGCGGTTCGTCAGCACATCGCGCGCGCGTTCAGGTAGCACTTTTAATAGCCGTGCAGTAACTTGCTTCGGATTGAATGAAATAACGGACGCCGCGATTGTAGTTGCCATAGGTATATTGATACTATTAAGTTGAAAATAAGTCAACCCCCGTTAGAAATTTACCTCACTTTCAAGAAAAGATAATTTACAAAGTTATAATACATTCTTACCATTTATTTCTAACGGGGTCAACCTGTTGGTAATTCACTTATTTATATACCTATACAAGAAGAGTGTCAAGCACACTTCGCGGAAAGTGAGATTTTGTACTCCTTACCGTCAAACAATTCGGCGCGATACATTCAAAATAAATCCAACTTCAATGAGCGTCGCTAGCATTGCAGTGCCGCCGCGGGAGATGAACGGGAGCGTAAGCCCCGAGAGCGGTGCGAGGCCGAGCATAGATGCGATATTAAGAAATGCCGCGCCTATAATGAGCACTGTGCACCCGAGCGCAAGCGAGCGTCCAAACGGTTCTGGCGAGCGCGCGGAGATGCGGAACCCTCGAAGCGCGAGCGCGCAAAAGAGCAAAAGGAGAAGTCCTGTTCCGACGATTCCAAACTCTTCGCCGAATACTGCAAATATAGAGTCGCTGGTCGGCTCCGGCAAGCGTTCAAATTTCTGCGCGCTTCTTCCGAATCCTTTACCGACGAGCCCACCGCTACCAACCGCGATGAGTGATTGTTGTAATTGATATCCCGCGCCGAGTGGGTCGCGATTTGGATTTATAAACACAGTGAGCCGTTCAAGAAGGTACGGTCGTACGGAAAAGAGAACTATGACACACACAATCGCAATCGCGCTGAGCGCGGCGATGTGTCGCAGAGGCATACCCGCCGCCGCGTACATTGCTCCTGCCGCAACAACTAGGATAGCGAAGGAGTCAGTGTCTGGTTGGAGTAGGAATACAAGACCAGCAATGATAAGGAAAAACAAAAATACAAAAAATGTTTTCTTGCCTGTCTGTTGGCGATGCCGCACGCCAGCGTACGAGAGCCACGCGGAGAGCGCGATAACGAACGCGAGCTTGAAGAGTTCGCCGGGCTGGACCGACACACCGAAAAGCACAAACCATCTTTGCGCGCCGCCGTAGGCGGCGCCTATACCAGGAATCAAAACAAGTACCATCGGTATCAAAGCGGCAATTCCTATAAATAGCGCGTGCTTCTTTACAAACGCGAGCGAAACGCGCGAGGCAATCCAACAAAGAACAACTCCGAGCGCGATGCTTGCGAGTTGGATGAGCGCCGTATCTGCAAACGCGCCGTCTTCTTTTAGAAAAAGTCCGAATGACGCGGAGGCGAAAATAAAATAGCCGCCCACAAGGAGCAGTGCAACGAGCGACAAAAAAATCCTGTCAATGGTTTTCTTAGAGCGCATATAGCAATATAGTGTAGCATCAGAAACGGCTCAGCGCGCGATGAGCCGTTTAATGTGGCTTAAAATAAGTGTATAAACATAAGTCATTGACAGATATATAGAGTATACTATACTGTAAGTAGCGTTCTTTGAATTTACGCATCGGGTTGGCTCTGAAAGGAAGCCGAGGTGTCCCGCAACAATACACTAAAAAAATCTATGGCAAGTGAATATAATTGTATAAAAATCACAGCAATTTGGGGAATGGGGGGGCATGAAGAGCATTATGTATTACGATGTTGGGATTTGACCAAGCCGGAATGTAGTCAATTTATGCCTTGTCCAACGGAAATTGCACAAGAGTTGGAAGATTTAATGAAGTCATCCTCGTCGGGGTCTGGCAAAACTAAAACGAGGTGGTCTTTGTGTCACCGTGGAAATCGTGTAGAAATCCATCTGATGCAGGGTAGTATGCCCTGTAAGTTCACCTTCGACCACAAAACTCTGCGTGAGCTAATTGTGAAAGCGTGCTCCAAGGTGTCCTATAAACTGGAGGAGATTCGTTGTAGAAAACCAACAGAAGATTATGCTGACATGAATACTGACGCATACTTCAAGAGGTGTGGGTTGTACTTCCCAGCTCTAGAACTAGAGGTGGGTGAAGAATGATTTTGCCCACAAACCCCGCGAACTGAAATATGTTCACGGGTTTTTCTTTATATGTTTTTTACTGCCCACCTAGTTCACTATTCCAAATAACTGACGGAATACCGCTATAGCCAGTAGTTGGAATAGTGTGGAGAAATTTATTATACTACCCAATCAACGCCACAATCGTCCCGACCATGGCAAAGAGGACGGAAAGCACCCAGTAGCGCATCGTTACTTTGTACGGGGGCCAGCCGAGTGCCTCAAAGTGATGGTGAAGCGGAGCGACGAGAAAAATCTTTTTGCCGCGGAACTTCTTTGACGCAACTTGCGCGATGTTGGAAAGCGTTGTGATAAGAAGCGGCGCGGCGATAATCGGAAGTACGGCAATTCCCTTCCCTTCACCAAGCGCGTCCGTCATAAACGCGACAATCGTTAATGTTAAGGTGAGCGCCATCGTTCCTGTTTCGGAAAGGTAAAATCGCGCGGGTGGAATATTGAACCAAAGGAACGCAAGGATTCCGCCTACAATCGCCGCGCAAAACGCGGCAAGGTTAAATTGGTCTTGGAAGAACGCAATAAGGGAATACGCTCCGAACATAATCGCAAACACGCCGCCCGCGAGGCCGTCTATGCCGTCTATCACGCCGCCCGAATACACAGCAAGAGCAATAATTGCAAAAAGTGGAATAAAGAAAATCCCGAGATTTATTTCTCCCAAAAACGGGAGAGATACTGTATTTACATCAAGTTTTACGAAAAACCACGCGGCGGCAAAGAGTGAGATAATCGCGACTGCAATTAACCGCTTGCGTAACGAAAGTCCGCCTGCGATATGGCTACCTGTGCCACGCACTTCTAGAAAGTCATCCGCGAGCCCGACGAGCGCGCCGAGAAGGAGCGCTGCAAACGGAAGCCATGTCTGACCGCGGCTCACAAAGTCAAGTTTTTCAAAAAGCTCTGACGAAACAAAAGACGGCAGAAGCCACAAGAGAACGGCGGTCGCGCTCGCCGCAAAGACGACGACCGCGCCGCCCATTTTCGGTACGCCAACCTCTCGCGTTTCGTGTAGCTTGTTGAAAATAGGTGTCTCACCGCCGTCCAGCGCGCGCTTTCCGGCGCGCTTCTTCCACATTTTGTGTTTATATAAAAAATTAGTCAGCACCGGCGCGAAGCCGATGCCGAGCGCAAAGGAGATAATTCCTGGCAATAGAGTTTTTACGACATTGAGCATCATAAATCATTTCTTTGTAAGAATCGTAAAGTTGTATCAACAAGATTTTTCACATCTTCAAACCGCCCATCTTCTGTAGAGCCGAGCACTGATACGGCAATAGGTTTTCCGATACCTGCATCAAAAACGACCGCTAGGTTGC
The DNA here is from genome assembly GCA_001821135.1 of Candidatus Taylorbacteria bacterium RIFCSPLOWO2_01_FULL_48_100. Lineage (GTDB taxonomy): Bacteria > Patescibacteriota > Minisyncoccia > Phycocordibacterales > UBA10002 > UBA10002. The sequence continues at coordinate 10,972 of MHSA01000023.1, read as the reverse complement.
CGCCGGCAAGGTCTGTAAAACCAGTTTTAGAAGCGCGGAGCATTGGAATCTCGGCAACAATTTTGTTGGTATTGTACGCTTCGTGCTCATTGCCGTTTTCTTCTGTAAAAACCGACTCGGACTGTGTAGTCGCGCCAAACAATTCCGGATGTATCTGATATGTATACGCGATAAGGCGCGCGGCATCGCGCGCCGAGCCGTACCCACCCGCCAATTCCATACTCTCATCTAATCCTGTTTCGTTTAGAAAATACGATGCTGAAAGTCCTGCCTTATGCGCTTCCTTATTCATCTCTTTTATAAACCATACCCTATTTTCAGCATCCGTCTCTCCATGAGATACAAAACTGCCGGCAATCGCCGCGGCGGCAGATACCCCGTCGTTTGAGGACGCGGTCAATGAAAACGAGAGTAGGTCCTTTATTGACCACCGTTCATTGTTAAAAGGAACGAGCGCGTAATTCGGCGCAAGCGTTAGGGCCGTCACGGAAGTAATTATCTTAGTAAGCGAGGCGAGCGGAAGCTGAGCGCTGGCGTTCTTATCAAAAAGAGTTTTTCCAGTTGAGACATCAAAAACAAACGCCGCGCGCGCACCTAGTTCAATTTCCGCAAAAGGAGATGCAGCTTGATTCACCGCGGTAGCAACGGAGATAGTTTGCGCAAGCGCATCGGCACGCGCAGGTATCTCTGCAACACGCGGAATGTACGACAGCGCTCCTACAAGCGCGCCAGCGAACGCAAAAGCAAGAAAAAAACGGAAATGTGAGTTGGGTTCATTCATTCGGTTTATTCTCTGTTTTATCAGCAAACGCGTCAAGTTCTTTTTTTGCGTCCGCGTAATTCGGCATATCTTCAACACGCGAAACGCCGAGATGCGCTAGAAGCTCCGGTGTCGGCTCGTATGCGTACCCGCGCCCGTCTTTCGGGTTTGCGATGCGGCGCGCGAGCCCGCGCGCCGCAAGCTCGCGAAGAGTAAAGGTAGAATTCACGCCGCGAATCCAATCAATCTCGCGTCGCGTCGCCTGCCCGCGATACAGTATCACAGCAAGTGTCTCTGCACCCGCTTTGCCGATATCTCGCGAAAGTTCTTCTTGCGTTAGTTTTTCTACAAGCGCGCTTGCGGCGGACGCCGTGCGTAATTCTATTTCATCTCCAACGCGTACAAGCGACACACCGCGGCATTTTAGTTTTTCTTCTAAAACCGCCAACCCGTCTTCCACTGCCTTTGGATCCACACACAAAAGAACACCGAGCCGCTTCACGCTCACCGGCTCAGCTTTGAAAAACAGGACTGCTTCTAATTGCGCGTCTATATTCATATATAGTTAGCACGAAGCAGAAAGTAAAATTTTGATCCGTGTCGGAGCCCCCGTAGAGAGGGTAAAGCGGGCAAAATTTTGCTTTCTGCAAAGTGCTTTCATTTTCATTGATATTTCGGAACGCCAACTTGTTCCGTCTCCATCAGTATATCGTCAAAATGATTTTCTTGCGTTACGCGAATCGCCCCGCGCCGCACAAGTTCAAGCATTGCGAGGAAGCTCACGATAATTTCTTTCTTCGCTTTCGCGCCAATATGTGCGAAATCGCGAAACCCGAGCCGAAGCGCGCCTTGAATGCGGCTCGTAAGGCGCGTAATCACTTCATCCAGCGACAGCACTTTTTCCACAACTGCGTTCGGAAGTACTGCGGCGCGCGGTAGGTTCATAAGAATATTCTGGAGCGCGCCTGCAAGCCCCGCGAGCGTGGTGCGCGCGTCGGGCATAAAGAGCGGCGCGCGTGGACGCGCCGCAATCGGAAAGAGCATCTGTTTCCCGAAAAGCGCGCGGAGCTTCCCCGCGTACCCGCGAACTTTCTGGTAGAGCGCGAGGCGCGCTTCCAGTTCCGAGATGTCGGTTTTTTCTTCTTCCGTAAGTTCAAGTGCTGGCAAAAGTGATTTTGATTTTATAAGAAGGAGCGTTGAGGCGACAAGAATGAAGCTTGCACCCTCCGCAATTGGAAACTCCTCAAATTGTTTTGCGTATGCAATAAAGTCGTCCGCAACCGCCGCGAGCGCAATATCGCCCACATGTAACTTCCTCGCTTCTATAAGATTCAAGAGAACCTCAAGCGGCCCTTCAAATGCAGGCGTTTTCGCAGTGAATGGAGACATTTTATTTTTAAGTTATCCACTTAGCTATTTGACAATAATTATTGTTGCGCTATACTTGATTGTATTAGGGCTTCGGCCTCCGAGACCCCGCCGCAAGGCGGGGTCGATTGTTATATGAACTTGCCCAATACTAGCCGCACTTTTTTAAACGCAGATTCAGGTATCATATCAACTTTACGCAATAATCTGTAAGTACTAATAACGCGTCCTTGCGTTAATTTGACCCACACAGTTCCGAATGCAACCTTTACTGCACAGTGAAAATCGTCCGCCTTCTTTTGGCTTGTTATCGGTAAGACAAAAAGCGTATCTTTGTTGTACACGCGAAGCACCAAAACTGGGCGTTCAAAGTTGTTGTGTTTTCCATCTGTTTCCGCTCCAATGTTTGCGCCCAATGCGCACCACCACACCTCTCGTGGATGCGCATACGCTACCCCCGCTTTCATATGAACTTTTTTCTTTTCTGTATTCCACTCATCAAAATTTTTATTCATTTTTCTTGATACCTAACTTAAAGCCTCTATCATTTCAGTTTTGCCAATACTCTCTGCCAAAATTCTAGGCGATACTCCTTTTTTATTAAGTTTATTAGGGTTGGCACCTTTCTCTAAAAGTAATTTTACTACATCCAGGTTGATTTTTGAGTTTAAAACACATCTCCATAATGGAGTGTTACCAAAAATATCTTCTGTATCAACTATTGCACCAAGATCTAAAAGCTTAGTTACAACCTCAAGTTTTTGACCGCTCGCCGCAAAATGTAACGCAGTCCAATTTTGTTCTTTGTCTTTGATATTTGGATTAGCACCGTTTTGTATAAGAAATTGAACCATTTTAGAATCAGCATTCTCATCAAGTACGGCGTGTATTATTGCGGTGCGACCATCCATGTCCGCAATATTTAGATCTACGCCATCAGAGACAGCTCTTTTTAGAGCGGCATAATCTTTCTGGTAGATATATTTAATTAGAGGCATGGTATTTTCAGATTGTAAAATCAAGAGATCATTTCCCAACTTTTATTTCCAACTCTTTCAATTGTTCGGGGCGCGCTGGAAATGGAGAATCCATCATCAAATCCCTCCCCTCTCCTGTTTTTGCAAAAGCAATCACTTCGCGGATATTCGGCTCGTTGCGCAAAATCGCAATGATGCGGTCTAAGCCCCACGCGATGCCGCCGTGCTCTGGCGCGCCGTAACGGTACGCTTCAAGCATATGCCCGAAGTTTTTCTTGATGTCTTCCGTTGTGTAGCCCATCACGCGAAATACCGCTTCTATCGTTTCCGGATTGTTTCCGCGGATGCTCCCGCCGCCGACCTCAAAGCCGTTCAGTGTGACATCATACTGCGTCGTCAAAATGTCGGGAATCCGTTCACCTTTAAGAAGCCACGGGCGGTGTTCTGTTTTTGGCGAAGAAAATGGGTTGTGTGTAAAGGTCCACTTCCCATCATCCATTTTCTCAAAAAACGGAAAGTCAACAACCCAACAAAATGCGAGCAGGTTAGGATCGTTCTTATCTTTCCGCAAGTCGGGTTTGTCGCTTTTGTATTTTTCCATTGCTTCCTTATACGATAAACGTGGAAACGGAATTTCTTGTATTTTCTTCTCCGGCGTTACTTTTTGCACCAAGTGAATCAACACGCGTTCAATAAATTCTATAATGTAGTCGCGCTCAACATGCGCCATTTCAAGGTCAAGCTGGGTGAATTCGGGTTGGCGGTCGCCGCGTGTGTCTTCGTCGCGAAAACAGCGCGCAATCTGAAAATATTTTTCAAATCCAGCAATCATCAAGAGCTGTTTATACTGCTGTGGCGATTGCGGAAGCGCGTAAAAATTCCCTTTGTCCAAGCGCGACGGTACGATAAAATCGCGCGCACCTTCAGGTGTTGATTTCGTCAAAATCGGCGTCTCTATTTCCAGAAATCCTTCCGCATCAAGAAAATCGCGTAGCTCCTTGATGAAGCGATGGCGAAGCGTAAGATTTTCCTGCATTCGCGGACGGCGTAAATCTAAGTAGCGATATTTCAAGCGCGTCTCCTCCCCTATTTCCTTCCCATCGCTCCGAACGTCCAGAGGCGGCGTATCGGCTTTATTGATAACTTCAATTCTCGTAATCTCCATCTCAATATCCCCATTCGGCTCGTCTTTGTTTATCATTTTCTCCGGCCGCTTGTTAACTTTTCCAGTCACGGCAATCACCCATTCTGAGCGAACTGCTGCCGCGAGCGTGTGCGCTTCTTTATGATTCGGCAACGCAACCATTTGCACTTTGCCGCTCATATCGCGCAAGTCAATAAAAATCAATTTCCCATGGTCGCGCCGCACATCTACAAATCCGGCAATCGTCGTCTCTTTTCCGAGATGCTCTTTAATGTCCTTGATATAAATACGGTTTTTCATATCAGTAAAGTTTAACACCAATCTTTTCGCGTACAATATCCATTTTTGCGCGCGCGAAGACGCGCGCTTGCTCACCGCCATCTTTTAGGATTTTGAGTACCGCGCTGGTGTCGCTTGCAATCGTTTTGCGTTTCTCGCGAAGCGGCGAGATAAACTCTTTCATATCGGCAATCAGAGCGTCTTTGAGTTCTTTATACTTACCTTCTTTATTTTTATACAGTTTTACAAGTTCGGATTCGGGACGAAATAATTTGTGAATCTCGTACACATTTTTTGGAACACCTCCCGACGAATCTGTAACAATGCTCATTACCAATTTTTCAATCTCCGAATCCTCGGCAAAGAGTGGAATCGTATTGCCGTAACTCTTGCTCATTTTCTGCCCGTCAATACCTGGAACAACAGCGACATTTTTCATAATGTACGGCTCCGGCAACTTAAATGTCTCACCGTAGATACGATTAAACTTTTCGGCGATGTCGCGCGCTATTTCTACATGCTGTTTTTGGTCTGCGCCAACAGGCACGACATCCGTGTCATAAATCAGAATATCAGCCGCCATCAGCACAGGGTAATTGAAGAGCCCTACACTTACTTCTTTCTTTTTCGCCACTGCATCCTTATACGCATGCGCGCGTTCTAGGTACGGGACTGTAATAAGACACTCAAAGATCCAAGCAAGTTCCGGATGTTCTGGAATATCTGACTGTTTGTAAAGCAGAGCTTTTTGGGAGTCTAGTCCGATCGCAAGATAGTCAATTGCTACATCTAGTATATTTTGTCGCAATTCTTCGGCGTTTTGTACGGTAGTCAAAGCATGATAATCGGGAATAAAAAAGAAGCATTGGTATTCATTCTGCAACGCAATAAATTGCCGCATCGCTGCAAAATAGTTGCCAATGTGCGCGCGACCAGATGGCTTAACGCCAGAGAGAAGTATCTTTTTTGACATACAAGTATTATAGCACAAGCTCCTTCCACAATTCCGCGCTGAGTACCATACCGCGCTTGAAGTTCGCGAGTTCAAACTTTTCGTTCGGCGAGTGTGCATTGTCATCTGGAAGCGCGAGCCCGATGAGTAAACTGTGCACGCCCAATATTTTCTTAAAATCCGTTACAACTGGAATTGAGCCGCCCTCGCGAATGAAACGCGGCGGCGCGCCGAATACACGCTTTATGGCGCGCTCAGCCGCGCGCACCTCGCCGCTATTCGGCTCAAAGAGGTACGGCTCCGCGCCGTGCCCGCTCTTTATTTCCATCGTTACCGATTTTGGGCAATGCGCCATGAGGTGCTTCTTCACTGCGGTAATCACCCTCTGCGGCTCCTGATGTGGCACTAGCCGCATCGTTATTTTCGCGGAAGCACATGAAGGCACAATTGTTTTAGAACCGATACCTTGATACCCGCTAGTGAGCCCGTTTATTTCCATCGTCGGGCGAATAGTCGTGTGTTCAATATGGCTAAACCCTTTTTCTCCAAAGAGGCACGGCACTTTGAGAAATGCGCGATACCGTTCCGCATCCTCCGCGCCGCCTTCGTGCATCGCCTTGCGTTCTTTTGCCGTTAGCACGCACACTCCGTCGTAAAACCCACGCACGAGAATCTTCCCTGTTTTTTTATTGCGAAGCGTTGCAAGTAAGTGCGCGAGCGCGAACGCCGGGTTCTCAATAGAACCGCCGTATGAGCCGGAGTGTACATCGCGGTCTGAACCGCGAAGCGTTACTTCAAGCGCGGCAATACCGCGGAGAGCGTAGGTAATCGCTGGCGTTTTAAGCGAGGGCATATTCGTATCGGAAATAACAACGCCGTCTGCCGCGAGCATCTTTTTGTTTTTTTGCAAAAAGAGCGACAAGTTGGAACTGCCGACTTCCTCTTCGCCCTCAATCACGAAGGTTATGTCGCACGGGAGCGGTGTGCATGTTTTGATATACGCTTCTACCGCTTTAAGGTGAGCAAAGTGCTGGCCTTTGTTGTCGCTGGCACCGCGCGCAAAAAGCTTGCCACCGCGGACGGTCGGAGTAAATGGCGGACTTTTCCACAATTCAAGCGGCTCCGGCGGCTGTACATCGTAGTGCCCGTACACGATGTAATGAGGTTTTTTGGCTGTATTATTTTTGGTAGTTGCGACAAGCACTGGGTTTCCATCGGTCTGATAAAGCGTTGCGTTCAGCTCAAGTGCGCGGCAATGCGCAAGAAGCCATTCCGCGCACTTTCGCATCTCTTGTTTGTCTCCGCGCGCCGACACGCCACTAAGCGAAACATACTCCTTGAGTTCCTCAAGGAATCGCGGATATTCTTTTTTTAAGTACGCGTGAACTTTTTGCATAGTCGGTTTTTTTATATAGTATCTTAATTTTAAGTAACCCAACACTCTCAGCAAAGCTGGAAGTGTTGGGGGTAGGATTACTCCTTACAATGGGTCGGATTTAATTCCAGCCCTTGTCGTCGCGAATGAAGTGATACATAAAAAATGAAAAACATTTTTTAGTTGTAGCGAACCATTCCTGCACTCACAGGCGGCTCTCCCTCAATTGAGGTGTGTAAATCTTTCTTATAAGATGTGCGGGTCGGTGCGTGTCAGAAAACGCAGAAAGATCTTTTCTTCTCTTTTTCGTTTTCCAAACGCAATGCGAATACTCCGCAACTTACCGTTTCCATTTTCGCGTCTTTTCCCATTTTTCATAACAGACCTTTCGTTTATGGGTTGATGTGGCAAGGAAATCTCAAAGAACAAAACAGCCCTCCGTTTTCTGGAGAGCTGATTGGTATTTTGCGTAAAATAGTGTAGTTATGAAGCGCGCAACGCACAAATCAACTCTCCAGAGGAGGTCTTGCGAATAAGGTGCCAAAAATACATGACGCCTGTGCGTTGTGTACGCGTTGATTTCATAGTGTTTCCATATCTTATACCTCCTATTTTTCGTGTCAAGCGTGGATGTGGATAACAGTAATTGCAGCTAGTATGTCTTGCGCATCTTTTTTATAATCAGCTTGGCCGTTTTCATTAAGAAAGATCGGCGCGCCGAACACAACTACGATACGCCTTCGGCACAAAAAGAAGTCGCTTAGTGTCATATTGAAGTCGCCAAAGATACGCACTGGCACAACTGGGCATCCGGTGTGGTGTCCCAAATACGCGACCCCGCCGTGCGCCTCGCTTCCTATATTTCCATCGCGCGTCTTGCGCCCTTCCGGAAAGATTAAAACACTGCCTCCTTTTTCAAGGATATTTATGTGTGTCGCGAGCGACTTTTCGTAATCCTTAAAACCGGCAATTGCGGGATGCGAACCCCACAATCTGAAAATAAAACCTCCGTAAAAGATCTGCCTCCAACCGGATGTTTTATAAAACTCGCGTGGGCGCGATACATAAAAAATCGGCAAAAACGGTGAGAAAAATGGAAGCGCCGCAGGCACCACAATTGCATCCATCTCGCTTGAGTGGTTTGCTGCAAAAACAACTCCGCCTTTATGATTAAGATACGATCGTAGATTAATAATATCTTCGAGATTTTCTAAACCGCATACTTCAAACCGGCAAAAGAAAAATAAAATAGCGCGCGTTGCGTGCCATATGGCTTTTTGTAGTATAAGCGGAGAAAGAAAGAAAAGAGAGTTCATTTATGTTATAGTAATTTTATCTTGCCCCCATAGCTCAACGGATAGAGCGCAAGCCTCCGAAGCTTGAGATAGCGGTTCAATTCCTCTTGGGGGTATTGTTATATTCCCTCTTTCTTAAGTTCTTCAATCAGCCGTTTGGCATCTTTGGAAAGCTTATTTGGCAAGTCAATTTTGATTTTTATCATGAGGTCGCCTCGCTTGCCTCCCGACACGGGCACCCCTTTACCGCGCACTCGCAAAATCTCGCCATGGGTAATGCCCTCTGGAATTTTGACTGTCATATCGCCGTCCAGTGTCTTGAGCGAATATTCTCCGCCGAGAAGAGCTGTGGAAAGTTTGATTGGCAACTCAGTAATCAAATTCGCGCCTTCTTTGTGAAATAGCAAATGTTTTGCGACATGCACCTTGATGTACAAGTCGCCAGCAGTACCGCCAGCAACCGCCTCACCCGCCCCCGCCATACGGATAACTTCGCCGTTATCTATGCCGGCAGGCACGCGTACGGAAATTTCTTCTTGCTTTTTCACAACACCGTGTCCGCGGCATTCACTACACTTTTCTGCCGGCACTTTACCTGCGCCGCGGCACGCGGCGCAGGGGCGCACGGTTTGCATAGAACCAAAAAATGAACGGCGTGTCTCGCGGATTTGCCCTTTGCCATTGCAGGTGTCGCATGTCTTCTCTCCCGCCTCCGGTTTACCACCGGAACCGCGACACACGCTACACAGCGAGGTCTTCGCAATGAGCACGCGGCGCTCCGCGCCGAATACTGATTCGGGGAATGAAAGCTCAACATCAATGGAAATATCTCTACCGCGAGCCGCTCGCCGTGAGCTTGTGGAACGACCCCCGAACACATCTCCAAACATATCGCCCAGATCAAACTCAACATTCATCCCGTTTGCGCCACCAAACCCCGCGCGCTTCACAAAGTCGGAGAAACCAAACCCGTCAAAACCCGCGCCGAACCCGCCAGCACCTCCGCTCGGTGTTGCACCTTCGCTGAACACTCTGCCGTATGTGTCATACTCGGCGCGCTTCTTGTCGTCCCCAAGCACGCTGTACGCCTCGCTCGCTTCCTTAAACTTTTTCTCATCGCCCCCTTTTTTATCGGGATGGTATTTATGCGCCAAATTCCTGAACGCCTTTTTAATATCGTCCTTTGAAGCGGTCTTATTCACACCGAGCGTTTCGTAGTAGTCATTAGACATAGATGTAGTTTACTATTCTATTTTTGACATTTTCAGATACTCTTCCATAGATGCGATTAATCGTTCATACATAAAACGATAATAGTCATCATTTACGCCTGTTGTTTGGCCTTTTTCAAGAGATACCACATACGCGCGTCGTGTTTCTTTTGGAATAATTAAAGGAGGAAAACCATCCTGCATCAGAAGTGTGTTCATAAGAAGACGCGCAACCCTGCCGTTGCCGTCTATAAAAGGATGGATACTGACAAGGTTATAATGCGCTTCTACGGCATTTGTCGGCGCAGAAACGGCAGAGGAGAGCCAGTTGATAAACTCATTCATTAATTCCGGCACTTTTGCTGGATTGGGAAAAACAGAAGTTGAACCAGCAACACGCACCGGTACCGTGCGAAGCCGTCCTGCGTTTGTGTCATCAATTTTCTGTAAGATATGACTGTGTAGTTCCAGAATCCACAGAAGCGTTACTTTATGGTCTTTTTTGTTTCTAGAAAATTCGCGAATAAAGCCCACGGCTTCAGCGTGATTTTTTGTTTCCAAGAGTTCACTTAATTTTTTCCCCTCAATGGAAAAATCTTTTTCAATCACCAACGCAGTTTCCTGTCTTGTTAAGGTGTTTCCCTCGAGTGCATTGGAAGTGTAGGTTAATTCCACGGTATACCATTCATCAAGATTCTTTATGAGCGCGTTGTCAAGGGCGCCACATGTGTCAATTTCCGCTTTCAGAGAAGCAATCTTTTGGAGTAGTTCTTGCATATATTACAGTATACAGCAAAACACAGCCATACGCGAGCTTCCGAGCGGTTTTTATTTCGTTTCTGCATCCCGCACATTACCTTCCGACCCTTTGTCGTTTTGCCTCCCCTCCTCAGTTGAGGAGTGGTTTGGGGGGGTGGTGGTGTTTCCTTGCGCCGCCTTCGCGAGTATCTCCCCGATTTTTTGGAGTTCTGTTGAGAGATTTTGCGTTGCGGCCTTTATTTGAGCTATATCAGTTCCTTTGTTCGCGGTCTTAAGGTCTGATATTTTGTCTTCAATCGCCTTCCGTGTCTCAGCCGGCACTTTCTCGCCCGCATCTTTCAACGCTTTCTCCGCAGTGTAGGCAAGCTGTTCCCCAAGGTTTTTCGCTTCCGCGAACTCGCGCTTCTTTTCGTCATCCGCAGCGTGCGACTCGGCATCCTTTTTCATCCGCTCAATTTCTTCTTTCGTGAGCGTAGAACGCGCCTCAATTTTGATTGACTGCTCCTTGCCGCTCGTCTTGTCTTTCGCCTTCACATTCAGGATGCCGTTTGCATCAATGTCAAACGACACTTCCACCTGCGGAAGCCCGCGCGACGCGGGCGGTATACCGTCTAGGATGAACCTCCCGAGCGACTTGTTGTCCGCCGCCATCTGCCGTTCACCCTGTACAACATGAATTTCAACGCTCGTCTGATTGTCCGCCGCGGTGGAAAATACTTGCGATTTGGTAACCGGAATTGTAGTATTGCGCTCAACGAGTTTTGTTGCAACACCACCCAGGGTTTCCAGCCCAAACGAAAGCGGTATAACATCAAGCAGAAGCACATCGCGCACATCTCCAGCAAGAATCCC
>MHSA01000022.1 GCA_001821135.1 Candidatus Taylorbacteria bacterium RIFCSPLOWO2_01_FULL_48_100 | reverse complement strand
ACTAATTTTTTACAAATAAAAACAGTACACTAGTCCACAGGATTGGCGCATGCCTCATCTGTGTAAAAAAGTGCAGGTTGTAAACAAAAAACAGCGGAGCGCGCGCTCCGCTGTTTTTTCATTCGCTTTCTGTAATTGCGATGGAAATCGCGAGCTTGAGAAAATTACTGATGTTCATTATTTAATCTTATAATACGCATCTAAACTCCACGCACGCGTTTCGCGCAATGCCCAAAGCGCGAGCAGAGCGAGCGCGTAGACAACATGTTCGTCTACTATAAAAGAGTACGGATTTGGGTACGGAAAATCAAGAATTGGTAAATAATAAAGTAGCATAAGGAGCGCGCCAAGAGGAATGCTCCACCGCATCCAAAGCCCGAGAATAAGCGATACGCCGAGAAGCGTAAGCCCCCACTCGTTTATGAAATCTATAAACGGAATAATATCAGGCGACGCAAGCCAATTGTAAAATCCTGAAAATGTTTTCGCGGTTTCCAAATACCCCGCAGAAGTCCAGTCGGGATTCAGCACTTTTGTAATCCCTGCATAAAAAAAGAGCCAGCCGAGCGCGAGGCGCAAAAGGAACACTGCGTATTCTTTTGTATATTTTATATTTTGCATATCTATTATTATACACCGTTATCGGTCAGGCGGCACGGCGTAATAGTTGAGCAAGAATTTTGCAATATCAAAAAACGGTTCGGTAAGCGTGTTTGCAGCAAACGAGACGCCTTTCGGCTCTACTGTATATAAGAATACGATAAACCGCGGCTCGTAGGCGGGGAAATAGCCGAAGAACGAATGCAGAAATTTGTCTTCGGAATACCCGCCGCTGTTTGTTTTCGCAATCTGCGCGGTGCCTGTTTTAGCGGCGACGCTCCAGTGTTCAAGCTTTTTAGAACCGCCTAGAAGCGCCTTGTCTACAACCTGTACAAGCATTTTCGTTACTTCCCCAACCGTTTCGGACGATAGTACTTTATTGGACTCGCCGAACGACGGATGCGAAAAAGTCCCAAGCTCATACGAAATGCGTGTTGCGAGGTGCGGATTCGGCAGCATTCCTTTGTTGGCAAGAGAGGCGAGCGCGCGCGTCATCGCAATCGGCGTGAGTGCAATCCCCTGCCCGAACGATGCTGTTGCGTACTCAATCTGCCGCGGACTGTTTAGGTTTGCCACAAGACCAGACGCTTCGTTCGGCAAATCAATTCCTGTTTCTTCTCCAACGCCAAACGAACGAAGATATTCTGCAAAGTTTTCCGTACCCATTTTGAGCGCGACAAACGCCGCACCAGTGTTGAGCGATTGGTTCAATACTTCCTGCATAGAAACCGTGCCGCGCCCTTTCTTATCAAAATTGTAAATGGTTTTTCCGTCAAGTTCCAAAAACCCTTTATCATAATAAGTTGCCTGCGGTGTAACCGCGCCCGCGTCTATACCCGCCGCCATTGTGAGCGGCTTCATAATAGAACCAAACTCGTACACATTTTCTACAAGTGGGTTCACAAATACGCGCCAATCCTTTTCTTTCTGAAAATTATTTGGGTCAAACGACGGGAACGCCGCCATTGCAAGCACCTCGCCCGTGCGCGGGTCCATCACAATTCCACCCGTCTCGCGTGAAGAAAACTTTTCGCCTACTGCGCGGAGCGCTTGTTCCACATACGACTCTACTGACGGCTCAATGCTGACCGACACATTGCCGGCAAGTTGCTCCGCACCGCCTTTCGCAAAACCCAAAAGCTCCGCAAAAAAATTCTTATATGGAGAAATATAAGCGCGACGGAGCGTATCTTCGTAGTAACGCTCCAGCCCGTACCGCCCGACGAGCGAGTCCTCCTCGCCGTAGCCGACGAATCCCAGCGCGTGCGCCGCGCGTGCGCCCGACGGGTAGAACCGCCACCTTTCGCGCGCGAGCACTGCGCCGGGAATACTGAGTTCCTCAATGCGCGCCGCCGCGTCTTCGGGCAGGCGGCGTGTAATTTCTTCATACGAGTCGCCCGTCTTGCGTGCGCGCGCGAGGAACTCGTCCTTCGACATCGTTATAAACGGAGCGAGCGCGGCATACGCGGCTTCCGCGTCTGTGACTTTCGTTGCATCAAGAACGAGCGTAAAGCCGCTCTTTTGCGAAGCCGCGACGACTCTCTCTCCTTTTTTTGCAGTAAAGAAAATGTCGCCGCGATTAAACAACCCTGCGCTCGATTCGGCATATTGACGGTCAGCGCGCGCCAAGAATTCTTCTGCGCGCACGACTTGTAAGAAATAAAGGCGCGCGCCGAATAGTAGCGTCGCCGCCACAACGCACCATCCTAAAAAACGAATTCTGTGCGTCGGGTCAAAGCTCATTGCCGAGAGAGACCCCTGCCTGCGCAGGCAGGCGTCCGAGCGACCGCTTCGTTGCATAAGAAAGAGAATATGGGGGTGCAAAACCGTGCGCTTCCGCATCGCGCGGCGTTACAATACTTACCACAGATGAGCCGGCTCCAAGCTCGGCAATGCGCCCTGCGAGTGCATCGGCGCGCGCGGAAGCGCGCGCGCCTGCTGCCGCCTCGCGCACAGAAAGCCCGACAAAAACTGCGTTCGTTATAAGGAGCGCGAGCGCCGCGAGCGCGACGCATGCAAAGAGCACGCGGTGCGCGTGTGTTCTCTCGTTATAATATGGTATTGAAATTGCTTTCATTTATTTTTTACAAAAATTCTCAATTTTGCGCTTCGTGAGCGCGGATTTTCTAAAACTTCTTCTGAAGACGGAACGACTGGCTTCTTGCTTGTTGTTCCCACTCCATTTTTTTCCGATTCCTTGAAAAACATTTTCACTATCCTATCTTCTCCGCTATGGAACGAAATAACGGCGATTCTACCTCCGGCGCGGAGCGCTGCAAGCGCTTTTTGTAATCCTTCCGCGAGCGCCGGCAGTTCGTCGTTTACCGCCATCCGAATCGCTTGAAAGGTTTTCGTTGCGGGATGTGTCTTGCCTTTTCGCGGCACGACGGACGCAACGATGTCTGCAAGTGCGCGGCTCGTTTCTATCGGCGCGCGCTCGCCCCATTGTTCACGGGGCTCGCGTGCAGTCGCAATCGCGTGCGCAATGCGCTTCGCATACAGCTCGTCGCCAAACCCCTCAATAATCGTTGCGAGGTTTTCTTCGCTCCAACGATTTACAACTTCGTGCGCTGTAACTCCACCACCAATTGCACTCTTTCGAAAAGTCATAAGAAGTGGTTCGTCTTTCGCGAAAGAAAATCCGCGACCACTTTCAAGCAACTCTTCGGAAGAAACACCTAGGTCAAAGAGAATCGCGTCCGCAGAATCCGCACCATTCTCCGCAAGTGCTTTATCTAAATTGCGAAAATTGCCGTTCCATAATTTTGCGGGTGTTCCGGCGCGAGCGAGCGCGCTTTGCGCACGAGCGAGCGCATCTTCGTTTTCGTCTATTCCGATTGCGACAATCGGACCCGCCGCCGCCTGCGCGACCGCTATTGTGTGCCCTCCGTTCCCCATCGTGCAATCCAGAAAAATTTCTCCGGGACTAACGCGGAGCTCGGAAACTACTTTATGTAAAAGAACCGGTATGTGCATGACTTATCCACTTATCCACACTATGTGTACATTATATCCACTAATGTTTCACACACAATAGAGAGCAACTGTGGATATGTGTATAACTCAAAAAACGGCTTACATCAAGATATAGCACAACTATCGTGTCAACTCTTGTCTTTTCTAAAACAGTGCTATGATGCAAAAACATTAATAACAAAACTCAACTATGCCTCTCATTACACCCGAAGTTGAAGCGTTCGCGCGAATAAAGGTATTCGGTATCGGCGGTTCGGGCAAGAACGCCCTGAACCATATGATTAACTCCAAAGTGAGGGGGGTTGAGTTTGTTGCGATTAACACCGATGCGCAGGACTTGCATAATGCACTTGCAAAGAAAAAAATCCATATAGGAAAGAATGTAACGCGCGGGCTCGGTGCCGGTATGAACCCCGAAGTCGGCAAGCGCGCGGTTGAAGAAAACAAAGAAGAAATACAAGAAGCGACGAAAGGCGCCGATATGATATTCATCACAGGAGGCCTCGGCGGCGGCACTTTTAGCGGTGCGGCGCCGTCGGTTGCAAAAACATCAAAAGAACTCGGGGCGCTCACCGTCGCCGTTACCACCAAGCCATTTTTCTTTGAGGGTTCTCAGCGGATGAAAATTGCCGACCAGTGGCTGGAGGAACTCCGCAAGAATGTTGATGCGATTATTACGATTCCGAACGACCGTTTGCTCGCCTCCATTACCAAAGATACATCCCTAAAAACCGCGTTCGCTATGAGCAATGAGGTGTTGCGGCAAGCAGTGGAAGGAATCTCTGACCTTATTACCACTCCTGGTATTATCAATCTTGACTTTGCCGACATCCGCGCAATTTTGGAAAACGCGGGTTCGGCGCTGATGGGTATAGGAAGCGCGACGGGCGACAAGCGCGCGGAAGAAGCGGCGAAAATCGCCATTAATTCCCCGCTCCTTGAAGTGTCTATCAACGGCGCAAAGGGCGTTCTCTTCTCTATTGCGGGCGGAGACGACCTAACGATGTTTGAAATACAGGAGGCTGCGAAAATTATTACCGAATCAATTGACCCGAATGCCAAAGTTATTTTCGGAACTATTCGCGACGAAAAACTTAAGAAAGGTGAAATTAAGATTACAGTGATTGCGTCTGGTTTTCCAGAAAGCGCGTCTCTGCGCAAGTCGCTCTTCACGGGGCTGATGGGCGGAAGCGACGACGACAAGCGCGGCAAGCAGAGCATCCCCGTTCCGCCAATAGTGCAAAATACAAAAGAAACAAAGCCGGAAGAAAAGAAATCAGGAGCAAACGAAGATGACGACTGGGGTGCCGTGCCGGCATTTCTCAGGCGGGCGAAGAAATAATATTCATCGTATCGGCAAAGTTACTTACTCGCTTATGTGTTTTCTATCTTACTTGCAAGTAAGATAGAATTATTGACATACACTAACTTTGACGATCGCTAAAGATAGTGTATCCAGTCATTTTGCCTGCCCGCCGACGAGGAGGGCAAAATGTCTGTATGTGTAAAGAAAAACCAGCCTTCGCGGCTGGTTTAAAGTTGATTAATCTACTGAGATGGGACCTCAAAGGGTTTAACGACATATTTGCGGTTCGAGCGATACTCGGTGTTGTACTGATATCCATGAATTGCTTCATTGAACCAAAGCTTGAACTTTGTGGTAATGATACATCTATCATCCAATCTCATAATATTTCGATAAACAGAGTTTTTGCGCATCATAAGTGCAAAATCCTGTTTTGAGAGAAACGGTCCATCCTTTTCTGAATATCCTAATTCTACAAGTGCGACTATTGTGTGGACAATAGATCCCCATTCACCCCATCCAAAAACATCACTGATACGAAGTTTAAGTAGTTCGGGAATCGTCTTTGCTTTCCGCTTGATAGCATTACGCGCCGCCCCGCAAATGCGTAATACCTCAATTGGTTGTTCAATTATTTTCAGTTCTTCTCTTGCGCGTATCGAAAAAGTAAGAACAACTGTGGTATGCTTTGTGGTATGTTCTACGATTTAGCAATTATTGGCGGAGGGCCTGCGGGGGTGGCGGCGGGGGTGTATGCGGCGCGGAAAAAATTAAAGACCGTTTTTATTACAAAGGACTTCGGCGGACAGAGCAATGTATCAACCGGCATTGAAAATTGGATTGGAACCGTGCGGCTGGACGGTGTGGAACTGGCGAAAAATCTGGAGGCGCACCTGCGCGTATACGCGGCGGATACGGTTGATATACGCGCCGGCGAGTGGGTAGCGCGAGTGGAAAAAGTTGGTTCGGGTTTTCGCGTAACGACCGATGCGGGTGCGTATGATTCGCGCTCTATTCTCGTGGCTACGGGGAGTAGCCGCCGCAAACTTCCCGCAAAAGGCGCGGACCGATTGGAACATCGCGGCATTACATACTGCGCCTCGTGCGACGGACCTGTCTTTGCAGGGAAGAATGTTGCGGTGGTAGGCGGCGGAAACGCGGCGTTTGAAACAGTTGCACAACTACTTGCCTACTGCCCTTCGGTAACGATTATCCATCGCGGTGATACATTTCGGGCGGATGAAATAATTATTGAACGAGTGCTTGCAAATCCGAAAACGCATGTCATCAAAAATGCAGACATTACGGAAGTAAAGGGCGAAAAGTTTGTACAAGCAATCGTTTACAAAGACAAGGCAACGGGCACAGAAAAAGAACTCGCGGTGGAGGGTGTGTTTGTGGAAATCGGCTCGGTACCCGCAACTGATTTTGTAAAAGAAATTGTGAAGCGCACGGAATACGGACAAATTGTAACTGACCCAAAAACGCAGCGTGCGAGCCCCGTGAACAATGGGGCGAGCCCCGTGAACAATGGGGCGAGCGCGTCGGGTGTTTGGGCGGCGGGCGATTGCACGGACGGCTTATATCACCAAAACAACATTGCCGCCGGCGATGCGGTGAAGGCGCTAGAGGATATTTATTTATACCTACATGGAAAGTGAAATGGGCGGTAGAGGGCTCGAACCTCTGACCCCGTCTACGTCAAAGACGTGCTCTACCAACTGAGCTAACCGCCCTTACTCTTACACTAGATTATCGAAAAAACTCGCATGGCGGAAGGGGTGGGATTCGAACCCACGTTGGGCTTGCGCCCACAACCGATTTCGAGTCGGTGCCGTTATGACCACTTCGGTACCCTTCCAGTGTGAAATTACTATAGCATTTTTTGCGATTTTCTCAAAAAGTGTTAATCTTATTTTAAGGCCCTATCGTCTAGCCTGGCCTAGGACGCGAGCTTTTCAAGCTTGAAACCCGGGTTCGAATCCCGGTGGGGTCACCAAGAGAAACATTGTCGGAATTAAGAAAGCGGAGCGATTTTGCGGAAGCCAAAATCGCGCTGTCAATTTCTTTTCCGCCTACGGCGGAAGCCGTGAATTCCCAAAGTTC
>MHSA01000021.1 GCA_001821135.1 Candidatus Taylorbacteria bacterium RIFCSPLOWO2_01_FULL_48_100 | reverse complement strand
CAACCTTGAGATTTTCTAGAAAAACTCTTATGGAAAAACTCATTTATGTCAGAGGCGAGGACGACGAAGGTCCTGACCATGACGATTACGGTTCGGAATCGTGGCCGTAGCCTAAAATAGAGTTAGCCGTTATCGGCTACTCGACCGCTTTTTTTCGGAGAAGCGGTTTTTGTTTCTTCATAAAATCGCGAATAAACTTCATATAATCTCCAGCATTTACAATTTCCCACGCCCTATGATATGCCGGCACGCCTTTTATAGAGGCACTGTAGGAGCGTTTTAAATCTTTTTCTAGACGCTCCGGTTGTTTAAGAATATCAAGGTAAAGATATTTTAAGATTGCATGTATGAGAACATGCCCTCTTGTGAGAGAATCTTCTTTGGGAAACATTTTAACAAGAACCTTCATATTAATTGTTTCAGCATGATTTGAAAGTAGACGATGAATTAGTTCGTGAGCGAGTACATCCACAAATTCTTCTGGCGCATAACTACTTTTCATTACTATTGGGTTGCTGAACGCGCGCGGGTTACCGCTTACAATGTGAACATCAACAATGTTTTGTAAAAACAATAATTCCAAAACATCACATACGCCTTTCAAAATCGGCTTTTCATATTTTCGCCATTCCTTTTTATACACCTCAATTCTATTTAACACCTCTTCCTTTGTTGGAGACCGCCAATCTTTCCATTTCGGTTTTGACTGTATCCATTCTGTAAAAATAGGGTCGAGAAATCTGTTGTATGCGATATTTATTTGTGGGTATTTCATGCCTGCATTATCGCACATTTTCTTGTTTTTGTCGTCATTGTGTACATTCCAACTGATACTTGAAATTGAGTTTGTTGAGTAGGTTGTTGAGCGAGAGCGAGTTGCTGGTTGCTGGACCGCTTGTATCGCTCGGCGGAGTGAGCCAATTGCACGAAGTAGGATTGCCACTAGTCGTCCATTTCAAACTTGACGCTTGCGCATAATCAATCACACAGTAGTCATTCTTGAAGGTGCCGCCCGCCTGTTCACACTCAAGTTGAACGGTAATCGGGGTAACAACAGAGAAAGAAAATGGGGATGCGAGGCAGTTGTTGTCTTCGTTGGATTCATCTCGAACGGTACCGGGTTTTGCCGGAGGTATGTCAGCGCATACTTGAAGCGAATGATTACTAGATATTGTCGGCGTTGGCGTTAGCCATACGCCAGAGTTCACAAAAGACGAGAGCGCGCCTTGTCCGAGAGTTAAGAGTGAAGGATTTGGGGTTAATGCTGTTGTGCCAATCGTAAACTGATTATAAAAACCTGGTGATGGCAGTGTTGGTGTCGCTCCGCCTTGATTCCGGATTTTGGCGCGGAATTTTATGGAGGTATTGGAAGGGACTTTTGTCGTGTCGGTAATTACTGCGCCAGTACTGCTGTTTATAATTTCCACACTCCCCTGTTCAACCACCAAGTCGGGGCATGGGAGCGAGGCATTGCGCGACACTTCTGCGGAAGCGGGGCTGCTGACCGAAGAATTGAACGCCACTGCTCGGTAATAATACTTTGTGTTTGGAGTGAGTCCTTTGTCGTCAATGTATGGATTTGCTTGCGTAGGAGGAGCAGAAAAAGGCGTGATTCCGTTTGCGGAATTCTTGTCGGAATCAAGTTCAGTAACTGTTTGAGCGTATGCAACAGAGAGCCAATTTTTCCGCATCGCCGTAAATGACGAAGCGCTCCGATAAATCCGATACCCCGTTGCGCCCGACACGGCGGATTGCAAGTACACGCTCACCTTCCCGCCGTTCGCGTCACAACTTGGCGTGTTTGTCAAAACAGTTGGCGCGGTAAGCGCGGTTGAATAGTTTGCAATCACGGTTTTGCTATTTCCGCCGAGCGCGGTGAAGGCGAATGAGACGCGACACTGGCGAGGATTGCCGGAGACCTCCTCACAACTCCCCGTCCAGCCATTTACCGACTTAAATACGCCTCCGTCTGGATGCGTTTCAGGCGCTTCAAGCACGACGGTTAGGTTGCGTTCTGCGGTTTTTGTGTAGTCAGTTGTTCCAGCAAAGTAGTTCGGGGAAAAATTGGTTGAAGAAACAACGCTGATTTCTTTTATACTGACGCCGTCGCCATCTGCACCGCCTTTCTCGTTTAGTTTGCTCTGAACATTCAGTTTATGTTCAAAAGATGGTGCGGTTGGCTGACTCGGAATTGAAAGCGTCGGCGAAAATGGAATATCCACGCTTCCGTTTGGACAATTTGCCCGCGCAAACAAACCAACCGAACGGTCAATCTGCACACACGAACTGTTTTTGTAATAATTGCCCGTGCCTCCCTGCTCAATGCACGCCATCAGATTTGCCGTTGCGGAAAAAGGAACTTTAATCGGATTGTCGCGCGTCGTGATGGTTTGCGTCGCCGGATTGTATGTACTTATATTCTCCGTGTAGCATACATAGTTTCCGTTAAAACCGTTTATGGTCTTGTAACCATATTTCCCGCCGCGCTTCAAGATGCTTTTTTCGTATACGGTATCTCCAATATCACCAACATGATATGTTCTCGTGCCAAAAAAACCGCCGTACACGCTCACACCTGGCTCTCCAATAGTAAACCCGGGATAACAAACATCTTGGAAACAACCCGTTTCAGCAGTGCGCATTGCGTCTGCGGCGCCGGAATCTAACGATGAGTTCCAGTCCCTCCACGCCAACAAATCAACATCAAAAACCCCCCTGATTAAATCAGCTGTCCATTCGTTGCTCCCAGAATGCCCTGTAACCCACATATCTTGATATTCCGCGCTTGGGCAACCCGCTACGCTGATTGACGCGTTATTTACCCAATCAGAAGTACCGGTGATGGTGTTATTTACATACGCCACGCAGGCGCTCTTCGGCGGAGGAGGAGGCGGAGCGAAAGTAACGGGCGTCGTCCCTGAACAAGTGTCAATGAAATTACCGTTCGCATCAAATGGCGTATCGTTGTGCCTCACGCACGCACGCACCAGCCATGTGCCGGTGGGAAATTCCGCGCTAACTGGTATATTTATGGCGTTTTGCGGAGTGGTATGCAACAGTGTTTCGTAAGTCGCTGTTGCACCCGAAATATCCGCCATATTCGCCGTATTCGTACCGCGCTGTAAATACACAAACAAACTATTTGCATCCGCGCCGCCAGTGTTGGTCACGCGCACCACATCTGTAAGTGTCGTGCCTGCCTCAAAGTTCTGCTGGCCGTTCATTTTGGTGCCGGCTATCCAATACTGGCTCGCGGTAAGATTCGGCATTGCTGGAGGCGACACCGCCAAACTAAAAGAAGTTGTCTTGCCGAGCGGCGAGCCCGTCACAGTAATGGTATAGGATCCTGGCGGCGTCCCGCGCGCAGTGCTTACTGTTAGCGCGCTACCGTAGCTCGGGTTCGCGGGGTTATTCGCGAAAAAGAGAGTAATGCTACCTGTACTTGGTGATATGGAGGCTGAAAGAGCAACCGATTGCGTAATGCCGGAGGTGAGCGTGCGTGTGATAATGTTTGAACCGCTACTGCCTGCGGTTACTGAAATGTTTGCAGACGCGCTTAACGAATAGTTAAACGGCTGCTGCACAAAACTCGCGCTCACGGTTTTATTCGTGTTCATGGTGAGCGAGCAAGAGCCAGTTCCAGAACACGCGCCGCCCCAGCCGCCGAATGTGTAACCAGATGAAGGAGACGCGGTGAGTGTAAGTGAGGTGTTGGCGGAGTAAGAAGACGCGCACGAACTGCCGTTACAAGAAATACTACCAGAACCGCTCGCTATAGATGTTGAAAGATTGTAGGTAGAAGGCGGCGGCGGAGTAACGCGCACGGTAAAACTCGCGGTGGGGCTTCCTGTCGCGCCATAACTTGCCGTACATGAAGCGGTGAAGGATGTATCAGAATACAAACTTCCAGTCCACCAAACATTATTGTATGCCCAATATCCTGGACCAGACACAGAACAGCCGTAAGCGTTTGTGGGGGTAACGGTAAGATAACTTCCTCCGCCATACGAAACCGGAGATGGGCCGCTTATAGAGACAGATGCAACAGGAGGGGATTGAACGGTAAACCCAGTGGTACCCCACGAAACACTGCCGTTGTAATTGGGCCGCCAAATGTTCATCTGAAAGGACATCGCGCTCCCCGCAGTGTCGCCCGTACTTGAGCAGGTTGCGGTCGCGCCCGATGAAGGAACGCTGAGCACTTCATGGCTCCATGAGCCGCCATACACGCCGTTTTTCCAGTAGAAACAATCTTTTGTTACCGAAATCGTAGAGCCGTTACTGTTTGATACCGACTCATAAAGAGTATAGGGCGTGCCAGGGTATATTGTTGAAGGAGAATATGAGAGCGCGAATGCACGAGGCGCAACTGCAAAAAACAGCGCAGCGGCTATGACGCCGATGAAGACCGAAAAGTTTTTTGCAATAAAATAATTTTTCATTTTTTAATCGCTGATTCAATCCGCGCTAATTCTTCGGAAGTAAAATTAAATACGGTCTGGTCGGCAACGACAATCGCCCCCATAGGCGGTTTTTCCGCAGTTGAAATACTTATCTGAAGCACGCTCTTTTCCGATTCGCTCAGCGGCTCGCGAGAAGCGATGCGCGTAAGTATTTTTTGCTTGAAATCAGCGATGTTTTGTTTTTTCTCTGCTGTCAAACCGGCAAGTCCCCCAACTAAAACATCAAGGTATAGTGGGCGAATGAGCGCGTTTGGCGATTCATTGTCTGCATACATAGGAGCAGTAAACTGCGGAGCTGCTATATCCGCTTCGCCATTTGGCGGCGAGCCGCGCTGTACCGACACAAATAAAAACAAAGCGAGCACAACAAGTGCAACGATTTCAATAATGATTGTTTTTCTGCTTGTGGTCGGCTTCATACATTACTGCACCTTCAACGCCTCAAAAATAGCGTTGGTCTCCGCATCCGTGAAGTTGTAGAGATGCGCTTCCATCAACATTGTCTTTCCCAACGCTTCGCGTTCATCTTCCGAAAGCGGCACGCCCGTCCCAATGCGCTCAAGAATCTCGCCTTTATGCTTCTCTATTGCACTTTCAAGCGACGCGGATAGCGGCGCTTCCCCCACTAACTGTTCGCGGGTTATTTCCGGCGCATTTTCAACACCGCGCTTAAACGCTCCGCTGTTATACAAATACCACCCTCCAACTGCAATAATCGCAAGCACGATAATCGCGCTTATGGTTTTCTTCGCACCGCCTCCTTGTACCGTTGTCTGATTTTGATTTGGCTCCATCCCGTTAGAAGCAGGTCGCGGTCGCGGAACCGCTACACTGCAACAATTTATTTTAACGACCTATTATATTTTTGATAATTTTCTTACCACTAGAAGCGACCGCGGCTTCTAACGGGATCCATATTCCATTACCCGCCTATTGCCTTCAGAATCAGCGCGCGCTCGCGCGCGCTAAACTCGTACTCGCGAAATTGCTCTCCCGACAAGAGCTCAAAAACGCGCTTCTTTTCGCCGTCGGAAAGCCGCCCTCGCTCCGTGAGCCGCAAAATCTCCGCGCGGTTACCGTTTTGCGCTGGCGAGCCGGCGCTCTCCCGCGAAGCAAAAACGAGCCACGCACCAAGCGCAACGGCGACTAAAACCGCCGCACCCGCAGTCGCTGTTTTTGTTGTTCCGCGCTCCATCCCGTTAGAAGCAGGAAACGCTTCGCATTTTTATATAAGCGTTTATGCTGTATAAATTAGTTGATAATGCTTTATACATAATATGATTGGATAAAGCGTTTCCGTAGCGAAGCGGCTTCTAACGGGACTCCATACTGCATTCTATATTATATACGGAATGTGCGCCTGTGCCGTTCGCGCTCTCTGTTGATAACTACCGCACAACAAACAACAAAAAACACCCGAGTGGAACGAACCGTTCGGGTGTTGTGTGTAAGTATTGTTGAAGATTCAATCGCGTATGTTGTATTTTAAGAGGTCTTGCAACACCCCTTCTTTTCCAACCAAACGATTCGCCAACACTACAAATGCGTGCGCAGTAGCCAACGCATCATAGAACGCAGAATGCCTTTTGGAATCCGTGGCGCTAGAAAGAACTGACTCAAGATTTAGCCGTTTGATCATTTCATCTAAACTGTGTTTCTTTTCTTCCTGATACGCCGTGCGAGACATTTTCAGTGTGTCAAAGATGATCGGCGGTTCGTATTCAGGCAACCGAAACCGCAACACCCTGCGCTCAACTGGAGCGTTATGGGAAACAAGTATCCGACCTTCACAGAATGTGAGAATACCACTTTTTACTTCGGCTAGTTTCGGTTTATTCTGCACATCTTTGTCGGTGATTCCGTGAATCCTAGAAATGAAAGATGGTATAGAAATTTCCGGATTAAGCAAATGGTTAAAACTTTCATGTGTTACTGCTCCGCCTTTAACCAAAACTCCGGCAATGTCTACAATACCCTCATTTTCTCTGTGCTGTGCGCCGGTTCCTTCAAGGTCCAAAACGGCATATTCGAACTCGGTCCATTTTTTTGTGTATTCACTTGTTAGTATTCTCATACTTTTATGGTTTTGTATAGCCGACGGGTGCTCGACCGTGTTGGTTCTTCAAATGCGGGTATTTTACATCCCAAATCTGAAATCCAAGCGTGTGTTGCAGGTGATACCTTTGTTCTTCACTCAAACCAACTGTCTCTACATGCCCATCGCCAACCTTAAACACAGTATCATAGCCGTAGCGTTGAAGGAGCTCGGCGAATTCTTCTTCCGAAGGTTTTTTGTGCGACTGCGCGCAACGCGCAACTTGATCAGTCGGACAGATGTCACAAATATCGGGAACTCCGTAATGACCGTTGTAATCAGATTCGTGGTGCGCGAAAGCAACGGCGCATGATGTCTTTCTAAAGAGCGGCACGGTAAGTCCGCACTCTTTATACATTCTCAAGATGTTGTTTTCCAAGTCCTGCGGCAGTATCTTTCTGCGGTGTATCTCACTGTAAGGTGGCGCGATACCGATATTTGCAAAGAATTCGTGCTGTTCTTTGCGGTGAAATAATCCGGTGAATGCGACCGCATCACAACCACGCGCCGCTTCAAGAACGCCACACACAGTTTCTTCGTCATCATTCCAACCAGGAACAATCGGACGCCAATTATAGTATAACTTTAGTGCGACCTTTTTGGCGACAAGCAACTTCAATTGATTTAAGCGTTATCTTTTTTGACAACGGCTCAATCCGACTGTCTTTTAGACCGTTAAAGGTAATAAGGAGAGTAACGCGCAAGTGTTGAAGTTGATTAAGTTTTCGCATGTCTTCCTCGGTAACCACATACCGTGTAATGACAAGGATGTGGTTCATCAAACCTCTATTGTCTAGTAAAGACAACATGCAATGAGTATGCGGACGGACTGCGCCTAAAAATGGGTCGGTGGCTTTGTTGAAGATTTGGAGCGGTGTCTTGTGCGGTATGAAATAGCGGTGCTGTACCAACATATTCACCACCTCTTCATCAGACATCAATTGATGCGGCTGTTTCATATCAAAATTATTATTTTGATGACGAATGCAGTACGCGCAATCCAGTGGACACCCAATGATATGATTGACGCTTAAACCTGATTTGCGGTAATGGACAACCGACTTTAATCCTTCGTGAAGAATTGAGTATTGTTCACTTGTTAATTGCAGAAGTATTGGATCTTTCATTTTTTTCCTCTCGATTTGTTTTTTTGTTCTCCCCACCTTTAAATACGAAGGGCTACTTGTTAAGCGCCACTTCATTTTTAAAGGAATCCTCTCACACGAGAGGATTAAGAAAAGCACTGTTTTTAACGCTCTTCTTGGTCTTCTCGTGCAGTTATTGTCAAAAAACTGTGCATCAATTCATTTTCCTTACCCTTCGTATTGGGGGGTAGGGAGAGGTTTGATATTTCCATATCCATACAACACCAACATAGATTATCTGTCAACATTTATAGATTTTGAATAAAGATGGTTTTTGATATGATGTAAATATGAAAAAGATTTATTTCGTTAGACATGGGGAAAGTGAGGGTAATACAGGTCCTGTTCGTCAAGGACAAAACTCTTCATTGACGCCAAAAGGACTGATGCAATCTGAAATTATTGCGGAGCGCTGCGAGAAACTTTCCATTGATTCTATTATTTCAAGTACTATGAAGCGCGCAGTAGAAACAGCGAAAATAATTTTGGCGCGATTGAAAAAATCGGCTGAATATTCGGATCTTTTTATAGAGCGTCGTAGGCCAAAGGAGCAGATTGGGGTCTTGAAAAATGACCCGAAAGCACTGGATGCGGAAAAAACAATTCGGGAGAATTTCACAGTTTCGGGATTCCGATTCTCCGATGAAGAAAATTTTGATGATTTAAAGACGCGCGCTAGTCAAGCGTTAAGATATTTACAACAAAAATCAGAGAGAAACATGCTTGTTATTACTCACGGTTTCTTTTTGAGGATAATTGTCGCATACGCTGTTTTTGGTGAAAAACTGACCGCGCAAGAATGCGAGCAATTTATTCAGAAATTTCATACAGAAAATACCGGCGTGACCGTTCTGGGGTTTGACGAGAAAAACAATACTTCGCCATGGTGGCTCTGGGTATGGAATGATCACGCGCACTTGGGTTAGCAGGGTATACACCCTTAATGTTGATAACTGTTGCTTGCGCGTATACTATATATAGTGTATATTAAGGTGGAAGTTCGCCCCACGAAGGCGGGCTATTTTTATACCAATATTACGAATACATACCAAATCTCCAAATGACTACCAATAAGATTCATTTTTTATTCGTAGTCATTCGTATATTCGTACCATTCGCAGATTAGTATATTATTCGTAGACATTCGTATAATTCGTATCATTAGTAGATTAGTATATATACTTTATGCTTTTTGATTTAAAAACTATCAACGCGGTACTTACAGAACTTGAAGAAACGCGCGGAGTACCGCGCGAGAAAGTAATTGAAGCGATTGAATCCGCGCTCGCGACGGCGTACCGCAAAGAGTACGGCAAGAAAGGCCAAATTGTGCGCGCGAAGTTTAGCGCAGTAAGCGGCGCAGTGGAATTCTTCCAAGTTAAGGAAGTTGTGGATGATACGAAGGTGATTGTGCGCTCTGAAAACGAAGATGGCGAGGAAATTGAACGCGCTGCAGACGACGATCGAATTTTTTACAACTCCGAACACCATATTTTCATAGAAGACGCCCGCAAAATTAAGAAAGGCGCGCAGTTGGAAGATGAAATAATTTTCCCACTGGAAACCAAGAGCGACTTCGGTAGGATTGCCGCGCAAACCGCCAAACAAGTCGTGATTCAGAAAATCCGCGAAGCGGAGAAGGTGTCGGTGCTCAGCGAATACGGCACGCGCGCGGGCGAGATTGTATCGGGTACTGTCCAACGAATTGAGCGCGGCGCGATTTTCATAGATATTGGCCGCGCAACCGGTATTCTCCCATACGAGGAGCAGATTCCGGGCGAGCGGTACCGACAGGGCGAGCGCGTGCGCGCGTACCTTATGCGCGTAGAAGACACGCCGCGCGGCGTGCACCTGCGGCTCTCGCGCGCCGCGCCGAAGTTCATTGAAGCACTGTTTAAACAGGAAACACCCGAAGTCGCGTCAGGCGCGGTGGAAATTAAAGCCATCGCGCGCGAGCCCGGCTCGCGCGCTAAAATTGCCGTCGCGAGCAACGACCCGCATATAGACCCGGTTGGGTCGCTCGTCGGCGGCCGAGGCGTGCGCGTCTCAACTGTGATGTCGGAACTCGGTGGCGAGAAAATAGACATCATTCAGTGGTTCGAAAATCTGAAAAAGTTTGTAACCGAAGCGCTTTCTCCAGCAAAAGTTCTTTCTGTGGAAGTGCTGGACGAAGCCGCGCGGCATGTGAAAGCAATTGTCGCCGACGACCAGCAGTCGCTCGCCATCGGCCGCGGCGGGCAGAATGTGCGCCTCGCCGCCCGCCTCACGAACGCGAAAATTGATATTGCATCATTAAACAAACCCGCAGAGCCGCCACCCGCCACGGCAGAAACAGAAAAAGCTGAACCTGTCCCCACAGAAACAAAAACAGAATAAAAAAACAAAAAACGGGACGCATTGCGCGTCCTGTCTTTTCTGCTACAATCCCGATATTATTTATCCCGTTAGAAGCCGCGGTCGCTTACTAATGGTAGAGATGTTTAATTATTTAACAAAGTAAGGTCGTTATAACATTATGCAGCAAACGGTACCGCGACCGCGACCTGCTTCTAACGGGATGAACCCAATCATTTTATTCGCCATCAGTTCGTCAGTTGCCGCCATTATCTACGCAGTGTTTTTGACCACGCGCATTCTTAAGGCAAGCCCCGGAAACGCGCGGATGCAGGAAATTTCCAACGCGGTTAAGGAAGGCGCGAATGCGTACCTCAACCGCCAATACAAAACGATTGCCGGTATCGCCACAATTCTTTTTGTAATTATCGGTTTTGCGATTAACTGGACAACCGCGCTAGGATTTCTAGTAGGCGCGTTCCTCTCAGCGCTCGCCGGCTATGTCGGTATGTTCGTATCGGTACGCGCGAACGCGCGCACTGCGGAAGCGGCGCGCGGCGGCCTCGCGCCCGCGCTCGCGCTCGCCGCGAAAGGCGGCTCGGTAACGGGTATTCTCGTCGCCGCGCTCGCGCTACTTGGTGTCGCCGGTTTTTACGCGGCAACTGGCGACATTAAAGCACTTATCGGGCTCGGCTTCGGCGCATCGCTCATTTCCGTTTTCGCGCGGCTTGGCGGCGGCATATTTACGAAAGCCGCAGATGTCGGTGCCGACCTTGTCGGCAAAGTGGAAGCGGGTATTCCAGAAGACGACCCGCGCAACCCTGCGGTGATTGCCGACAATGTGGGCGACAATGTGGGCGACTGTGCCGGAATGGCCGCGGACTTGTTTGAGACATATGCGGTTACTTCAGTTGCCGCAATTCTCCTCGGCTCGCTAATCTTTCCCGGAAGCTCTGCGGCAATTCTCTACCCGCTCGCCATCGGCGGAGCCGCGCTTATCGCGTCCGTCATTGGTTCTTGGTTTATGAGAATTGGCGCGCAAAGCAAAAACATTATG
The DNA here is from genome assembly GCA_001821135.1 of Candidatus Taylorbacteria bacterium RIFCSPLOWO2_01_FULL_48_100. Taxonomy (GTDB): domain Bacteria; phylum Patescibacteriota; class Minisyncoccia; order Phycocordibacterales; family UBA10002; genus UBA10002. Next base: position 59,795 of record MHSA01000021.1, on the reverse strand, counting down.
GGCGCGTTGTATAAAGGACTTGCGGTCAGCGGCATTTTGTCCGCCATCGTATTCTACCCAATCACTTCTTACATTATGGGCGCGAACAGCGTCTATTCATCGCTTAATCTTTTCTTCTCCGCGCTAATCGGACTCATCGTTACTGTCGCACTAGTCGTGATTACCGAATATTACACAGGTACAGCACATAAGCCGGTGCAGTCCATCGCGCGCGCATCTCTTTCTGGACACGGCACCAACATCATCCAAGGGCTTGCGATTTCTATGAAGGCGACCGCGCTCCCGCTCCTTGTGATTGTCGCAGGGCTTCTCGGCGCGTACTACTTTGCGGGGCTTTACGGCATCGCCGTTGCGGCAATGGCGATGTTATCGCTCGCCGGAATTATTATTGCAATAGATGCGTACGGGCCGATTACCGACAATGCTGGAGGCATCGCGGAAATGGCGAACCTTCCAGAAAGCGTGCGTGAAGTTACAGACGCGCTTGACGCTGTCGGTAATACTACGAAAGCCGTTACCAAGGGCTACGCCATCGGCTCGGCGGGGCTCGCCGCGCTTGTATTGTTTGCTTCGTACGCGGAGGATTTGCGCTCACTCGGCGCAGAAGTTGTGTTCGCGCTCGGCGACCCAAATGTACTTGTTGGTCTATTCATAGGCGGGCTTCTACCATACTACTTCGCCGCGCTTGCGATGGAGGCGGTCGGCAAGACCGCTGGCAAGGTGGTGGAAGAGGTGCGGCGACAGTTCCGCGAGATTGCTGGAATTATGCAAGGCACAGGCAAACCAGAATATGCAAAATGTGTGGATATAGTAACCGCCGCCGCAATTAAACAAATGATTCTCCCCGCGCTCATCCCCGTCGCCGCGCCGATTATTGTTGGTTTCACTCTGGGACCAGCCGCACTCGGTGGACTTCTTGTCGGCTCAATCATCACCGGACTCTTCGTCGCAATATCAATGACCTCGGGTGGCGGCGCGTGGGACAATGCAAAGAAATATATTGAAAAAGGAAATTATGGCGGCAAGGGTAGCGACGCGCACAAAGCCGCGGTTACGGGCGACACCGTCGGCGACCCGTACAAAGATACGGCAGGTCCCGCCATTAACCCAATGATTAAAATACTAAATATTGTCGCGCTGCTTTTGATACCATTTTTGATTTAAAAATCGCTCGCACAGCTCCCGTGTCCGAACACGCATAAAGCCCTCCAGCGCGGGCTTTTATTATACCAATGTATATGTGCTAATTCGCGCGAATTAGACAATAAACAAAAACGGCTCAGCGCGCGCTGAGCCGTTTTATGTACTCAAAAATCAATCTGTGGGTGGTCATTTATGTTTTGTGCGGTGTTCTTTGATATACTAACAACATGCACATCGCACACCACAAACAAACAATGGGTGAAACATTAAAAACAGTCCGCAAAAAGAGTGTAGCATGTTTTAAGAAATCGGAAATAATTACTCTCTATATGCCGATTGAATGGGCAAAAACAAAATGCGTTATATGCAACAAAAGACAAGATGTTGATGGTAGATGTCCGTGCGTTAACAAAGACGCGTGGTAGGTCTCGTTTCTTATCGCCATGAAACAGAAAGCGGCTTGGCGCAAGGGTTGCGCAGGAAAGGCGTGTGTGTGTATAATACATTTGTTAAAAATTAGTCGTTAATAAATTATTAAAATATGCAAAATGTAAAAACAATCTTGCCGTTTCAGGCGGCGGCAGTCGCGGGGCTTCTCTTCGTTGCGGGTCTCGCGTTCGCGCAAGATGCGGCACAGGCAACAACAGATTCGGCTCAAACAACCGCCGCACCGGTAGAAACGCAAGCCGCACCGACCACAGCAAAACCTACAACGGGAATCCGCGCAAAGGTGCAAACTCTCAAAGAGCGTGTTGCGGGAAAGAAAGACGAAGTTAAAACGGAACGGAAAGCAGTAAAAGAAAAAATAAGCGCGCTCAAAAAGACACAACTTCAGAATGTTGTTCGTAAATTGGAAGCGCGAGCAAAAACAATTGATGCACTTCTCGTGCGCACTGAGTCGCGTATTGCAAAACTCGCAACACAAGGCACCAACACCGATTTATCTACATCGCTTGTCGCAACGGCAAAAGTGAAAATTGCTGATGCAAAAACGGCGATTGAAGAAGTGAAGGCGAAAGCGCAAACAGCGGCGGAAACCGCAACCAAAGAGTCAATCGCCCAAGTAACCACAGCCGCGCGCAACGCGGAAGCTAAAATAAAGTCCGCGCACGCCGCGCTTGTTGACGCAGTCAATTCCCTGAAGCCAGGACGGAACGCAGTAAAGCCAAAATAATTTTAATTATTAATTAATTTTTTAAGAAAATGGAACCACAAAACGGAATGCCGATGGGAGAACCGAAAAAGGGCGGCGTTGGCGCGCTCATCGGCTCAATCATCGTAATCTTGATTCTCGTACTCGGCGCTTTGTACTTCTGGGGCGGCAAACTACAGCAGGAGGAAGGCGAACTCAACTTTGACGAGTCGGCGGCAGTGAACGCCGCGGCGGGCGCATCGGATGAACTCTCCGACATAGAAGCGGACTTGAACGCTGGTGACGCTCTCAACTTGGACGAAGACCTGAACGCGCTAAATCAGGAATAAGCATACAACAAAAGATTGAAATCAAACCCGCCAACCACTGGCGGGTTTAGCATTGCTGATAAACAAACAACTTGCTATACTCTACTCGTATGACGATGCGTTCAAAAAACACAAAAGAAAAAGGAACGATGGAGTTTTTGGTGTACAAAGACGGCAAAACCTATGTAGGGGTTTGTTTGACGCTAGATATTATCGAGGAGGGAAATGACCCAGCCACATTGATGGAAAGTATCGTTGAAGCGGCGGAAGGGTATTTGAAAGTAGTGCGAAAACTTAATATGAATGATGATTTGCTGAATCGACATGCTCCAAAGGAATACTGGGATAAATATCGCCAAGCCGTTATTGCAACGAGTGGGAGGAAGCGAGTTCGTTCACCTTATCATTTCCTTATTACTCCCTATGCCGCGAGGAGTTTTTAATTGGACCTATCGCGATGTAACAAGATTTTTGTCTGAACGCGGGTTTGTTTTTTACAAGCAAACCGAGGGTTCGCATGAATATTGGGTAAATGAACTAACAGGCGCGGTTGTAAATATAAATTTCCACGGACAAAAGAGTTTCCCTCCTAGAACATTGGAAATAATGATTCGCCAGTCAAAAATAAACAAAAAGATGTGGCGAGTATGGACAAGTAAGTAGATACAAAAAAAGATTTCTGCTATACTCTCCCCTATCTTATTCGTAAATCAAGAAACATATGTCCATCTTAATTCCAACCGTCATAGAAAAGACGACAAACGGCGAGCGCGCGTACGATATTTATTCGCGTCTTCTGAAAGAAAACATTATATTCCTCGGCGGGCCGATTGAGGATTACACGGCAAACATTGTGATTGCCCAGCTCCTCTTCTTGCAATCCGAAGACCCGAAAAAAGACATTTCACTCTATGTGAACTCGCCGGGCGGCTCTGTTACCGCAACGCTCGCGATTGTGGACACGATGAATCATGTAAAAAACGATGTTTCCACTGTGTGTGTTGGGCTTGCGGCGAGCGGCGCGGCGATTATCCTTTCCTCTGGCGCAAAAGGTAAGCGCTTCGCGCTCCCGAACGCGGAAATTATGATTCACCAGCCGCTCGGAGGCGCGCAGGGACAAGCAACGGACATTGAAATTACCGCAAAACAAATTATCAAAATTCGTGAAAAACTCAACAAGATTCTTGCTGAAAACACAGGCCAACCGGTCGCACAAATAGAAAAAGATGTTGAGCGCGACTACTATATGTCTACCGAGGAAGCAAAAAAGTACGGGGTGATTGATAAGATTCTATAACTTTTGCAAAAAAGGGTGAGTTGTAGTAGAGTGATAGGGTCAATTAAAAAATTGGCGTATCAACTTATTAAATTGAATTATGTCTTGGGGTGAAACGGGTTATGGAATGTCCCCTTATGCGCGCTTAGATTCTTACTAAAATGTTGTCGGATTCAGAAAAACAATACTTGGTGAATTAAATCGCCCATTGCTAATGGCGGCTCTTTTTCCCGCGAACTCTACCGGACACCAACAATGTCTCTAAAACTAGTGCTTGCGCTCGCCGCGGCTTCGGGGCTTCTCGGGGTCGGGCTAGGCGCGTACCTGCGTTTTCTAATTTCCCTCGGCAAGAAGGGCTCTATGGAGCTGAAGTTGAAGGAAATTGAATTGAAAGGGCAGGAGGAATCAAAAAAACTGACGCTCAGGGCGGAAGAGGAAGCGGCGCGCATTCTCAAAGAAGCGCGCAATGAAGCGAGGGTCAAAGAAGATTCGGTCAAGAAAAGCGAGGAGCGGCTCGTGAAGCGGGAGGACACATTGGACAAACGGCAGTCGGATTTGGACAAAGAAACGGAAGAACTGAAGTCGCGGATTATTGAAATTAAGAAAATTAAGGAGCGCGCGGACGCGCTGGAAATGGAAAAGCGCGCGGCACTTGAACGCGCGGCGCGCCTCTCGGAAGAAGACGCGAAGAAAGAACTCATCGCGGCAGTGGAAAAAAAGAACGAGGAGGATATTCTGATGAGGATGCAAAAGCTTGAGCAGGGCGGCGAGGAAAAGCTGGAGCGACGAGCGCAGGAAATTATTACTTCCGCCATACAGCGATTAGGCACCAATATCGCTGCGGACTCGCTCACTACTTCCGTATCCATCCCCTCCGACGACGCGAAAGGCAAAATTATCGGCAAGGAGGGCAGGAATATCAAGGCGTTTGAGCGCGCGACTGGCGTGGAGGTTATTGTTGACGATACGCCTGGCGCAATTACCATTTCGTCTTTTAATCCGATTCGCAGGCAAATCGCGCGCGTCGCGCTGGAGAATCTGATACTTGACGGCAGGATTCAGCCCGCAAAAATTGAACAGATGGTGGAAAAGGCGGAGCAAGAAATAAACAAAATAATCAAAGACAAGGGCACGCAGGCGGCGTTTGAGTGTGGGGTTATCAATCTCCCACCGCAGGTTATTGCAATTTTGGGGCGTCTGCACTTCCGCACAAGCTACGGCCAGAATGTGCTACACCACTCCATTGAGATGGCGCATATCGCGGGTATGATTGCTGCGGAACTTGGTGTGAATATCGCCGTGGCGAAGGCGGGAGCGCTACTTCACGACATCGGCAAGGCGATGGACCACGAGGTGCAGGGCACGCATGTGGAAATCGGGCGGCGCATTTTGCAAAAGTTCGGCGTAGACGAGGCAGTGGTGAAGGCGATGCAAGCACACCACGGCGAGTATCCGTTTGAAACGCCGGAGTCGGTGATTGTGCAGGTCGCGGACGCCATTTCGGGCTCGCGGCCCGGCGCGCGGCGCGACACGGTAGAAAATTACTTGAAGCGATTAGAAGACCTTGAACGGATTGCGACTTCCTCCCCCGGTATTGAGAAGGCGTACGCGCTCCAAGCGGGTCGCGAAATTCGCATTTTCGTAAAATCAGCCGAGGTGTCCGACTTGGAAGCGAAAAATATCGCCAAAAACACAGCAAAAAAGATTGAAGACGAACTAAAATATCCTGGCGAAATTAAAGTAACGGTAATTCGGGAGAATCGGGTGGTGGAGTATGCAAGATAATAAAAACGCACGGACTTTTAATCCGTGCGTTTGGTGCTGGAAAAGTCACACCGCTATTGTGCGATGGCTTCCAGCACCGTGAGGCGTTGTTGCGCCTCGGCCACAAATTTGTGGCCTTGCCCGTACTTTTTGGCGAGTCGGGCAATCCGTTTGACCAATTTGGACTTCTTGTGCGCGGCGTTCATTTTTTTGCCTTTCTTTTTGTTTTTGTTGTCGCCTCTTCGGCGACCCGCCGAGGAGGCGGGTTTACTTCCTCACAGCGGCGAGGGTAGGGTTGTTTTAGTAAAAAATAATAACTCCCCGCCCTCAACGCTGTGAAGAAGCCCTATCAAAGAACCTTATTTTGCTACTATCTAGTATAGCATACCTGATTGTAGAAGTCAAGCAAAATCGCAAAATATGGCTCTGTTAAGCCCTATTTATCCTTATTCGTAGCCATTCGTTGATTCGTATTGTTCGTATATTCGTATATTAATTTCCCAAAAAACCCTTGCATTCTAACGCCAATGGGGGATAATAGGTGAGTCGTTTTAATACTTTATTATTATTTATTTTCCTACTGAATTACGAAATCATTCGTATCTATTTGTAGATTCGTATCATTCGTATATTGGTATGTTCACCTATGAATAAACAAGGCATTGCAGATGCAGTACACGAAGTGCTCGGCACTACCAAAGTGCAGGCGGAGGCGGTCGTGGACAAAGTGGTTGACGCGATTGTGGGTTCGCTCAAGAATAGCGAGGAGGTTTCTATCGCGGGTCTCGGTATTTTCTCGGTTAAACAGCGCGAGGCGCGCCAAGCGCGCAATCCGCGCACAGGCGCAACTGTGCAAGTAGCCGCAATGAAAGTCCCGAAATTCCGCGCGGCGAAAGCGCTCAAGGAAGCTGTGAAATAACGCTCGGAATGTTGTTTTTGCGGAACCGGAAAAATCCCCCAGCGGGGGATTTTTCCTTATTTGCGGGATGGGAGAATCGTCCGCCTCAGGCGGATGGAAAACTGAATTTGTAATTTGCGGGCGGCGAGAATCGAACTCGCGTCTCAACCTTGGAAGGGTCGCGTATTGCCATTATACAACGCCCGCGACAACGGAATCGTACCAAAATTTCTGCTAGAATGAAACCTCAATGACTCTGTTCGGAAAATTGCTGATGTTTCTGTTGCTCGCGCTAGTTGGAGGCGCGACGACGCTCGTGGTTAAAAACTTTCAACAGCAAGATGTGCTGAACACTTCGCCCACTCCTGTATATTCTGATGTTCTCAAGAACATCAGTACAGCCACAGAAGACATGGTGGAAACGCCAACAACAACGCCAGTTGCCGCGCCACCAATACCAAAACAGAAAGAAATTCCTGTTTCTGTCGCTACTACACCCATACCACTTCCCTCTATACCTCCTACGACGAGCGTAGTTGAACCTGACTGGAATACTATCAACGAAAAAATGCGCGGCGCGCTCACCAATGTTCTTTGCGTCTCAAAAAACGGGGATGTATTTCAACCGCTGTCCGGTAGCGGTGTTTTTATAGACCCGCGCGGGATTATTCTTACTAACGCGCATGTGGCACAATATCTTTTGTTAACCTCTGGAGACGAGAAGTCCGATTTACTTGATTGCACCATTCGTGTTGGCAACCCAGCAGTGAACCGCTATCGCGCGGAAGTATTTTATATTTCACCGCGCTGGATTACCGATAATGCAAAAAACCTGTTTGAAGAAAATCCAAAAGAACGGGGAGAAAATGACTACGCGCTTCTACTTGTAACAGAAACCACAAACCCAAACGCGCAACTTCCCTCTTCATTTCCATTTATTCCACTACGAGAAAAATTACTAGAAGTTGAAACCAGAGACGCATTCCTCGCCGCGGGCTACCCAGCAGGATTCCTCGGCGGCATTGCAGTCCAGCGCGAGTTGTACAGTGTGTCGTCGTTTGCAACCATACAGTCGCGCTACACGCTCGGCGAAGACACACTTGACATTATTGGGCTCGGAGGAAACCTACTCGCACAAAAAGGCGCGAGCGGCGGCGCGGTTGTTGATGGCGCGGGTGAGCTTGTTGGGCTTATCACCACGGCGATTGTAGAGGGCAACACGGACACGCGCGATGTGCGCGCGCTGACAACCGACTATATTGCGCGCGCATTTGCGGAAGAAGCGGGCTTTTCTTTGTATGAACTTAAAAACGCCGCTCTCGCTTCCCTATCAGAACAATTCAATATTCAGATTGCTCCCTTGCTCCGCAAAAAACTGACAGATGTTATTTACAAAACAAGCGGAAATTAAAAAGCCGACAACAGCACTTCTATTTTATCCCCTTCTGAAGCGACATTGCGGCGCTCCGCGCCACACCGAAGACACTGGTGCGTAATTGAAAACTTTTCTCGTTTTTTTGCAAGCGAAACGGGCTTCATAAGCCCGCCGCACGGCTCCGCGCGGTCGCCAGGGTGAACATCCACATGCTTGCTCCACAAGCACTCGGAGCAATGATTTGTGTAGCCGTTGCCATTTACTTCCGCACCACAATTTTCGCAAATAAAATCTTCTTTTGTTCTTACAAACCTTTTTGTCATAAGATATTCCGTATTTCTTCCAAAATAGCGTCTTTTTCTTTGCGGCTCGTGTGCGACTTGCCAAAGCGAACAAGTGTTTGATTAAGAACACGCCAATGTTTTTGCGGGAAGAGATGTTCTAAATCCTTTTCAATTTTCGCTGGGTCTTTGTGCGGCGTCCAGCCGAGCTTTTGCGAAATGTAGGACACATGCGTATCAACACCGATTGCCGGCGCGCCGTATTCTGCAAGAAACACATTCGCCGTCTTGCGCCCAACACCAGGGAGCGCCACCAACTGCGCCATATCGTGTGGCGGCGCGCCGGCATATTCGTCCGAGAGCGTGCGAGCGCACGCAATAATGTTTCTCGTTTTGTTTTTGTAAAAATTAACTGTGCGAATGATGTCGGAGACCTCTTCTGCGCGAGCGCGAGTGAGCGCGTCAGCCGTTTCGTATCTTGCAAACAGCTTTTTACACACTTCAATCGTCGTCTCATCGCGCGTGCGCGCGGAAAGTATTATCGCAATGAGCGTTTTCCATTCCGCATCCCATTCTTCGGCGGCAAGCCGCATCGGCTTGCCGCCGATCTTTTTTAACTCTTCCAATTGTTTGAGCGCAATATGGGTGTTCATAAGTGTTATTGACAAGAAATAATGATTTTGCTAGTATGTGCGATACAAGTGGCTTCGGCCTTACCCCCGTAAGGGGGAGAAAATCGCGAAAAGCCGTTAGAACAGCTTTCTGACGGCTTTTCTTATGTTTGTAAAAACACCTCTCTCAAGAAACCCGATTTTTTCAATCAAACGCCGCGTATCAATAACGCGGATTTGCGACAAAAGTGCAGTCGCTTCTTTTCCTTGAACCCTTCCTATTGGAATACGGAGAGTGTGTTTTTTGGTTGATGTGGTAAGCGGCACAACCACGCATGTTTCCGAACCAAAACCACGAACAATAATTGCTGGGCGTAAAAAGAGTTTTCCGCTTCCATCTTGTTCCGTTCCGATGTTCACGCCAAAGCGACACCACCAGATTTCACGCACGGTATATAAACGTGGAGATTCTTCATGCGCCCGTTTTTTCTCACCATTCCACCCGTCAAAATCTTTCTGCATGCGAAAATTGTACCATAACAAAACCCCGCGCATTTCTGTGCGGGGTTGGGAGTTTTTACAATAAACTCCTTTTCCTTTGGCAGACCTACTGCCGTTTTGGTACCAGATTTTTTGGCAAGTCCCAGAGACAGGCCGCGGGGTTGTGAGGATTAACAGGGGTGATATTAAGACCATTCTCATTTGCCCACTGCTTGAAGCATGTCTTGGATTTAAACACGCCATGTTCGATCCTCTTAATTTCCGGCCAGTGGTACTCGCAGTGGCAGTTCTTCTTGTTGAGATTTGATTTGACAAACCTCGTTACATGGAAGTCCTGTGGTCTTTGATCCCAGTCTGCGTATTTCGCAAAAAGGTACGCAAGATTTGCACTCCCATCGGTATGACGCCCGTGTCTTTCATCTTCGTCATAGACCCATTTGCTGAATTTCTTGATCCATTCAAACTGACGGCACAGCCACAACCGCTCTACAACTCCGTGACGAGACATTCCATACACCAACATACGATGCCTATCCGCCTCGGAATATTTCGTACCGCAAATGACGGGTGATTCGGAAGTGTATCCACCTATCGCATCAAAATACTTTTCAAGTACCAGATCGATGAGTTCCTGCGATACACATTCAGTTTCCAGAACAGCAGTGGAGGCAGCCTGTAGATTGCCTTGGTAAGATATGATTTCCGGTCCCGGTTTGAGATCTTTAATAAGATCTTCAGCGGAACTGGTTAGCACATTCCCACCCTCTTGCGGCGTGAGCATATACCGTAGTGCAGAATATATTTTAGCCATTTGTGAGTTCATTCTTTCTTTTCCTTTCGTTTCGGTTTGTTGTGATTGTTTGGTTCGCAAGCAGGTTTTCAAAGAACACCTGTTTCATCCTTTCGGAATCATCAGCCGAGACACACATCTCGGTACAGAGGAGAGTTTTGTAGTGTAAACTCTCCGAAACTTGCATATCTACCACTTGCTTCGGGTGAACTCCAGATCAACAAGTTTTCCCGATTGTTCCAGAGCGAGTGCCCTGCGCATAGCGACCGTTTCAGCCGCTCCTTTGTTCCAGTCTGGGTCGTCAGTGTCAAATTCCACGATATTCACCATCCGACCGTTTTGCACAAAGCCCGTCTCCCATCGCTCACGCCGTTCGTCCATTCCGCAGTCACGGTTCCAGCTGTGGTCGTAAGAAACAACCGAGGCGTGGCAGTGAATGCGGATTATTATTGGAGTGGAAAAAGTATTTTGGGTAGTAGTAGTCATAAGTTGTGTCATCCATTTTGTGAAGAGAAATGCGGATCTGCGCTTCTCAATCCTGTTCGGGTTTTCAAGCCGATTCAGAATGGCACATGCCTCACTCAACAGATGAGTAGTAAGCGGGCTTTCACCTGCACACTATTCATCCGTTGAAGATGTTTTGCTTATGACTTCTCGCAAGCATCTCAAAGAACTTACCGTATCTTTCCTGCGTTAAGTATAGCATAGTGGATAGATATTGTCAATGCTTTTCGTCATTGGAATAAGAGAGAAATGCATATATACCGATATATTCTGTGCTATCAACATATTTCTGTGGAAAGAAATTGACACAGAATAGTGGGGGTGTATGATGGCGTTATGAAGAACGAACAACTATCGCTCACTTTGCAAGGACTTGGTCTTGGAGAAAAAGAAGCGGGTGTATATATCGCGCTCCTTGAAATGGGTCGCGGGACGGTCGCGCAGATTGCGCGCAAGGCAGGACTCAACCGCACAACTGGCTACGATATTTTGGATTCTTTGGTGAACAAGGGGTTGGTCAATATCTCAGGCAAAGAGCCGAAATCAGAATATGCGGCGGAGCCGCCGGAAGCGGTGGTTGTGTATTTGAAAAAAGAAGTTGGAACAGCAGAGGAGCGGATAAGCAAAGCAGAAACGCTTCTCCCTGAACTTCGTGCGATAGCGACGACGCAAAACCGCCCGCGCATCAAGTTTTATGAAGGCGCGGATGGGTTGAAGAATGTCTATGAAGACACGCTCTCGTCCACTGAACCGATACGCGCATACGCGAATGTAGACGATATGCACAAGGGACTCCCTAACTACTTCCCTGCTTACTATAAACGGCGGGCTGGAAAAGGAATCGCGATTCGCGCGATTGTTCCGAAAACGCCCATCGGCATTGAGCGCGGAGCGCATGATGTGGAAGAAAAACGCGAGATTGCGTTTGTGTCGCCCGATAAATATTATTTTTCTCCTGAAATTAACATCTACGACAACAAGGTGATGATTGCCTCTTGGAAAGAAAAACTCGGTGTGATTATTGAAAGCGCGGAGATTGCCGATGCGATGAAAAAGATTTATGAACTTGCGTGGGCGGAGGCGAAGCGGCTGGATGCGGAACTGCACAAGTAGTTTATAGATACGATCGTAGTTATAAACTACTTTTAAAAGGCAGAGCATTTTTGCGAAAAATTGAGAAATGAGTTATAAATAGGATAGACAAAACAGAAAGGAGGGGAAAATGAAAACCCCAATAATTCTTGAAAACCGAGAAATACTGGAGATTTTAAAACGACACAGCGTCCCGCTCCAGAAATGGGGCACGGGAAAACATCGGTCACTTGAGGATTTCGTGCGCTATGCAACTGAGGATAAGTTCTTCCTACGCGACGGCGAAAACAACGACCTTGTTGTTGAAGTACACGCCGCAATCGTAATTGTTATCCATAAATTCAAGAGAGAGTGGCTTGAATTGTATGAGGACAGACAGACATCTTCTAACGGTACAGTATTGCGTCGCAGGAACTTCAACGGAATTGCGGAGACCTTAAAGCGTGATGAGGCACCGCGCGAGGGTGCTATGCGTTGCCTTGCGGAAGAACTCAACTTCTGCGACCCAACACTCTACCATTTGTCGGAATGCTTAGGTGTAGAGCGCCGCGACCCTGTACCATCCGAGAAGTGGCCGGGCATCAAAGCGCAATACAACCGATACCTCTTTGAATGCACTATTGAAAGACAACTTTTTCACAAATACGGCTATCGGGAACTAGAAGGACATGGACGCGAGATATTCTTCAAGTGGCGTCCACGGCGACAACTGCTCCTGCAATTCTAGAGAACTAACACGACACACGCTCCACAGCGCGTGTCTTTTTTAATTCGGGGCGCCGGGAATCGAACCCGGACCGTACGCTCCCAAAGCGTATATACTGCCACTATACTACGCCCCGTTTCGCGCATCATAGCACGATTTATCGGGCGGGCAGAATGAGGTCCCACAGCATTTTCACTTTCGCCCGCCTTTCCTCAATATCTAAAAACACGGCGGCGACATCAAATTGCCACGGCATACCCTGCGCGCGCTGTTTGCTTGCTAAATACGACTCCGTAACGCGCGCTAGCCGTTTAAGCTTTTGCGGATGCATATTGTCTTCCGGACGATATTCACTAACTCGCCTACCCGCCTCTTCCCCACTACTGTCCCATGAAACCGTTTTCACTTCCACAAAATGCAGTTTTTTGTCCTTAAGCGCGACAATATCCAATTCCCCCCATTTTTTAGAATAATTTCGCTCTTTTATCTCAAAGCCGTTTTGCGTCAGATATTTCGCCGCAACCTCCTCCCCCACCTTTCCCACTCGCAAATGTCCTGTTTTTCCTCTCGGCATAAATGTCCTTTATTAAGAAAAGAAGTGTCTTTTACAAAATATCCGTATTTCTCAACATTTCCTCTCGGACACTGACATAAAACCAAATGTCCGTTATACACATATCCACCGACTTATCCACATTTTCATCTATTCTATAGGACGCGCCCGCCAGGATTCGAACCCGGAACAACGGTTCCGAAGACCGTTGTGATATCCATTTCACCACGGGCGCACAGCACACTCAATCATAGCGCACCGTATATATTTCTGCTATTATTTCGTGAACGCGGGTATGGTTTAGTGGCAGAACGCGTCCTTGCCAAGGACGAGATCGGAGTTCGATTCTCCGTACCCGCATTTTAATTTCTTACATGATTAAAAACAATACTTTTGAGATTCCGAATCAAGTTGCAGATGTTTCAGAAACCCTTGAGAAAGCGGGGTTTGAAGCGCATTTGGTTGGTGGGTGCGTCCGAGATTTACTTATAGGCAGGAAACCGTCCGACTGGGACATTACCACCAACGCAACGCCGGAAAAAATACAAAGAATCTTCAAGGAAAGCTTTTACGAAAACGAGTACGGTACGGTTGGTGTTGTTACAAATTCAGAAGATCCTACGCTTAAAGTGGTTGAAGTAACTCCATATCGGCTTGAAGGGGTATATTCAGATAGCAGACGACCCGACTCGGTGTCTTTCAGTAAAAATCTTGAGGACGACCTTAAGCGCCGCGACTTCACCATAAACGCTATTGCGCTAGAAATTGAACCGACAGTCAAGGTTATAAAGGACATTCTAACGGACATTTCTAACGGACATGATAAAGGACATTTGGAAAATACAAATGTCGTTTATAACAAAACAAATGTCCTTTATAATTCTAAAGGACATTATAAAACTTATAAAGGACACATCACTGACCCATATAAAGGACAGTCAGATATCAAAAAAGGCGTGGTAAAAACCGTTGGTAACCCCATAGAACGCTTCTCAGAAGACGGACTACGCCTCTTACGAGCCGTACGCATAGCATCAGAACTTGGTTTTATGATTGAAAATGAAACATCTGAAGCAATATTCAAAAATAACGAACTCCTTAAGAAGATAGCACCGGAAAGGATTCGCGATGAATTCACAAAGATTGTAATGTCAGAGCGGCCGATGGAGGGTATTACTATGTGTAGCAAACTAGGGCTTTTACAGCATTTTATACCTGAATTAGAGCAATCGTTTCATGTGAAACAAAACAAAGCGCACTCTTTTGGTGTCGGAGAGCACCTATTAAGAACGGTTGCACACTCCGCTAAAAAAGAATTTCCAATAGAAGTGCGGCTTGCCGCATTGTTACACGACATCTCAAAGCCAGAGACACGCAGGTGGTCGGAAGAAAAGAACGATTGGACCTTTTACGGACACGATGTTGTGGGAACTAGAACGGCGGTAAAAATACTTGAGCGGCTAAAGTTTCCCGTGAAACTAACTGATAAAGTTGCTAAATTAGTGCGCTGGCATATGTTTTTTTCCGATACTGAGGTTATAACACAATCAGCAGTTCGGAGGCTTCTTATGAATGTAGGTAAGGAAAATATCTGGGACTTAATGAATGTGCGCACATGCGACCGTATAGGAACCGGCAGGCCAAAAGAAAGCCCTTATCGCCTTCGCAAATACCATTCGCTCATAGAGGAGGTGATGCACGACCCAATATCGGTAGGAATGTTGAAAATAAAAGGAGGAGAGATTATAGAAATTACAAAACTACAACCAAGCCCAAAAATTGGTTTCATTTTACATGCGTTACTTGAGGAGGTGCTTGAAGATCCGTTAAGAAACAAGAAAGAATACTTGGAAAAAAGGGTTACCGAACTCGCAGCGCTCCCTGATAAGGAAATTGAAAACCTCGGTAAAAAAGGCAAAGAAAGGAAAGTTGAGATAGAAGAAACGGTAATCAAGGAAATCCGTGGAAAATACTGGGTTAAATAGCCACATGTTACATGTGAAACAAGTGTGGGGGCAATAAAAACCGCCCAGTCATTTTGAGTGGGTGTTTCGACCACTCCGCGACTAGGCGGTGAACCCATACGCCACACAAATGTGGTGGGTAAAGGAGATGGGGAAACAAAAATCAGAAGTGCCTAGAAAAATACTATTCCAAGAAGTTTTAGTGAGAATATATTTTCTGGGTAGCAAAGCCGGAAATGTTTCCCGTGTAACATCAGCGCGGAAGGATAGACCAATAAAAACAAAAAGTTCTGCGCTGGTGTTGGAAAAAGGTTTCAAAGAACTAAAAAGTGTCTAAAGGACATTCTAATTTATAAAGGACATTTGTGTAAAGGACACGAACTGTGGATAAACCACCTAAAAATGCACAAGGAAACACTTCTAAAGGACATTCAAGTGGTTATAAAGGACATTCGTAAAGGACATTTCTAATGGACATTTGATTATTCATAAAGGACATTCGCAAATGTCCTTTATGAAATGTCCTTTAGAATAGAACACAGAATCGCGCTGTAGGGAAGAGGTCTTTACGAAATTTTAATATCCACATTCACAGGCAGTTGCAAAATAAAGATTCTTATGCTATACTCCTATTTACTATGATAACCAGGCGAAAAAAGCAAAGTATTATCAAGGAAGTCGGAATGCATGAGAAGGATACAGGGTCTGCGGAAGTGCAGGTCGGAATTTTGTCGCGCCGAATTGAAGAGTTGACGAGACATCTCAAGACACATAAGAAAGATACTCACTCGCGCAGGGGACTACTTGGTATGGTTGCCGACAGGCAAGCGCACTTGCGCTATTTACAAAAAAGGCATCCGAAGAGGTATAATGGAATTGTTCGCAAATTGGAACTTAAAAAGTGAGTATTATAAAACACAAAAATCAGCGCGTGGCGGTATTTATTGATACCCAAAACTTATACCATTGCGCGAAAAATCTCTACCGCGCGAATGTGAACTTCGGGCAGGTAGTGAAGGACGCGCTCGCGGGGCGCTCGCTTATACGCGCGGTTGCGTATGTGATTACGACCGAAAGCGGGGAAGAAAAAAGTTTTTTTGAGGCACTTGCAAAAGTCGGCATTGAGGCAAAGACGAAGCCCTTGCAGATATTCGGAAGCGGCGCGAAAAAAGCGGACTGGGATGTCGGGCTTGCGATAGATGCAGTGAAACTTGCGCCGAAGGTGGATGCCGTGATTATTCTCTCCGGCGACGGCGACTTCATTCCGCTTGTAGAATACTTAAAAATAAACGAGGGGTGCCAGGTGGAAATTGTTGCGTTTGGAAAATCAACCTCTGCGAAACTTATTGAGGCGGCGGACGAGTTTACCGACCTTGATGACACTCCGCGCAAATACTTGATGGGGTATGGGAAAAGATAAAACGGTGCTACACTGTGAGCATGCAGAAGAAGGAGTACTCTATTGAAGTCGGTGGGAAAATGCTTATCGCGGAGTTTAGCGACCTTGCGGAAAATGCGAGTGGGTCGGTACTCATTCGCTGTGGCGACACCGCAGTGCTCGTAACTGCGGTCATCTCAAAAGAAGAAAAAGGGACGGATTATCTACCGCTCACCGTTGATTACGAGGAGCGGTTTTATGCGGTTGGGGAGATTCTCGGAAGCAGTTTTGTACGACGGGAAGGGAAGCCGGCTGATGAAGCGGTTATTTCTGGACGGCTTATTGACCGTACGATTCGCCCGCTCTTTGACCAGCGCATTCGGAACGAAATACAAGTAGTAGCGACAATTCTCGCGCTAGGAGAGAACGACCCTGACATTTTGGGAGTTATCGGCGCCTCGCTCGCGCTCAGCGCCTCTTCTATACCGTGGAACGGACCGGTGTCCGCAGTGCGCATCGGAATAAGTGAGGATAAGACCTATGAGGTAAATCCTATCTATTCCGCGAGGAAACATGCCTTTCTTGACCTTGTTGTGTGCGGCAAAGATGATTGCATTAATATGATTGAGGTCGGCGGCAGAGAAGTTGTTGAAAAAACAATTATTGCCGCGCTTGAGGAAGCGAATAAAGAAATGAAGAAGTTGCAGGCGTGGCAGGAGAAAATAATAAAAGAAATTGGAAAAGAAAAACAAAAGATTGTGTTTCCGGAATCGCCGAAAGAAATTGCAGAACTTTTCAATAAAGAAACCGCGCCGAAAATGTACGGAGTGGTGTTTTCAGGAAAATCTGGACACGAAACAATCAACAACTTAAAAAACGAGTGGCTTGATCTTGTAAAAACTAAATGTGCGGAAATTAAAAATGCGGGCGCGTTTGCGGGCGCGCATTTTGAGGATGCTGTGAACAACCTTCTCCACACAGAAGCAATAGAAAACGAAAAACGCGCGGATGGTAGGGGGATGGACGAACTGCGGCCTCTCTTCGCGCAAGCGGGCGGGTTTTCTAAAATTCTGCACGGCTCCGGGACATTTTACCGGGGCGGGACGCATATTTTATCGGTCTTGACGCTGGGCGGACCAAAGGACTCGCAAACGGTTGATGGAATAGAAAATCACGGAGAGAAAAAACATTTCATACATCATTACAATTTTCCGCCTTTTTCTAACGGAGAAACGGGAAAGCTCGGAGGTAAAAATCGCCGGATGATAGGCCACGGGACCTTGGCGGAAAAAGCGCTTTTGCCTGTTATTCCTCCGCAAGAAAAGTTTCCGTACACGATACGGCTCGTATCTGAAGCGTTTTCATCAAACGGCTCTACTTCAATGGGAAGCGTGTGCGGCGCAACGCTCGCGCTCTTGGACGGCGGAGTGCCGATTTCTGCGCCCGTTGCTGGAATTGCATCAGGGTTGATGATGCGCGACCACAAAAATTATAAAATACTCACTGACATTCAAGGCCCCGAAGACCATCACGGCGATATGGATTTTAAAGTTGCGGGCACGCGCGCGGGCGTAACTGCGGTGCAGATGGATGTGAAAGTAGAAGGTGTGCCGATTGCAATACTTGCAGAAGCGTTTGAAAAAGCGCGCGCGGCGCGGGAAAAGATTCTAGATGTAATGGAAAAAGAAATCGCCGCGCCGCGTGCAGATATTTCGCCCGTTGCGCCGAAGATTTTGATTATACAGGTGAAAAAAGAGCAGATTGGAATGATTATCGGAAGCGGGGGCAAGACGATTAATGAAATAAAAGAAAGGACTGGGGTAAGCGCGATTGATATTGAAGACGATGGGCGCGTCTTCATCACCGGTAAAAATGGCACCGCCGAAAAAGCGGCGGCAGTTATCGGTCGTCTCATACAAGAGTCCGAAAACAGGTGGGGGAGGAAGTAGGTTGTTTAATTGCATGGATTAGTATGCTAGAATACTTTCGTTATATGACCGCTACACTGTTGAAAACAGAAACTTTGTCGGCAATTAGTCGCGATATAGCACAAGTTTTGTTTGCAGGATTGTTTATTGAGCCAATTGCAAATGGACATGCGAACATTTATTTAATTGCGTTGGGATTATTGCTTTCTTTTGGTACATGGTTTTCAAGTTTATTATTAGCTAAATCGTGATATTATGAATGATGTAACAAACGCTATGACTAACATCTATATTCTTGGTGCGCTTGTGGTAATCGTCTTTATTCTCCTCGGTATTCTTGCAAAAAAGAGCAAGTAACTGTTTGACACCCGATGTCTGCAATTTAGACATCGGGTGTCTTGTGGCGCACTGAATCATTCATACAAGTATTTTGCAAAATACTTGTAGAGACATAAACAGGTTTTGCGCATAAAAAAACCGCCGGAGAAGTCCGACGGTTTGATGGTGTTTATTTCTTCTTTTTCGGTGGAAAACTGCAAAAATCCTCCGATCGCACGAACTCAACATCAAAACAAATTCCAGCATAGATATCAGGAATGCGAGAAAGAACATCCTTACAGTTTTTCTTTTCTGCTTTTGTCGCAAAAAATACGCGGATAAACGGAGACCGCCTTCCGCGCATATCGTCAGTCACGGAAGGAAATGTGGTGACTACCACCTCTTCAGCAAATTCTTTGAGCCGTTCATTATGAAGAAAACCAGCCCACACAGCATCTTTTACTTGTTTCGTTTTTTCAACGAAACCGTGAATCTCTATATTTGGCATATCTACCTTTCTTTTATCTCAGAATCTGAGAAACAGAGTATCATAGAGTATATTTTTTGTAAAGTATACAGACCAAAGAAGAAGTTTTTTGATATACTATTATCATGGAAACAAAAGAAACGCCCGCCCGAACGACTGAAGTCATTCAGTCGGGCGTGCCGCGGATACGCACCTACGAGCGCGATGTGGGAGAGTTTATGAAGCAGGAAGGTGGAACTGCGGCGAAATTTGCGTTGGCGGAGCAGGAGAGGAGGATTAATAATACAGAGCAACCTCTTACCTCTCGCCCTTTTTTAAGGGGGAGTACCACGAGCCTGCCTGCGCAGGCGGGCGAAGCGAGGGGGGAGGGGGTGGTTTCTCTGCAAAACCCTCCCACCACCCCGCCTCGCGGACTCGGCACCCCTCCTCAGGCAGGAGGGGATGTAAAAATCTCAATTCCTTTACCGCAAATGGAACTGATGCGTAAAAGCGCGCGTTCGCTTGTGTTGTGGAGCGTTGTGTTTTTGTTTCTTGCTGGAGCGATTGGAATCGGATATTGGTATTTTTCTAATTTGCCTGCCGCCGAAAATACACCGACCATTTCCGGAATGACAAAAATAATTCTTGCAGATAGAGAAAAAACGCTTGACTCGTCCCGTCTTGTACGGGATACCTTTATAACTGCTTTTGCGCGAGAGCGCGAAGCCGCGCTCGCGCTTTCGTCTTTCACACTCATTACGCCAACAAAAGCCGCGCGAAGCGCTGAAGGAGAAGCGATGGAACGCGCGCTCACGGCGCAAGAATTTTTGTCGCTTTTAAATGCGAGCACGGAAGGTGGTTTTGTTCGTGCGCTGGAGCCGCAATTTGCGCTTGGGCTTCGCGGGCTTCCAACCAACCGCGCGTTCCTTGTTTTTAAAACAAATTACTACCAAACCGCGCTTGCGGGAATGTTAAAGTGGGAAAAAACAATACTTGGCGATATTGGGCCCTTGTTTGGCGAGGCAATAGGAGGGGTGAATTTTACAGACCGTACCATTAGAAACCGCGATATTCGCGAACTTATCGGCACAGACGATAAACCATTGTTACTTTACGGATTTGCAGATAAAAAGACAATAATAATAACAAACGACGAGGATTCATTTGAGAAAATAATGGACAAGTTAGTTGCAGCGCCCCAGTAAGGTGCTTGACATATTATTTCTTGTTATAATACTCTTACACGACTATGGACAAAAAAACAGTAAAACATTTTGAGGAAAAATTAAAATCGGAACTTGCGATTGTTGAAGCGGAATTAAAAGGCGTTGGGCGCAAAAACCCCGACAATCCGAGCGACTGGCAAGCGACTCCGGAAAAAATGGATACGCTCACCGCAGACGAAACAGAACTCGCCGACAGTTTAGAAGCATTTGAGGGTAATACAGCAATTCTTAAACAATTGGAAATTCGCTACAACGAAGTACAGGCGGCTCTTGAACGGATTAAAAACGGCACCTATGGGCTCTGCGAAAAGGGGAAAGAGATTATAGAGAACGAACGCCTAGAGGCGAACCCAGCGGCAACGACCTGTAAGAAGCATATGAATGCATAAATACCAATATACAAATGAATACCAATCTACCAATGGATACGAATAAAGATTACGAAGCATTAGTAGTCATTCGTATCATTAGTATAATTCGTATATTAGTATTATGAGTTTCGCCAAAGTATGGAGTGCCGAAACGCATCTGCTCACTCCCCATCTCATATCTGTTGAAGCGGACATTGCTGGCGGGCTCCATTCGTTTTCCGTCGTAGGGCTTCCAGACAAAGCGGTTGAAGAATCTCGCGACCGCGTTTCTGCAGCGATAAAGAATAGCGGCTTCAAGTCGCCAAAGCAGAAAAACCAAAAAGTAACGATTTCGCTCGCACCTGCAGACCTCAAGAAAGAAGGACCTGCGTTTGACTTGCCCGTTGCACTCGCGTACCTCAAAGCGGTAGGTGCAATTCGCTTTGCGCCTGAAAAGAAACTCTTTCTAGGAGAACTCTCGCTTGACGGAGAGCTAAGACCAGTCGCGGGTGTACTTCCTCTTGTAGAAGAAGCGCGCAAGCGCGATTTTGAAGAAGTATTTGTACCCCAAGGGAATGCGCGCGAAGCCGCGCTTATTCGGGGGATACAAGTGTACGCAGCACCGACTTTAACTGCCGTTATCGCACACCTTATACCCAAAGACCTTGCGGGAGACGGAGATGAGACACCATTTGTAAAAAAACGCGCGCTGAAGCAAGTCCACGAGACCGCGATTCCCGACGAACCACCCGAAGCGCAAATTGATTTGTCGGATATCAAAGGACAGGAAACCGCGAAGCGCGGGCTGGAAATTGCGGCGGCGGGCGGACACAACATTCTGCTATGGGGCCCGCCCGGCACAGGTAAGACAATGCTTGCGAAAGCGTTTGCGGGGCTCCTCCCGCCGCTTTCGTTTCAAGAAATGCTGGAAGTGACGGGCATACATTCCGTCGCGGGGAAGCTTCGCGATACGATTGTGTCGCACCCACCCGTGCGCAGCCCACACCACACATCTTCATATGTCTCCATCACTGGCGGAGGCGCGATTCCAAAGCCGGGTGAAGCAACGCTCGCGCACCGAGGCGTTTTGTTTCTAGATGAGTTTCCGGAATTTGACCGGCGCGTGATAGACACGCTCCGCGAGCCGCTTGAGGAGCGGATGATTTCGGTTTCGCGCGCACGGGGCTCTGCACATTTTCCGGCGCATTTTATCTTGATTGCGGCAATGAACCCGTGCCCGTGCGGAAACAAGGGTGTAAAAGGAAAATCGTGCGTTTGCGGAGCTAACGCCGCGGAGCGCTACCGCAGGAAGATTTCTGGGCCAGTGATTGACCGCATTGACCTCGCGATTGAAGTGTCTGCCGTTGAGTACGGAAAGCTTTCGGACGAAGCGCGTGATGGTTCGGAGTCAAAAGAAGTGCGGGAGCGCGTTATTGCGGCGCGGAAGCGACAAGAAGAACGATTTAAGAAGGCGAAACTGAAAGCAAAGACCAACGCGGACACGCCCGCCAAACATATTGCAAGAATAATCCCGCTTGATGAAAAAACAAAAGGAATGCTGAACGCAAACGCGCGACGGTTGGACCTCTCTGCGCGCTCATACCACCGCGTGATGAAACTCGCACGCACAATCGCCGACCTCGCCGAGCGCGATGAAGTAACGGAGGACGATATTTTGGAAGCGCTTTCGTACCGTCCAAAACAAATAATCAATCAGTAAATAATACAAAACATGCGAACACTAGCAATAATTCCAGATAGCAGAATTGAAGGCAAGATATTCCTGTTGCGAGGAAAGAAAGTTATGTTGGATAAGGACTTGGCGGAACTTTACGGAGCAGAGACAAAGAATCTGAATAAAACGGTAAAAAGAAACATAGAGAGATTTCCGGCTGACTTTATGTTTCAGTTGAATGCTCGCGAAATGGAAATTTGGAAGTCACAAATTGTGACATCCAAATCGGACTTGAACTTGAGGTTACAAATTGGAACCTCAAGTCATGGCGGACAACGCTATCGTTATCATGCTTTTACCGAACAAGGTGTGGCGATGCTTTCAAGCGTCCTCAATAGCAGACGCGCCATTCAAGTGAACATACAAATCATTAGAACTTTTACAAAATTGCGAGAACTCATTGCGACCAACAAAGAACTGCGGGAGAAAATAGAAAAACTGGAAAGCAAATACGACCAGCAGTTCAAGGTGGTGTTTGAAGCAATCAAGCAACTGCTTGCGCCTCCTACAAAGCCGATACGGAAAATAGGATTTAATATCTAGATGTTTATGATATTTCTTCACTTACAACATTCACCCGCACTTCATCATCCGCGCGGTTTCCGTCTGCGTCTATGCAAGCGACTTTAACGGTTACGGAACGACTGACGCGACCGGCAACCGTGCCTGAGAGTTTAAGGTCATTGCGCGACCAATTTGCCTTGCATCTGGTTGCACCTACTCGGGACAATACGGCTACCTGGCGAAACGGTTACGGTTCCGTCTTGACCGTTCACTTTGAGGTTCACGGATACGGTGTCAAAAATGGATTCGTTTGCGATATCGCTTATGTTAGATACAGGCGGCTCATTATTACCAGCATAAGTCGGTGCGTCCTGGTAAGGCGCATCGCCATCATTTGAGATGATAGTTTCAATCTCCGCCTGCGCCGTCAGCACAGAAGCGTCGCACTGATAAGAGCTCTTTTCCAAACCGGCAAGTTGTGTCCGCAGTGTGTTTTGTATCTGTTGATACTTTTGTTTTTTATTTTGAAAATCCTTTATCTTCGCAGTGATAGTAGAACGAAATTCATTGAGCATAACTGTTTCTGGAACGAAAACGCCGAATGTTTCGCTGTCAAAAGAAAGAATGCCTCCGGACAGCGGCTCCGAACCGAGCGAGATGCCCATGAGCCATAATACAGGCGCGAGTGCGGTACGCAATGCGCTCGGAATATTAAAAGTATTGCCGTCTGCTGAAAAACTGATGGACAAACCCTCCTACGGTTTGAGCGAAGAGTGATTTTTTGCAAGTGCTTCAAGATTAATCGGCAGTAAATCTTTCTCACCGGCAGATTTAAGCGCAACCACTTTTCTTACAACAGATACTGTCGCGCCAATTCCCAACTGCCCATTTTCTGACTTTTCCAACTCTTCGCTGACATAAGTAGTAATTGCTGAAGCATCTGTTTTGAGTTTTGTTACCAGTTGCCGTTGCGGTGCGGTTATTTCCGTGTACAAAACACCTTTTGCGTATGTACTTGTACCAATAGGCACTGGTCCCCCACGGTTTTGTACACACTTGATGGCGGTGCGATTTGCGTGTTCATAGTTTTGTGATTGTTCTCCGCCAAAAGGAACGAGCATAAACAATGCGCCATCAAGTTTAGTGAGCGAATCGGTGTATTTTTTGGTGATTTGCAAAGAATCAAGCAGGCGGTCAATCACACCAATACTAGAAGATATATCGGAGATTTTTTGTTGAAGTATAGTTGCGTCTGCTATTCTTTGCGCGCATTGGGCTTCCTTTGCCCATCTTGCGCGAAAGTAAAAAGAGGAGAAATTAACAATAAAAAAGAAACCGCAAACGATAGTTTTTGTTTCATCCCGTTAGAGTGCGAATGTCTTTACAGAATACTCAAGAAACTCCGTGATTTCTTTTTTATCAACCGCGGCGCGCAAGAAATCTATTGACTGAATAGGAACATCGGCAAGCGACACGAGTTGCCCGAGAAACAGCCGGTCATTGAAATCGCCGCCGAATTTCTTTTGAGCGAGAGCTATAACATCTGGAAGCGTTACATATTTTTCTTTCAACATAAAATACCAATCAACATAATCCTTGAACGAGAGCCGCTTGCCGACCGCAAATGCTTTCATTGCGGCAATTTCGCGTATGCTCGCGATTGAAATACCGCGATACGCGACTGGCGGATTAATAACCGGGTAAGGAAAAAACAAAAAGGTCGTCTTAACGCCGCCGATAAGAACATTGAGTTGTTCCGTAGAACTATATGTAACAACAACTGACAGTGGGGCGCATACGCGCTTTACACGCGGGAGCAATTCTGCGGGAAGCGTTTTTTCTGAAAACAAGTCAAAATCAACCGAACGCCTGTGTCCAATCTGTAAGGCGAGCGCCGTACCGCCGGCAAGGTAGAAATCACTAAAACGAACAATTGACGGAAGAAGCGCCGCCGCGGACTTTGTTAAAACCTCATCGTGCATATGATAATTTCGGCAAGTCAAAGACAACTTTTGCTAAGTTACCGGATTCTGGATGAAATTCTGTAGCAAGACGATTCGCAAGCGTTTCCCGTATTGCTTCCCGCCCATACATTCTAATAATCCAGCGCCATTGTTCAAGAGTTCCCTCATTAACAGCGGCGAGAATAATATCACTTTTATCTTTGTCAACATCCACATCCTCCCATTTTAAGGACCACAAAAGCGGACGAAATGAATTGGGTAATTTGTTTTGTATAAAAACGCCCCTGTTCTCTTTCATATGTAAATATTATAGCATATTCTATTCTCGGAATCTTTTTATTCACTCAATCATAATGCGTAACGCCAACTTCCTTAAAACGGATTTCGCGCGCCGCGGATTTCAAAGTGGAGGTGAGGGCCGGTGGAGTTGCCGGTAGAACCGATGTTGCCGATGAGCTCGCCGCGCGGAACCTGCCTGCCGACATAGGTAATGACTTGCGAAAGGTGGGAGTATAGCGTCTGCGTGCCGTTCGGATGCGAGATAACAATATACTTGCCGTACCCGCCGTTCCAACCGTCGTAGCGCGCGACAATCACTTCGCCTTCTGCTGACGCAAACACCGGCGCGCCGTAGTAACTCGCAAGGTCTACTCCGTTGTAGCCGTGAAGCCCTTGTGTCTTCCGCCCGCCGAGAATCGGGCGCAGGTAATACCCTTCGTATGTTGGGCCGCCCGCGCCGCGCACGCGCGGCGCGGGCGCAAACGATGCGGGGAACGCCATTTCGCCGTCGGGGATAGTCACTTCATCGCCAACGGCAAGCTTTGCGTTTTCGGAAAGATTGTTAAAGAGAGCGACTTCTCGCGCGTCCGCGCTATACTTTTTTGCAATACTTGCAACCGTATCGCCTTTCTTTACGATATGCTGTACTCCGGAAATAGGGAGAATGACGAGAGAATCGCCGGGGCGGATAACGCCGTTTTTGATATTGTTTGCCCACACAACCGTATTCACTGACACGCCGAACATTTTTGCAATTTGCGAGAGCGTATCGCCCGAACGCACGGTATAAACGCTAATAGAGCCATGCACATTTCCTACTGAAATATCTGCAATCGTTCCAGACGGACCTGACTCGGGAAGAAGTGCGGCACCTCCGACAATTGAAATATCTCCGCCGCCCTTCGCCGGGTTCGGGTCGGAGTTTAGCGCGGAGCGCAACAGTTCAATGGTCTGCGAATTGCCGTTCGCTGTTTCCCGCGAATCTTGTGCGTTTACTTTTGGAGACATTAGTTCTTCTAAAAAAGAAAAAACGCTGGCGTGCACAACAGCCAGCGGTAAACTTACAAAAACAAAAAAGACAGTGGCAACAAAAAGAACCTTTACAGAAAGGTTAGAACGCAAAATACGCTTTGTCGCCTGAAAGGTAAGTAATATAAGCCAAAGTTTAATTGCTAATCGCGCGGTAGTTCGGAAAACGGCTTGAAATAACGGTGTCTCGGGAAATCTGCTGTAACCGACATATTCATACTATCCCACACATCATAAAAAAGCAACCGCCTATAACCGAGTTGTCCACAGGAAATATGGTATAATAGGGGGTATGAAAAATGAACAAATCACATTTCGCCAATCGCTGTTTTGGGATGTGGACCCGAAGACGATTGACATTGAAAAAAACGCGCGCTATATCATTGAGCGGATTTTGGATTTTGGCGATGACAACGAAGTGCGCTGGATGTGGAATCGTTATAACCACGCGCTTATACGCGATGTAGTCGATCGTTCGCGCGGACTTTTCCCCGCCACCCGCTCGTTTTGGAATTTAATGCTATCAACATGAACGAATGGACGCCAAAACTTGAAGCGCTTCCGCGGTCAACGCAAAAAGCTCTTGAGTATGCGCGCAAAGAATCCTGGCTTGAAGAAGAAAAATGGTATCTTGCTGGCGGAACCGCGCTCGCGCTCCAAGTTGGGCATCGGCAATCGGTTGACCTTGATTTCTTTACGCAAGAGAAAACCTTCGCTCCAGCCGAAATAACACGGCATTTTCCAGACAATCGCATCTGGCAGGGCAAAATCGTAAAAGAAGGAACGGTGTACGGGACGCTTTGTAAAGCAAAAATTAGTTTTATCGCATATCCATTTTTTGTCCCTGTGGTGCCACCATTGAAATATGGGGCGGTTGCCGTTCTTGATAAAGACGACATCGCCGTAATGAAAATTATCGCAATGAGCCAGCGCGGACGCAAGCGCGATTTTGTGGATTTGTACTGGTATGCAAACAATGTCGCGCCGCTTGAATCAGTCGTTGAAAAGTTGCCGCGTCAGTATCCTACGGTGGCGCATAACTATCACCACATCATAAAAAGCATGACTTATTTTGATGATGCGGAAAACGACCTTATGCCCACGCTCTTTTTTGACATGACATGGGAGGATATAAAAAGCTATTTTCGCGCTGAAGTGCCGCGAATTGCAAAAAATCTGCTCGGGCTGAAATAACGCACTTATCCACAGTGTCTATAAGCACGCCCCCAGTGATATACTCTTGTGGTGTATGAATCCCGTTAGAGACAGCGGTCGCGGAGGGTTTATATTTTCGTATTAGTTCAATTTTTATTACAAAGTTAATTAAACCATACGGGATGGGGAAGCGGGCGACCGCGACCTGTCTCTAACGAGATGAGGAAACTCCTTTATGTCGGCGCAGTCGGTATTGCAGTGTTTGCGTTTGTTGCAGTCGCAAAGGCGCAGGATGTCGGGTTTGAGAATATATTTGAGACGGTGTCGGTAGATATGAAAGTGAACGGGCAGGATGGGCCTGTTACTGTAGAGAAAGGAAGTCGCATTGTCGTGAGTTGGATATCAGAAGGCGCAAGCCGATGCCGAGGCAATTGGTCTAAAAATGATATTAAATTGTCGGGCACAGTCGCCGGGCGCATTAGCCGTTCCGCAGTTATTAAAGTCGCGTGCATCAACAAAGAAGGCGAGCGCGATGATGATAGTGTGGTGGTAAATGTGTCGGGACAGGCAACGGTTACCGCGCCGATTCCGGTGACACAAACAGAGATTCAGGTTTCTCCAGCAATGAATTCTACTATGGAAAACATTGCGAGTGGAACAGCAGTTAGGACAACCCATATCACCTTGAAAAGTAGTGGTAAGCCATTACAAAAAATTGAAGGTTTTGTTCTAGAGTTAACTGGTACAGCACCTCGTAACGCATTTGCTGGTGTAGTTATCTTCCCAGAAAATTCCAACTACTCCACCACAGTGGCACCAATACCATCTGGTCCAATTGTCCCTATTCCGTTCAATACCAATAATCAAGCGGTGGCGCTTTATTCCGGTTTTATCCCTGATGAAGGACAAGTTTTCACTTTTGGTGTAGTTATGGCCCCTAATATAAGTCAATATGATGGTAAGGAATTTTCAGTTAGAGTTGTTGCCATTAGGACATCCGCTTCTGTAAGTGGGTCGCTTCCTATCAGTGGTGGTAGATTCACGATATATTCATCTGCCCCCGCCACCTCCGCGCAGCCGAGTATTACTGTGTTGAGTCCGAATGGGGGAGAGAGTTGGCAGACAGGTTCCACACAGACAATTTCTTGGAGAGGGGCATCAGCAGGATACAAATTTGTACTTAATTTACTCGGCCCAGACGGATATTTTTCTGTCGGTCTAGGTCAGGAGATATTCTCGCCCGGGATAACAAATTATCAGTGGAGAATACCGGAAGCACAAAGAACTGGCAATTACAAATTACAAATCGGACTTTGTCCGCAATCAAATTCTGACCTCTATTGCTCCAATATGCAGAAAAACACTTATGCCGCTTTCGACGAAAGCGACTCCTACTTCACCATCACCGCCCCAGCAAGCCCCATTACCGTAGACCTCAAAGCATACACAAACAACAGCATTCCAAGCGACGGCCCAATAACAGTAGCGGCTGGAACAGCGATTGCGCTTTCATATACAACCACTGGAAAGATTGAACAGTGTAATGGAGATGTAACTGGGGAAGCGACTGGGGCGATTCGCACTACTGCGACTGTTTCTAAAACATATGCAGTTACCTGTAAACAAGATGGCGGTAGCGCAACGGCATCCGACACAGTAACGGTGAATGTTACGCAACCAACAACAACAGCTCCAACAAAAACCGCCACAACAACCGCCACAACAACCGCCACAACAACCGCCACAACAACACCGACAACAACTACCGCTTCACCAAAACTAAACGCAAGCACGCCTAGCATATCAGGAGAAGATGCGACAGAAGGGAAGCTTTACGCGGGACAACTGACACTTACCTCAACTGTATCAAACAGTGGAGGCGCGCTCACTTCCTCAGTTCCAGCGCGATTCCAATACTCATCTAACAACGCAAATTGGTATGACTTCAGCGCAAATGTCGGCCCGATTGCTAATCTTGCCGCAGGCGGAACACAGACCGTCTCCCACACATGGACTGCTGGCGTCGGCTCATACTACTTCCGCCTCTGTATTGGAACCGAAACAGACAACTGTTCATCATCTGTTTCCAAAGAAATTGTGTATAAAGCCGGAGCATTCATCGGTATTTCTCAACAACTTGCCGGCGCAGGCATTCCAGAATCAGATGTGTGGGGGTTTGTGAAGGCGTTTTTTGGTGGGAGGTAGTATTTTTTCCTCCTGCCATTAACTTAAGGGGAGGTGTCTCCCGTAGGGAGACGGAGGGGTGGATTTGGTTTTGCGGGAACGACCCCCTCCCCCTCGCTTCGCTCGGGTACTCCCCCTTAGGATAAGGGCGAGAGGAAACACAGAAAAATCCCCGCTGGGGGATTTTTCTTTATCTGTGCTATATTTTCTTGATGTCTTATCTTGATGAATTGAACCCGCGCCAGCGTGAGGCGGTGGAACACCGCGACGGACCACTTTTGATTATCGCTGGTGCGGGTGCTGGGAAGACGCGCGTGATTGCGCACCGCATTTTGCATTTAATAAAAACCGGTGTTGAGCCGTCATCTATTCTTGCGATTACATTCACAAATAAAGCGGCGCAAGAGATGCGAAACAGAGTTAGCAACTTGCTTTCAGATGTTACGGAATTGCCGTTTATTTCAACATTTCACTCTCTTGGTGTTCGTATTTTGCGCGACAATGCGACACGCGCGGGGCTTTCGCCACGCTTTACCATTTTTGACCGAGGCGATTCCATACGCGCGATAAAACAAGCGACTAAAATCGCTGGTTTTGACCCGAAGAATTTTGAACCGCCGAAAATCCTTGGCGCCATCAGCCGACAAAAAGGAGAGGGTGTTACAGCAGATGAGTTTGCGGAGCGCGCAAGCGATTTTTTCCCCCGTGTCGTGTCGCGCGTGTGGGACGCGTACGAAAAAATACTTACAGAAGAAAAAGCGCTGGACTTTGACGACCTACTCCTCAAGACCGCTTTGCTTTTAAAAAAAGAAACTGGCGTGCGCGAGGCGTATCAGACACAGTGGAAATATCTACACATAGACGAATATCAAGACACCAACCGAGTACAGTACGACATTGCGCGCCTGCTCGCGGAGGCGCACAGAAACATCGCAGTTGTGGGGGATGTGGACCAGAATATTTACCAATGGCGCGGGGCGAGCATGAAAAATATTATGGGGTTTGAAAAGGACTGGCCGAATGCAAAAGTGGTAACGCTCCAAGAAAATTACCGCTCCACGCAAACGATTCTTGATGCCGCAAATCGCGTGATTGAAAAGAACAAGCATCGGCGGGAAAAAACGCTCTTTACGAAAAATTCAGGGGGAGAGAAAATTGACCTGTTTGCTGGGTTTGACGAGGCGCACGAAGCGCAATTTGTCGCAGAGAAATCGCGCGAATTGATTGCTGGTGGGGCAGAACCGAAAGAAATTGCTGTGCTGTTCCGCGCCAATTTCCAAAGCCGCGCACTTGAAGAAGCATTTATGGGTGCTGATATTCCGTATCAGGTTATTGGCGTGCGGTTTTTTGAACGAAAAGAGGTGAAGGACATTATTTCGTATGTCCGCGCGGCGTTAAGCGAATCGGATACCGCTGACTTTGCACGCATTATCAATGTCCCAACGCGCGGTATCGGTAAAGTAACGCTTCTCAAAATACTCGCGAAACAAGAAAGTGGAATAACCCTAGGAACGCGCACGAAAATCGCCGCATTCCGCGCGCTACTCGCGCGTATAAAGAAAAAACTGGAAACCGAGCCGCTATCCATCGCGCTCAAGTTTGTCTTAACCGAAAGCGGGCTTGAAAAAGCACTGAAAGATGGCGACGGGGAAGACGAAGAACGGCTTCTAAACATCCGCGAACTTATTTCTTTTTCAACTCGTTACAACGGAATTGAACGGCGCGAAGCATTGGAACAATTCCTTGCAGACGCGGCACTCCAAAGCGACCAAGACGAGTTGAAAGAAGAAAAAAATGCCGTGCGGCTTATGACGGTACACGCGGCAAAAGGGCTTGAGTTTGATACTGTGTTCATTACAGGTCTTGAAGACGGGCTTTTCCCTCACGCTCGGTTGTATGCGGACAAAATTACAGAAGAGGAATCCGAGGAGGAGCGGCGACTCTTCTATGTGGCGCTCACGCGCGCACGCAAAAAATTATTCTTGTCGTACGCGGGCGCGCGGAGTGTGTTCGGTTCGCGGCAAGTAAATTTGCCTTCCGAGTTTATTTTTGATATTCCTGAAAATCTGCTGGAAGCAGATATATACCAATCTACAAATGGTACGAATGTATACGAATGACTACGAATGCTCACTATCTTTATTCGTATCTATTTGTATATTAGTATGCATTCGTATATTGGTATTATGATTCGTAGTAAAAAATCATTGGGCCAGCATTTCTTACGAAACCGCGGCGCGTTAGAAAAAATAGTCGCGGCGGCAGAGCTTGTTCCGACCGACACCGTGCTGGAAGTTGGACCAGGTGAAGGTGTTTTGACCGCGCTCCTTCTTGAACGCGCCGGGCGTGTCGTTGCGGTAGAAAAGGACTCGCACCTG
Organism: Candidatus Taylorbacteria bacterium RIFCSPLOWO2_01_FULL_48_100; assembly: GCA_001821135.1. Classification (GTDB taxonomy): domain Bacteria; phylum Patescibacteriota; class Minisyncoccia; order Phycocordibacterales; family UBA10002; genus UBA10002. The sequence goes on along the minus strand of MHSA01000021.1, from coordinate 27,982 downwards.
ATTCCTGTCTTGCAAAAAAGATTTGCGAAGGAAATTGCGTCTGGAAAGTTAGAACTTATTCATTGCGATATTTTAGATCTTGAAAAAATCGAGCCGTTTCCTTATAAAATAGTCGCCAATATCCCTTATTATATTACCGGACAATTTCTCCGAAAATTTCTGCAAAGCGAAATGCAACCGAGCATGATGATTCTCCTTTTACAAAAAGAGGTTGCGAAACGGATTGTTGCCGGTCCCATTTCGCCAAGGCTACGCGGGGTAAACAAAGAATCCATTCTTTCCATAAGCGTAAAATGCTACGGAACACCAAAATATATCGGCACAGTAAAAGCGGGCTCGTTTTCGCCCACGCCAAAGGTGGATTCGGCGATTCTTAAAATATCGGGTATATCAAAGAAGTTTTTTGCTGACTTTGCGGAAGAAAGATTCTTTGCGGTTCTCAAGAAAGGATTTGCGCATCCGCGCAAATTGCTCGCGTCAAATTTAGGCATAACTCCCGATATGCTAGAAAAATGCGGCGTAGAAAAAAACGCGCGCGCAGAGGATGTTTCACTTGCACAATGGGGGTGTTTGTCTTTGTATTATTCGTAGCCATTCGCAGATTCGTATCATTCGTATATTCGTATGTTTATCTACTTATGATGAGCCAAGTATAGGAGTGGTCTGCGCTTGCGAGGGAAGTGGGATGCACGCAAACGGTACCGTAAACAAACACGGCGCGCCTTGCGGGATATAATTACCTTTCATAAACAATGTGAATGGCGCATTAAACCAAGCAAAAGCTTGAGTGCCTTGATAGTGAGTGATTAAAGAAATAGTCGGAATAGATAACGGAACCATACCCACAAGCCAATTACCGCTGCAAGTACATGGGAATACATAAACAACCATTCCGCCGAAAGACGGTGCTTGCGCGTCAGCCCGCAAAGCGAACACGCCAGCGAATTTTTCCAACAAAGAGCCGATACGGCTTTTGAACGGCGATTCTAAAGAAATGGAGATTGAATTGCCGCGCGCTTTTTGTGCGAACTCAGTAAAAAAATCAGTGGTGGTAGAAAGCGCAAAGGAGCGCATTTCTTCCGAAAGTTTTTGTAAATCCCCCGCAGAACGGCCTTGTGTTACACCTACTTGTTCAACAATATCCAGAAATTGGTCTAGGTTGCGAGAGTTGGGATGTGTCCCGTTAGAAGTCCGATTTGCCGTAGGCAAATCGGCAGGAACCACAGGTTCCTTACTTCTAACGGGATTGATATTCTGCGCTAATTTTTTATTCAACATCACCAGTGTCGCCGGACCAACGCGCCCCGTTTCTCCCGTAATTGCATTTTGTCGCTGAAATACCACAATTGCCCTTGCGGTCGCCGGTCCAAAATAATTCGTCTCATTGCCTGGCGAACCCGCGTCTCTTTCCGAAACGCGCGTCTGCATATTTTCGTTGAGAGTCCTCTGAAGCGCAAAAACATCCGGACCGCGAGCGCCTAGTCGCATCTCGCGCGGAAACTTCCATCCTTCTGCGTGTATAGCAGAAAAAACAAAAAACAAACCGAGTATTGTAAAAAAATAAAAAGAAAACACACGCTTCATACCAAAATTGTAGCACGAGGTATATACTTAATGTAATCACTATGCGCAAACACTCTTTTCTTGTTTTTTCGCTTTCTGTCCTTGCTGGACTCGGCGGCTTTATTGTATATGGCGAGTATAAAAACCAAGGAGAGGAAATATCTGCGCAAGCAAAAACGCCGGCAGACGCGCTCGGCTCCGCCGCTTTGATTGCCGACTCCGATAAAGACGGCTTGAAGGACTGGGAGGAGGAACTATGGCGTACTGACCCGCTGAATCCGGATACAGATGTAGATGGAATGGGGGACGCGGAGGAAATAAAAAGCGGGAGAAATCCGCTAATTGCCGGCGCAGACGCCTTGCTTGATTCCGCAACTATCGCCGTAAAGGTGAATCCGCAAGCGAAAAAAGACATTCCCGATACGGAACGGTTCGCGCGCGAACTGTTTGCTACATACCTATCATCTAGGCAAGAAGGGTTGCCGCTTTCGCAAAATGAAATTGCGAAAATTATAGACACCGTGTCGGCAAGCGTTCCGGAGGAAGCCCCGCAACTATTTACGGAGAAAGATGTAGAAATATTCAATGAAGAAAATGAAAGCGCGCTTCGCGCGTACGGAAACACGCTCGGCGCTGTGCTCAAAAAGCCGTGGCCGTCGCGCGAGAACGAACTCGCGGTTTTTGAGCGTGCAATACAAGACCCGAACCAAGAGACCGCGCGGCTTGACCTTGCGAACCTAACGCCGATTTCGCTTGCGTACAACAATCTCGGAAAAGCGGCTATGAAAATATCAGTTCCACAAAGCGCGCTCGCCGTGCATTTGCGTTTTGCAAATACAGCAATGGAAATAGGGGGGAGTATTCGCGGTATGAGTGTTGCATTAGACGACCCCATCAAAACAGTGTCGGCGATTGCGCGCTACTTGGATGCTGCGCCGCGCCTCGGAGAATCGCTTACGGCGCTACGTAATTTTCTAGAAACGCGTGGCATCTCATACAATGAAAACGAAAACGGCTATGCGTTATGGAGAGCGACATCTGGAATTTAGATTTTACCTCCTGCCCTTTTCCTAAGTGGAGGTGCCGAGTCCGCGAGGCGGAGGGGTTGTTTGTTTCTGTGTTAGACCCCCTCCCCCTCGCTTCGCTCGGGTACTCCCCCTTATGATAAGGGCGAGATGGGTTTGCAATAATGTTTTCCACTTCCATCTGACTGTCCAACCACATATAATATAGGCACGGAAGACGCCGCGCGAAAGCGCAAGGCGAATTATGCGTTGGAAAAAAATTACAATTTTCTTTCTTGCTACCGCTATCGCAGTTCCCGCGCTTTTTGTACCAACCAAGCGCGTTCACGCGGTTGTTAGTTGTATACCATTTGCTCCGCCGCCGACACCTCTCGGACTTTTTGTGCCAAGTTACGACGCCGCTGTCGCTTTGCAAGTATCCTATGGGAATCTCCAACAATCTTCGCAAACCACCAAAGAGTGTATTCTGGACGGATTGGTAACTTTTCTCAAAGAAGCGCTTATTAACGAAATTACCGGCTCTATTGTGGATTGGATAAACAGCGATTTTGAGGGGGGCCCGGCGTTCGTAACCGACCCCGCAGGATTCTTCACCAATATAGCGGACATAACTGCGGGAAACTTTATTGAAACGCAATTGGGGGGCATCGGGCAACTCCTCTGCAGTCCGTTTGACTTGCGCCTGCGGCTCAACTTATGGCTTTCTACCGGCTCATCGCGCAAGCAATACATCGGCTGCCGCCTGACTGATATTCAAAAGAATGCGTATGGTGCGTTCACGGGTGGCGGGTTTATCGCAAACGGCGGGTGGAACACCTTCCACGCGCTTACTTCAGACCCGCGCAACAACCAATTCGGCGCGTACATTCTCGCATCCGACGCGCTTAATACGGAACTTATGCGGAAAACCAATGAAAAACTGCGGGAGCTTTCTGAAGGAAGAGGATTTTTGTCATATAAAAAATGTACTGATTGGTCGGAGGGTCCAAACGAAGGAACGGGGGAGGGCAGCGCGAAAGTGTGCCTTAAATACAAAGTGGAAACTCCGGGCTCTCTTATAAACGGCCAACTAAATAATGTGTTTGGTTCGGAACTTCGCAAGTTTGAGGTGGCGGACGAAATCAACGAAGTATTTCAAGCGCTCGTGAATTACGGGCTACGACAGGTGTTCTCGTCAGCGAGAGGCGGTCTCCGCGGCGCGAGCAAGGCGAGCGTAACTGTAACAGGAGAGAGTTTTGTGACAGTACAAGATCGAATACAGCGACAAGGAAATCAAGGAGACGATGCGCTACTCAACACGGCAGGGACAAACGCTATAGACCCGACGAGGCAGGAAATAAACAAGCGAGTAGGAAGCGCGGGAGCTGGCGGAGTAACATCTCTTTCTGAAATAAAAACGGGGAACATTGCGTTAGGAAAAGAAGCGGCGCAACTCGATAATTGCGATAGGCTCGGAGCAATAACAGTGCAGGACCCATTTGCACAAGCGGCAGTTAATAATCAAAAAGCAGTAGGGAGTATCTATTATGGCTCATTCGCTTGCACAAGCGGTAATTATTGGAGAGTTGATCTTGAAACTGACGCAACAAGTAAAATACAAGGATGGGTAGTTGATGAAATAAACGAGATTGTCATTTATCGTCTTACAGGCGACTGGAAGACGGTTGGAACTTGGGGCACTTATGTAAACACGCTAAATCAAGGAAAATTCAAGGTGGAAATCCTCGGCGCGGACCCGTTAACCGTGCTATTCGCTAAAGAGTACAACGCTTCGGACTTTACAGGCGACACACTTTCCATTAAAACCACAAACATTAAAAGGGGTAGATATGTACGGATAGTTGATATTGGCGATGTACACCCCCTTGCTATTGCAGAAGTTGAAGTATTCGGCAAAGCTACACAAGGCAATGCAGCGAGTATGGTACCGCAGTCGGGCGTTACGGCAGAGCCGCCGCCGATAACATCTGCAACAACAGGAACAGGAGGAAACACTACACCGACGCTCACGGCGAGCGTAAATGTGGAAGTAAAAACGGATGCCGCTGCATTCACAATAAACGAGCCGCTTAGCAATGCGCGGATTGGCGTTATGATAACGAAAAAGGAAAACGGGGTATTTAAGGACTTTGCGCCTAGTCAAGAATTCTCAAAGATTCTTGTGCGAGTAAAAAATGAAACGACTGGTGAAATAAAACTTGAAGAAGAATTCGTAAACAATGAACCGAGATTTTATAAGACCACAAAAACATTTAATGTAGTGGCGGGAGAACGGATTGCGGTTGGATATGAATTTACGCCTACGAGTGCAACAAGAGGAGAAACTTACGGACTTATAACCGAAATTACAGATACTGCAGGAATTCAGATTTCTGGTGCAGTAAGTACCATCAACATCCAAGTCCCATAATCACTTATGAAAAAACTGCTTATCATCATAGTGCTTGCTGGAATGATACTGGCGCCGATCGGCGCGGGAGTTGCGTTTGCGCAGGAAGGTGCCGTTGGGTATGTCGCGGGTAAAATTATCGGCGCGATGGGCTGGCATGATGTGATTACGAGCGTCTTCGCCGACTTAGGCAACATCGTTCTTACGATTGTTTCCAAAGTGTTGAACATATCCGGCGCAATACTGAATGCCTCAGTGGAACTCAGCATCGGCAGAGTTGGCGAATTGATAGAGAAAGTGCCGATTGTGTCTGTCGGCTGGACGGTATTTCGCGACATTGCAAACCTGTGCTTCATTTTTATTTTACTTTGGATAGGCATACGGACTATTCTCGGGCTTGGTGGAGGGGAAATAAAGAAACTGCTTCTGAATGTAATCATAATGGCGCTTCTGATAAACTTCTCGCTCTTTATCACCAAAGCGATTATTGACGCAGGCAACATTGCGACGCTTCACTTCTACGACGCAATGCGGCCTAACCTCATCGTCAACGGCGTAGAAACAACTGAAAAAGCGGGACTCTCCGATATATATATGGAGGGCTTGCGACTCCAGAGCGTGATGGATGCGAGAGGCGGGCAAACAACGACAGATGCTATGGCGGCGGCGGGCGGGTTTGCCGACAATTTTATGAAAGTGGGGCTTGCGACTATTCTCGGCTCGGTATTCTTCCTTGTTACTGCGTTCATCTTCTTCGCCGCCGCAGTGCTGTTTATCGTCCGCGCTGTGGTGCTGATGTTTGTGATGATTCTCGCGCCGCTCGCGTTTGTGGCGTGGGTTTTTCCCGGAATGAAATCACATACGGATAAATGGTGGCACGCGCTTTTTTCTTATACATTTTTCGCCCCAGTATATATGGCGCTTAACTACGCGGTCGCCAATGCGATTCAGAGCGGCGGTATGGCGGAACTCTTGAAAATCCAAAACAACGAAGCGTCATTTGCCGCGCTGATGACATCCGAATCGTCGGGGAATATCGGGATTGTTATAAACTATTTGATTCTCATTGTCGCCATTGCCGCGACACTCCTTATCGCAAAAAATATGGGAGCATACGGCGGCTCTATGGTAATGGGCTGGGGGCAAGGTCTCCGCAAATGGGGGCAGGGAGCGGTTACCGGACTTGCGGGGGGCGTCGCGGCGCGCACGATTGGAGGGTTTGCGCGCGCTGCGACAAACAGCGATGCGCTAAAAGCGTCTACCAACCCGCTTGCACGCATGGCTCTTCGCACCGCCGACCGCTTGCAGTCAATGAAAATCGGTGGGAAAAGTTACAAAGAAATGCAGGAGAAGGGTACTTTCGGCACAGTGGGCGATGAAGAAGTAGAAAAAACAATGAAAGGGTTCCGCAATAACCCAGCCATGCAGGCGCAATACCTCGCAAACCTTCCAGAAGGCCAACGCAGGAAAGCGTATGAGAAACTTTCGGCAAGAGATAGGGTGGCGTTAGAAAGAACCGGTACTCTTTCACCAGAACAGATAACAGGTCTTTACAACCGTCTGACACCGGAAGAACAAGACAAAGTTCGTGAGGCGCGGAGAAATGTGGAACGAGACACACAAAACGAACAACGCCTTACTGAAATTGAAGCGATTGCGACACCACCAGTGGCAGGTGCACCACCAATAACACACGCAGAAATGGATAGGCGCGTTGCAATACTTCGTCCAAACCAAGCGCGAGAACTTTCTCATGAAGCACGCGTCAATCCAGATATAATTAGAAGGATGCGACCGCAACATCTTCGCGATCTTATGGAAAATGGAAATCTTATGCCGAATGAAATAACAGCGATATTGAACGAAATAACTGGGGCTGTGGCATATCCCGAGCAAGCTGCTCAGTTGGCTTATGTTTCAAATCCAGTCAATGCAACGCTCTGGGTATAATAAAAATATGAAATTTACAAACGAAGAAAAAATAAGGGCGTTAAAAAAATTACCGCAAGATACGCAGGATTATATTACTTCGCCAGAAGCAACAGCGGCGACTGTTCGTGTTGCAGAAAAACATAATCTATCAAAAGAACAGCGAGTAAAGTTTAATTACATAGTAGGCGCAATACTTCTACAGATCATTGACACAAAACAAGCAGAAAACGAATTCGCGAGTGAATTATTATTGCCGCCCGAGCAGGCGCGGGCGATTGCGGGGGAAGTTGAAAAAGAGATTTTTAATACCAATATTAATACCAATATACGAATGAATACTAATCTACGAATGTCTACGAATAAAACAGAAACAAAACCAACTACTACGCCACCCAACTTACAAACTTCCAAACTTACCAACTTACCCCCAGCCCCTCCTCGCCCCGTTCTCATCCGCAAAGAATTACCCACTCCCCCCGAATCTACGTTACACGCTACACGCTATACGCTACAAACTCTTCTCTCCGATATCAAACGTGGCACTGCGTACGACGACAACCGAATAAACGACGCGTTCCGCAAAACGCCGATTGAAGTGAAGCAGTCGCTGGAGAGCGTTGGGTTTTTATCTCGTCTTGAAGGAGTGGCGAAAAAGTTCGGGTTAAATGTGGAAGAAACGGGAGAATTGGTGAGCGAGGCGGGGCTTGTTATGTTGGGGCTAACACAGCCGGTGAATTTTGTAGACAACCTCACGCGCCGCTTGCGCCTACCGCGCGACCGCGCGATGGCGGTTGGACAAGTGGTGAATATGGAGATTTTGCGGCCAGTGCGGGAGATTTTGAGAAATATGAATACCAATATACGAATGAATACTAATCTACAAATGGCTACAAATAAGACGGGGAAAGAACAGGAACAAAAAACAGAAGGTAAGTACCGATTTGCACCAACCACCGAACCGCCGAAAAACTTGCCGATTGCCGCGCCAAATTATTCGCCACAATCAACATCAACACAGAGTAATTATCCAAAAGACCCTTATCGTGAGCCAATAGAATAATACCAATATACGAATGCATACCAATCTACCAATGACTACAAATGGAAACAGAGATTTTTTATTCGTAGACATTCGTATCATTAGTAACATTAGTATATTGGTATAAAACGCATATGCGTTATCAAACCCCGCAATTTATAGACATAGAAGACCGCCTGTTTGGACCGCTCACCGTCAAGCAGTTCATTTACCTTGTCGGCGGAGCGGGGCTTTCTTTTATTCTCTACCGCTTCTTGCCGTTTATCGTCGCAATTCTCATTATTGCGCCAGTCGCCGCGCTCGCGCTCGCGCTCGCGTTTTGGAAAATAAACAACAAGCCGTTTGTTTTTGTGCTTGAATCCGCCATCCGCTATTACTTGTCGGAAAAATTGTACTTATGGCGTAAAGTGCCGCGCGCGCCATCCGCGAAAAGTCCTGCGCAAAACACGAACCCGCCGACTATTCCAAAATTGACGGAAGGAAAGTTGAAGGACTTAACATGGACGCTGGACATTTCGCATACCACCACCAGAAAATAGTAATACCAATATACGAATGAATACTAATCTACTAATGTCTACTAATAGGAACAAAAAGCCAGTACTACTGTTTCCGGAACTTTCATACATACTCACTGGCATATGTTTTGCTGCACATAATGAACTCGGCGAGTATGCAAGAGAAAAACAGTACGCTGATGCAATAGAGAAATATCTTAAAGAAAAAAATATAAACTACAAAAGAGAATTAGCCATCGGAACCGGAGGTAACATCCTTGATTTTCTTATAGAGAATCAGGTCGTTTTGGAATTAAAAGCAAAACGGCTATTATTAAGAGAGGATTTTAGGCAAATCCAAAATTACTTACAACAAACTGAGTTGCGGCTTGGTTTGTTGGTGAATTTTCGTGAAAAACTACTTAAACCACGAAGAATCGTGCGGATTGAGCGAATACGACAGATAAAATTATGATATAGTTTTATTCGTAGACATTCGTATCATTCGTATAATTTGTATATTCGTATATTTACTTTATGCCTCCAAAAACAAAACCAACTCAGGAATTTGTGCCGATTTCGGAAATTCGCGACGGCATACTCGTCCTACGCGATGGTGGGCTGCGCGCTGTTCTTATGGTGTCTTCCGTCAACTTCGCGCTGAAATCAGAAGACAATCAAGAGGCGATTCTTTTGCAATTCCAAAACTTCTTGAACACGCTGGACTTTTCTGCACAAATCGTTATTCACTCGCGGCGGTTTGATGTCAGACCCTACATCGCGCTTCTTGAAACGCGCGTGAAGGCGCAACAGACGGAACTTCTAAAAATTCAGACGCGCGAGTATATAGAGTTTGTGCGCTCGTTTACGGAAAGCACGGCTATTATGTCCAAAACATTTTTCATAGTCGTGCCGTATTCGCCTACACCAGTGAAACTCAAAGGTGGGCTGCCGATAGGGCTCAGGCGTAAAAACCAAACGCCCGCCGCGGCAACGAGCGACTTCAACGAAAATAGAACTCAGATTGAACAACGCATTTCTATCGTAGAGCAGGGGCTGACGAGGTGCGGTCTCCGCACCGCGCGACTCGGCACAGACGAGGAAATAGAATTGTTTTATAAATTATTTAACCCTGGCGAGGAACAGCACGCGGCAGTTGCTTAATACCAATATACGAATGCATACCAATCTACTAATGATTACCAATGTAAACAAAGAATTTTTATTCGTAGTCATTCGTATAATTCGTATCATTAGTATATTGGTATAGATATTTTATGAACATACTAGACCTATTCAAAAAGAAAAAACAAAGTGGCGAGAGCGAGATTACGCCGATACTGCCCGAACAGATTTACCAGTCGGGGGTTTTGGAACTGCGCGATGTGCTCGCGCCCGCGGCTCTCAAAATCACGCCGAAGACGCTCAATATGGGCGAGAAAATCGCTCGCACCTATTTCGTCATCTCCTATCCGCGCTTCCTAACCGCCGGCTGGTTTTCGCCGATTATAAATCTTGATAAAGTGTTTGATGTCTCTATTTTCGTACATCCTGTTGAAACGGGAAAAGTGCTGAAGCAGTTCCAGAAAAAAGTCGCGGAGGTGCAGAGCCAAATCCACACGCGCGAAGAAAAAGGGTTTGTGCGCGACCCGATGCTTGAGACCGCGTATCAGGACTTGGAAAAGCTTCGCGATGAACTGCAACAGGCGCAAGAAAAGATTTTTGATGTTGGATTATATATTACGCTGTACGCAGACACAGAAGAAGAATTAGAAAAAATTGAGAGCGAAGTGAAGTCCATTATGGAAGCGAAACTCGTGTATATGAAGCCGGCACTCTTTCAGCAGGCGGAGGGGTTTCGTTCGGTTGCGCCTACAGCATCGGACGAGCTTCTGGTACATTCTAAACTTAATTCTGGACCGCTTTCTTCAATTTTCCCATTCATTTCGTTTGACTTAACTTCCGACAAAGGAATCTTGTACGGCATAAATAGGCATAATTCTTCGCTTGTTTTGTTTGACCGCTTCTCGCTGGAAAACTACAACTCGGTCGTTTTTGCGAAGTCGGGCGCCGGCAAGTCCTATATGATGAAATTGGAAATCTTACGAACACTGATGTTTGATACGGAAGTGATTGTGATTGACCCGGAAAAAGAGTATGAGTTTCTCGCGGAATCGGTCGGCGGCAAGTTCTTTTCCATCTCACTCACTTCCGAACACCACATCAACCCGTTTGACTTGCCTTTGCCGCGCGAGGATGAATCGCCTGCGGACATTTTGCGCTCGCACATTATCTCGCTCGTCGGGCTTTTTCGCATAATGCTGGGCGGGCTTACACCGGAAGAAGACGCACTAGTGGACCGAGCGATTACCGAGACCTACGCGCTTAAAGACATTACGCCTGATTCTGACTTCGGGAAAACCGAGCCGCCGCTTCTGTCTGATTTTGAAATGGTGCTTGCGGGAATGGAGGGGACAGAGAGCATCCGTGTGCGGCTTACCAAATACACAAAAGGCACTTGGGCAAACTTTATTAATCGCCCATCCAATGTGTCCATAAACGGCAATCTTGTCGTATTTTCCCTTCGGGATATGGAAGACGAACTAAAATCGGTCGCAACTTACATCGTTACACACCACATCTGGAACGCCGTGCGCCGAAATCTCAAAAAACGGCTCCTCGTCGTGGATGAGGCGTGGTGGATGATGCGCTCGGAAGATACCGCCTCATTTCTTCTTTCTGTCGCCAAGCGCGGACGCAAATACTTTTTAGGTGTTGCGACCATTACGCAAGATGTGGACGATTTCCTTTCCTCTCCGTATGGATTGCCGATTGTAACGAACTCGTCTATCCAAATGCTTCTGAAGCAATCACCCGCAGTGATAGACCGCATACAAAAAGTATTCAACCTGACCGATGAGGAAAAATATCTTTTGCTTGAATCGGATGTGGGGGAGGGACTCTTTTTCGTCGGGCTGAAACATGTCGCGATTAAAATTGTTGCATCCTACACAGAAGACCAGATTATCACTTCCGACCCGTCGCAACTCTTAGCGATTAAACGCGCAAAAGAAGAATTGCGCGCAAGCGCGTAATACCAATATACCAATGATACGAATTATACGAATGACTACTAATATTTCCTGTTCCTATTCGTATCCATTTGTAGATTGGTATACATTTGTATATTGGTATATATAATTTCTATGAAACAAGAAATTAGAATTGATAAAACAACCGGCGTTGTTATGGTTGCGGTTGCTGTTTTGTTTGATGCCGTAAATGCTGGGTTAAATCTTATCCCTTTATTGGGACAAGTGCTCGCCGTGCTTGTGTCAATTATTGCGTACCTCACATTTGGATTTTGGTTTTTGAGCCGCGGAGTAGGGTTTGTGAACCCTAAGCGCGCGGCTTCGTTTTTCGGCTCTGCGATTATTGAGGCGATTCCAGTGCTCAATATATTGCCTTGTATAACGGTTGGGGTCGCGCTCACGGTGCTTGTGGTACAATTGGAAGATAAAACCGGCATAAAAATGCCGAAAAAGGTATGAAAAAAATACTATACATCTTCATATTCCTCGTTGCGACACCTGCTTTTGCCGCGCTGCCGCCTTCCGCTGACGCGATACTGATAAACCTCTCGCCGGAAAAGCCGGGACCGAATACGCTCGTGCAAGCGTCGCTTCACATTTTAAGCGGCGGGAGCGCGGCAGATGTGGAAATACAATGGCTAATCAATGGCGTATCGGTGCGGAAGGGGAAGGGGGAAACGAGCGCGTCGTTTCGCACCGGCAAGCTCGGCTCTAAAACAGTGCTGACGGTGAGGATGTCTGAATTAGAAGAGATGATAGAAAAAACAATAAACCTCTCGCCGGCGTCGGTGCTTCTTGTTGCAGAATCGGACGGCACCGCTCCGCCTTTTTACCTAGGCAAGACGCTCTTTTCTTACCACGGCGCGACGCGGATTGCCGCGGTTCCGTTTTTTGCAGGTGCCGCGAGCGCGCGCGCCAACCCGAAAATGCTTAAATACACTTGGCGCATTGCCGACCGTGTGCCGGAGGGTTCGTCGGGGGTTGGAAGAGATATTTTCACCTTTTATGCAAAAGTGCCGTTTCGCCCGACGGAAATAACGGTGGAAGTGGAATCGCCTGACGGAAGCGCGGTGGCGGAAGCGCGTATAGTCGCCGAAGCAACTGCGCCGCAAGTTATTTTGTACGAAGACAATCCGCTCTACGGCATATTGTGGAATAAAGCGCTTGCGAGGGGCACTACGCTTACGGCACCGGAAATCCGCGTTGCGGCACAACCATTCTTTTTCAACAAAGCAGACGCGCCACTTCTACAATACAACTGGACGCTCAATAATCTAAAGGTCGGCTCGCCAAATGATGAGAGCGTTGTGTTTAGAAAAGAAGGCGCTGCGGGAAGCGCGGATATTAGTGTTGAGGTAACCAATCCAAAAGCGATGTTTCAGTTTGGAGAAGCGAGAACAATGATTACATTTTGATACTAATAAATACTAATCTGCGAATTATACTAATGATACGAATGTCTACGAATAAGAAACGAATTTTATTGGTAGTCATTGGTAGATTGGTATGCATTAGTATATTAGTATGAAAGCAACATGAAAAAAGTACAGTATAAAATAACGATGTTTGTGGAAATATGCGCACTTGCCACGCTAGTAATTCCTGCGCTGTTGCTCGCGCAAACTGATTATGTACCGCTTGCGCCACTTCCAAACATCACTGATTTGGGAAAGACAACTACTTCACTCCCTACATATCTCACAGGGATTTACAAACTCGGAATAGGGGCCGCAGGAGTTCTCGCCGTGCTGATGCTCGTGTGGGGCGGGTTCCAGTATATGACGACGGAGGCAGTGAGCGGCAAGAGCGAAAGTAAGGGAGTTATTATGAATGTCGTGTGGGGGCTCGCGACCGTGCTCGCGTCGTATGTGCTCCTTTACACCATCAACCCGCGTCTGGTAGATATCGGTCTCGCGATTGGAAAACTCAATCCGGTAACAAAGACGAGGATACAAAGCGTGGAGGATACATATGGAAAGTTTCTTGATGAAGCGTTGCAGAGGGCTCAAAACATTTCAACGAAGGCGAAAGATCTAAAAATAGCAGGGGATGCTGTTGATGTAAGAGTTAAAGAACTGGATAGAAAATTTCGTGAAGGCGACTTTACTCCTGAGGAAATCGCAAACTTATCAGCATTGGAAGAAGAACTTGATACATTAAGGCCAAAACTCCAAGAAATCAAAACGAAAGAAACGGTGGTGAGAAGTTACGAGGGGGCGGTTGATTGGTTGTCTACCGATATGCGAGCGCAGATTAACAAATGTTTGAAAGGAGGAGGGACTTGTTTAGTTCCGACGGGGTTGCTTGATAGATTAAATCCAACCAACTGGACATGGCAGGGTGGATTGCCGCGCGTTGATTATAATATCGCCAATAAAGATGTAGGGGCAAATAATGCGGCGGTATCACAAATGCTACTGGCGGCGCGCGCCAAGGTAGAAAAGGACGCGGAAAAACTGGAAACGGCTGGATTAAATGACCGAGCTATTGATTTAAGACAGCGTATGACTAATATAGAAACAGAAACTGCATTTTATATCCGATGTCCTAATTCTAAAACGCTTTATGTGAAAGGGAGGGGGCTTGAAAGCGGTAATTGTCCTCCATAAACCTTTATGTTCAACAAGACCAAAAAAATAATATGGGGTAGTGTTGCGGTTCTGCTTGTCGTAGCAGTGGGTGCGTTTGCGTATTGGTGGTTCTTTATGCGCGCAACAACACCTAGCGGAGGAGAAACGGGTGGAGCATTTCCTGAAGCAGGTGAGGTTGGTGGATTTGGTGATTTGGGAACTGGCGGTGAAGATGCGGGAGACCTTGGTGTTGGCGATGGCGAGTTGCCTCGCTTACGCCAACTCACAGAAACGCCGGTTGCGGGCGCAGTGATTTTCTCGCGCGGAGGGCAAACGCTCGTGCGCTACGCTGAGCGCGGCACGGGGCATTTGTTTGAAATCGGAGCGGAAGAAGGAACGGCGCGCCGCATCTCTAATCAAACAATTCCAGAAATAGGCGCGGCACTCTGGAAACCTGACGGCTCTGGGGTTATTGTGCGCTATAACAAAAAGTCGGCGGGAACGGAATATATTGAAAGTTTTTATGCAACCGTCGGCGCGGCGGCGAGTGAGGGCGATGCTCTGCGCGCCTCGTTCCTTCCGCGCAACATTCGCACACTCGCCTTTTCGCCGACCGGCAACACCATTTTTTACCTTTCTGAAAATGCAACAGGTGCAAGCGGCGTACTCGCCGCGCCGGACGGCTCGCGCAAAAATACGATTATTGATTTACCGCTCAAAGATCTTGCCGCTGTGTGGCCGGTGAACGACTCCATATTTCTAACAACGCGTGCCTCGGCGGGCATGGCAGGACATCTGTTTGCCGTCGGCGCGCAGAACGGCGCGCTTGATGTTGTAGAAAGCGGCGTTGGGCTTACCGCGCTTCCAAGCCGAGGCGGAACAGTTGTGCTGTCCTCAACTAGCAATGAATCTAGTGCAACACTATCTCTCTTTAATCGTACTAGGGGGGAGACCGTGCCGCTCGGGCTCGCCACGCTCGCAGACAAGTGCGTGTGGGGCAAGAAAAACCGCGCAGTTGCATTGTGCGCCGTTCCCGACGCGCTTCCGAATGGTTTCCCAAACAACTGGTATCAAGGAACTGCGCAGACGAATGATTCTGTGTGGAAAATTGACGCGGAAGACGGCCGCGCCGACCTCGCTGTAAATCTTTCGGAAATCGCACGAACAGAAATTGATGTATTTAATGTAGACATCAGTCCGGACGACCAGTATCTTCTTTTCCAAAACAAAAATGATTTAACGCTGTGGATTCTCGCACTATAACTACTACCTCCTGCCCTTAACATAAGGGGAGGTGTCTCCCGTAGGGAGACGGAGGGGTGCTTCTGTTCCCACAGAAAAACCACCCCCTCCCCCTCGCTCCGCTCGTGGTACTCCCCCTTAGGATAAGGGCGAGAGGAGAGAACTTTACACAACACACTTAATAACAACACGCCTATTTCTTCCTTCTCCTTTTGATTCTGTTTTTACTCCTGCATCTTTGGAAAGAAAATTATGCACGAATAGCCGCTCGTACGCACTCATTGGCTCCATTTCTATATTCGCCTGTAGCGACTTCGCGCGCTCAGCAAGTACTTTTGCTTTCGCTTTAATGTCGGAAAATAGTTGCTCTTGATATCCGTTCACATCAACATAAAACATTTCTTCTCTTTCTTCCTCTTTACCACCGCGCGCTCTGATGCGCTTTATTATATGGTTCAAAGCCGCGAGCGTTTCGCCGCCTTGCCCAATAAGCGCGTGCGATTCGCTTGTTTTTATGCAAAACCGCACTCCACTTTCATCATCAATGTGTTCCACTCCTTCGTGAGCAACCCCGACAAGCCGCAATATTTCTTCAAGATGGTTTTTAATTGTACTATTTTCAAGCATGTTGATTTGGAATTTCCTTGTTTTGTGCACCCAATCTCCTACGCACTACAATCTCTTGTCCTATTGCAAAAAGGTTAGAGGTCGTCCAGTACAGAGCGACAGCGCCTGAAATCGTGTACGCAACAACTGCCGCGACAATCGGCATTACATATTTCATTTGCATATGCATACCGTGCATAAGCTCCCCTTGGAACGAGCCGTCGCGCGTTCCAGGCGCGGGCGGGGGAAGAGCAAGTTTAACTTGGAAAAACTGCGTAATTCCAGCAAGCGCTGCGAGTGTGATGCTTTTGCCCGCAATATCAATCAGTCCGAGAAATTCCATACTAACTTCTGGGCTTGGAATAAACGCGTATCGGAGCACCTCGTTTATTTCAGGAAGTCCGCCGCGAAAGAACACATAATACAAAGAAATAATGACCGGGAGTTGTATAAGTAAAAGAAAGAAACTGGAAAATGGGTTGATGCGCTTTTCTTTGTAAAACGCCATCGTGGCGCGCGCGTACCCCTCGCGGTCGCTTGCATATTTCTTTTTTAATTCATCAAGCTCCGGCTGGAAACGGCGCATAGAAAACTGCGTTTCTATGGAGCGCTTGGAGAGGGGAAAGAGTACAAGTTTAACAATAACGGTGAGTGCGATAACTGCGATACCTGCGTCCGCGCCTGGAATTACATCCATCAAAAAAACAAGCCCGTTGTAGAGCGGCTGATAGAACACCACCTTAAAAAACTCTAGCATTGTTCAATCGTATCAAAAACCATCAAGATTCTCAACAGCGCCTTTGAGTTCTTGAAAAGATGCTTTGTTCGCTTCTTTCTTTACGAAAACAACCACGGCGGTGCCTCCAGATATATTGCCGATTTTTTTACCAAATAGTTCATAGAGACGGCGGCGAAGAAGATTGCGCATAACCGCGGTCGGCGCAATCTTTTTAGACGCAACAACTGCAAATCTCGGCTGTTTGTGTGTGGTCTGATGTAGCCGCACACTGAAAAAGTCCGTATGCAACATACAGTTTGACCTACTTAATTTTCTAAACCCTTCGGTAGTTATGCGATTTACTTTTTTTAACATTACACAGAAAGTTTTTTGCGACCCTTCTGCCGGCGGCGCGCAACTACGCGGCTCCCGCTCGTACTCCTCATACGCACTAGGAATCCGTGCGTACGCGCGCGTTTTTTCTTCTTTGGTTTGTATGTAAAGCTCATATTTTTAGTTGTTCACTTGCTGTCCACATATTATTAACATAATAGATACATATCTGCAACTTCCTTTGCATTCCTTCCGCGCTATACTTCTGTAACGACATTTCTAAAAAATATGAATCCAAAACAATTATGGGACAGCGCGCTGGTTGAAATCGGCGGAACGGTATCAAAGGCAAACTTTCAGACATGGTTTAAAGACACAGCCCTCTCACGAATGGAAGAGGGGATTGCGTACCTTGCTGTACCAAACGCGTTCGTGCGCGATTGGCTGTCGGACAAATATCATAAAATGATTCTTCATTCCTTGCGCGCGCTTTCGGAAGGCACGCGCTCTATTGAATATGTAATTTCCAAAGACGAACAGAAAAAAATAGCGGCTCAACCTCAGGTGTGGCTCAATACAAACCAAAATAACGCAGAACTTCCTCTTAAAGAGCACTATATCAACAAAGAGAATAACCTCAATCCGCGCTACACCTTTGAATCCTTTGTCGTTGGCCCCTTTAATGAGCTCGCGCACGCCGCGGCGCAGGCAATCATCAAAAAGCCGTCGGCGTACAACCCTCTTTTTTTCTATGGCAATACCGGGCACGGAAAAACCCACCTCATTCAAGCGGTTGGAAATTACTTTTATAAATCAGAGCCGCGTAAGAAGATTTTCTACATCACATCGGAAAAATTCCAAATTGAGTTTACAAACGCGATGCAGAACACCAGCATCAACCAATTTAAGGAAAAATACCGTGTCTATGATGTGTTTATTATGGACGACATACAATTCATTTCCGGAAAAACAAAAACACAAGAAGAATTATTCCACCTCTTCAACACGCTATATGAAAACAACAAGCAGATTATCTTTTCCGCTGACGTGCACCCCAACTTCATTTCCGACATTCAAGACCGCTTGAAGTCGCGCTTTGCGTCAGGTATGGTGGTGGACTTGCCTGCACCCGACTTTGAGTCCCGTATTGCTATTTTACAATCAAAGGCGAAAATTGCTGGATTTCCAATTTCCAACGAAACAGCACAGTATCTTGCAGGTATTGTTGAAGGGAATATCCGTGAAATAGAAGGGCTTCTGAATTCTGTTGTGTGTAATTCTCAACTAAAAAACAGGGAACTTACTCTTGTGGAAGTAAAACAAATTGTTAAGGCGAACGAGAAGCCTAAAAAAACGACTTCAGTAAAAGATGTTCTTCGGGTAATTTCACATTTTTATCAAATAGAGGAAGCGAGTATTTATGAAAAGACGCGTCGCAAGGAGGTGGTGCGGCCGCGCCAAATAGCAATGTTTCTACTTAGAGAGGACTGTGCTGTATCATATCCATTAATAGGACAAAAATTAGGAGGAAGAGACCACACAACTGTTATTCATTCATATGAAAAAATTAAAAATGAATTAAAACACAACAGCACACTTGAACAAGAAATTAAACAGTTGCGGGCTATGTTGTAGCTGGTGTGGAAAAGTAAGTTGTTATGTGTGGAAAATCAAAAATATATAATAAAAAATTAAAACTACACACAAACAATTATAAACTTCTTCATATATTGTACACAATAAAAAATCAAAAATATATAAGTAAACAAAACACAAAACAATCTTTTCCACACGATCAACATCATTTATTCTTACTCTTATTTCTTTATACATAATCTATTAAATATATGAAAGGAGAATGCTTCAAAGAAAAATTAGAACAGGCAGTTAGGAACGCAAGCCGAGTTACCGGTAAAAACCCATCACTTCCTGTTTTGGCGTGCGTACTTATTGAAGCGAAAAAAGGATCTGTTGTAGTACGCGCAACCAATATTGATGTCGCATATGAAGTGGCGGTTCCTGCGCGTATTGAAAAGGAAGGTGTGATTGCTGTCTCTGGAATTGCTCTAAATACATTTTTATCTGGCGTTTCAGCTCAAAATGTTTTGTTTCACTCAACACAAGGTGGTTTGTCTGTAAGTGGAGGAAATGCAAGTGCTGTGTTAAAAGTATTTCCACACGAGGACTTTCCGAAATTTTCACAGCCAAAAGAAAGTCAAAACACAATTCCAACTTATCTTTTGGCATCAGGATTAAAATCGGTTTTGTATAGTGCGTCTCAGTCGTCTATCCGCCAAGAGCTCTCAAGTATTTATATTTTTTCCGAAGGAAATAGTGTGGTGTTTGCCGCAACCGACTCATTCCGCCTTGCTGAAAAACATGTTTTTCCGCAAAAGAACATTTCCATACACCCAACGCTTTTGCCGGCTAAGAACGCCGCCGAACTTCTTCGTATTGTTTCCGAAATTGAAAACGAATCATGTACAGTCGCAAGTGAATCTGGGCAATTTGTTATGAAAAGCGACGGAATGGTCTTTACATCTCGTGTTATAGACGGCTCATTCCCCGACTACAAGCAAATTATTCCAAAAGAGTTCACCACCACAGTAACACTTCTAAAAGACGACCTTGCAAAAGCGCTCCAACTTGCGTCGGGGCTTTCTGAAAAATCAAACCAAATTCTCATTACCGTTCCAGCGAGCGGAGATGAGATTTCGCTTTCTGTGAAGAATGCGGAAGTAGGTGAGGGTGTGAGTACACTCAAGTCCTCGCGCTCGGGGGAGGCGATTGAGATGAGCTTCAACGCACGCTACCTCATAGATGTACTCGGCGCGATTACCGAATCCAGTATGTCACTGATGTTTTCCGGTGTAGGCAAGCCGCTCCTCATCACCGGTGCCGGCTCCTCCGGCTTCCGATACATAGTAATGCCGATGAATCGGTAGGTATTTTATTCTGCAATACTAAAACTCACACTCGCTTCTCCTCTATTGAGAACAGAATCATACACCACAACTTTTAGTTCGTTTGTTTCTGTAATA
The DNA here is from genome assembly GCA_001821135.1 of Candidatus Taylorbacteria bacterium RIFCSPLOWO2_01_FULL_48_100. GTDB lineage: Bacteria > Patescibacteriota > Minisyncoccia > Phycocordibacterales > UBA10002 > UBA10002. Next base: position 7,935 of record MHSA01000021.1, on the reverse strand, counting down.
CTGTTTATATTTTTCGGAATGAAGGAGAACGAAAACGGAGAGGAGAATGTTGAATCGGTAAACACGCCGTTGATATATAATTCTGCTTTGAGAAGCCCATATCTTTTCGGTGCGGTGGAGATAGCGATTGATAAACGCTCATTTTTGCCGAGTACGGTGCCAGATACAGGCGACGAAATGGATATGGTCGGAGCAAACTCTGGTTTATGAATATCATCATAACTTGTTGGAATCACAGCGTCCGTTTCGTCTGTTAATTTTTGTTCCTCCGCCCATTTGCGTACAGGCGTTTCCCAAAGCACGAATTGCTGGTCGGCTTCGGGGTTCGCGGGCTTAATACCGCTTCGCGGCTCATTTTTATTGAGCCAATACAGTATGGAATGCACCTCACGCACCACCCTTTCCTCGCGCGTTTCCGCAGGTGTGTACTCGGTTGCGAGCTTTCCAGACATACGGTCAATCACAAACTTTCTTCCTCCGCGCCATTCGCCATTTAGTGCTGGCGGGAGCGCATCCTTGTTTTCTTCAGGCGGAGGCGGAAACACTTCGCGCGGCATAAGCGGGAGCGCTTCGCGCATAAACTCGTTCCACAACGGAGCAACTACAACAAACCCAGCCGCCTTTTTTTCCATTGGGCGTGCGTCATTGTTTCCAACCCACACCCCCACAGAGAGTGTTGGTGAATATCCAACAGTCCATGCGTCTTTGTAATCATTAGTAGTTCCTGTTTTTGCCGCAACAGAAAAATTATTAACTTTGAGATACGAATTTAGTCCAAATATGGGAGAACGCGCCTCATCATCACTTAAAATATCTGAAATCTGCCATGCCACAGATTCAGGTAGCACTCGCTCTGTATTAGGTCGCGGCTCCATTATAATTTTTCCGTCCGCGTCAAAAACTTGTTTAATTGAATGAATCTCATTTTTCTCTCCATTATTGGCGAATACTCCATACGCGCCAACAATATCAAGAAGTTTAACTTCTCCTCCCCCAAGCACGAGTGTGAATCCATATTGGTTGGCATTAGTAAGCGTTGAAATACCCATAAGAGACGCGAGGTTAAAAGTGTTTTGCTGTCCAGCAAGATAGAGTGTTTTGACTGACGGCACATTGATGGACTGCGCGAGTGCCTCACGCATCGTAATCGGTCCTCGGAATTTCTCGTCGTAGTTTTGCGGGGCGTAGCACACCTTCTCGGGGTCATCCCCTTCATTTAATGGCTTGCCGTCAGCATCACAGAGTGCGCTAAATTGCGTAGGAAGGTCAAAGACCGCAGTATCGGGCGTGTAGCCATTTATGAACGCCTCCGCGTACGCAAACGGCTTAAACGCCGAGCCGGGTTGTCGGCCCTGCCCAGTGGCGACATTAAAATTGCCGTCAATCTCCTGGTCAAAATAGTCGCGTGAGCCAACTAGCGCGAGCACATCGCCCGTTTTCGGGTCAATGGCGACTAGCGAGGCATTTTCCGCGTTAAACTTTTCTTCGTTTTCCAGCGCGTGTTTTTTCACAATTTTTTCTGCAAGTTCTTGGAGCCGCCAGTCCAGCGTTGTAATAACCTGCATACCCTTTTCTGCCACGCCTTCCCCATATTTTTTTATAAGTTCGTCGCGGACCATCAGCGTAAAATGCGGCGCTCGGATTCCGTATGGGTCCATAGGAATAAATGCAACTTCTTCTTTTTTTGCCGCTTCAAACTCTTCTTCCGAAATATATTCCGCCTCGCGCATGCGTGTCAGCGCGAGGTTCTTCCGTTCTTCAAGCCGCGCACGGTTAGTACCGTAAGGGGAGAAGTAAGTAGGCGCGTTTGGAAGGGCCGCAAGGTAAGCTGATTCCGCAATAGTAAGGTCGCGCGATGATTTATTAAAATATGCGCGGCTCGCTTCCTCAATCCCGTAAATATTTCCGCCGTACGGCGCTTCATTCAGGTAAAGCGTAAGTATTTCGTTTTTAGTTAGAACTCTTTCCAGTTTAAGCGCAAGCACCCATTCCTTTAATTTCCGCGAAATTTTCTTTTCGCCTGTGAGCAGAGAATTTTTCACTACCTGTTGGGTGATCGTTGAACCGCCTTGGCCGTAGCTTCCGCTTCCTAGGTTTGCAAGTATTGCGCGCGCGATTGCTTTCGGTTCAATGCCATTATGCTCGTAAAATCCAGCATCCTCCAGCGCAATCGCCGCATTTTTAATGTGTTGCGAAATTTCATCAGACGAAACAATGCTCCTCTTTACGCCTCGGTGCAGGTCGTAAAGGAGCACTTCGCCGGTGCGGTCGTATATTTTGGTGGATTCGCTCACTCTACGCTCGCCAAGCGACGCAAGGTCGGGGATGCGAAATGTGGAAATCCAAAGCGCAATAATTCCAGTTAGAATAAATCCAATGGACAATAAAAATGCTAATATATCGCCATACCACCTTCGTTGTTTGTATTTTTTATACAACATAAATAAGTTAAAAGATTTTTTGTAACTGTTTTCTGAAATTATAAAGTCGGTACCAAAATTGATTTACAATAACATCAAAAAAATCAGAGTGAGTTATCTCTTTTCCGCCAAATTTCTTTTTAAAAATCGTCAAACCTTTCCACCCGATGTATATTTTGTCGTTAATGGAGATACCGCCAAAGTTATAAAAATCGCAGTTAAGTTTTTTAGCATGGCAAATCGCTTCCCACTGCGCCAAGTAAGTCGGCACACGATTTCTTTCTTCACTGCTTGACCCACCGAAAACATAATTTGCAATTTTTCCAAAAACAACAACAAGGTCAATCGCCAAAACTTTTTGACCGTACTTTGCAACAGATAAGTACGATTTTGTTTTGTAAAGATTTTGGAAAATATTTTTATAGTAGTTTTTTTGATGAATACTAAAGCCGTTTCTTTTTGCTGTCTCCGACATTAATTCATAAAATATATCAAAATATCTTACAAAATCCCCAGTGATTATTTCTACCATTATCCCCTTTCTTTTCGCTAATCGTATTGAGTAGCGAGTTTTCTCATGCATCGCCATAAGCAAATCATTTTCATTTTTTTCTAAACCCAGAAACCATTCCACACGCGGTTGAAAATAAGCCGAGTGATAGGTATAGAGCGGAGCTCCTGTAAAGAGTCTAGAAAGAACATCACTCGATATTGATGGTGTAAAATCCAATCTAACAAAAATCGCTTTTTCTATTTTAGCAATTCGTTTTAATTTTTGTTTTAAAGCAACAAAGAAATCTCTCGCAACACTTCTTACAACCGGACCATAGGGTATATAAAGGTAACTTTTTCCGAAAAGAAGCGGATATTTAATCAGTTGAAAATAAGCCACAATTTCACCATCGCTATAAACCAAGAACCTTTTCACAGCCCTCCCCAATTCTTTTTGCCAATCTCCATAGAAACTTGCTTGTGTAAACGGAACATTGTCGCAGATAGAATTTGGGTCAAATTCTTCCCCACTTCCTATTTCTCTGAATTCAATTTTTTTCATTAACATAGTTAAATACACACTACAAACAATTTATTTGTGGTGCATCAGAAACATACTAGCACAGGTTTTTTATGATAAGATAGGGGTATGAAAGAAGAAGCAATAAAAGAATTATTAACGCGCGGTGTTGAGCGGATTTACCCGAACGCCGAATTTTTGGAAGCACACCTTAAATCCAGCGAACCGCTTTCTCTCTATCTCGGTATTGACCCAACAGGCCCGACGCTACATCTAGGTCATATCATTCCGCTTCTTAAACTAGCGCAGTTCCAGGAATTGGGGCATAAAATAATTCTACTCATCGGGGATTTTACGGGGATGATTGGAGACCCGACTGGTAAAAGCGCAACGCGAAAGAAATTGACGCGCGATGAAGTTTTATCAAACGCGAAATTATACAAAGAACAGGCATCGCGGATTATAAAATTTAATGGGGAGAATTCCGCAGTATTACGATACAACTCTGAGTGGCTCGGAAAATTAACTTTTACTGAAGTACTTGAACTGTGCTCCAACATGACGCATTCTCAAGCAATTAAACGCGATATGTTCCAGAAAAGAATCGCAGAAGGAAAAGATTTGTTTTTACATGAACTGCTATATCCGTTGATGCAGGGTTACGACAGTGTTGTTATGGGTGTTGATGGTGAAATAGGAGGAAATGACCAAACCTTTAATATGTTGGCTGGACGCGACTTAGCGAAAAAAATAAATAAAAAAGAAAAATTTGTTTTCGCAACAAAACTTTTAACCGACAGTGTCGGAGGTAAGATGGGGAAGACAGAAGGGAATATGGTCGCCATCACGGACTCTCCCGCTGATATGTTTGGGAAGGTGATGAGTTGGCCAGATAGTATGATTCTCATTGGGTTTGAGCTCTGCACGCGCGTATCGCTCAATGAGATTGAAGAAATTAAGAGCGCGCTTTCTCGTGGCGAAAACCCGAAGGACGCAAAAACGCGCTTGGCGTTTGAAATTGTCGCATTACTCAAAGGCAAAGAAGACGCAGAGAAAGCGCACTCGGAGTTTGCGGCGGCGTTTTCTGATGGAAAACCGAAAGAGTTTGTTGAAATTAAAATATCTAGCGCGCAAACACTCTCGGATGCGCTGATTGAAAAGAAGATTGTGGAATCAAAAACAGAACTACGCCGACTTATTGCAGATGGCGCGATAACAAGCGTTGCAACAGGCGAAAAGACGGTGGAGTCGTTTCTCAAGAATCCGCCAGCGGGCGAATACCGAATTGGGAAACACAGATTTATAAAAATAGTTAAATAAAAAACGGCTCAGCGCGCGCTGAGCCGTTTTTCTCACATCTCTTCCTCACTCTCGTTTCCAATCTCGGGAGTCATTTCCTCTCCTTCCACACTAACAGAAGGGTCAATAGTTTCGTCCTCCATACTTATTTTGTATATTGCGTTATCTTGTAAAAAGATACGCAGATAGTTGTATCAAATCAGGTTTTTTTTGCAACATATTAATATGTGGAAAACTTTTCCATCGCCAAACAAGTAAGCCCGATGGCGAGCGCGTCGTATTCGTCGTCTAGCCGTTTGCGCGGCGGCAGAGCGACGAGTTTTATCACCATATCCGTTACTTGGCGCTTATCGCTTCTGCCGTAGCCCGTAACGGCAATCTTAATTTGCAGAGGAGTGTATTCAAACGCGGGGAGTCCGGCGCGCGCGGCTTCATACAAAATTACGCCGCGCGCTTCAGCAACACGGAACGCCGTTTTTTGGTTAGAAAAGAGAAAGAGTGTCTCGGTCGCGAGCGCGTCTGGTTTCCATTTCATAATCGCGTTTTTAATTTCCTCTCCAATATGCGCGAGCCGCTCACCTGCGGTCTTCTTTTTGTCAGTTGTTACGCACGCAGAAAAAAGCGCAATTTCCTTGTTGTTTTGTTTTTCTAAAACCGCAATACCAAGACGGTCATATCCTGGGTCAATCGCTAAGACTTTCATACTAATCTACGAATTATACTAATGATACGAATGTCTACAAATAAAATACTAATCTGCGAATTGTACGAATATACGAATGTCTACGAATAAGAAATGAGTTTTATTGGTAGCCATTGGTAGATTGGTATTCATTTGTATATTGGTATATTTACTTTTTTATTCTGCATTGGTGATAACTTCCTGCACATCTTCGTACGCTTCCAATTTTTCAATCAGATTTTCTAGTTTCGCAAGGTTTTCATCCGAAAGTGGAACAGTAGTCGTCGGCTTCCAACCCTCCGCTGTTTTCTCAAACGCCCATGCCGCCGCGCCGGGGGAGGCGAGGTTGCCGCCATTTTCGGCAAGCAAGTGTTTTATTTCCTGCGCTGTTTTGTTTGTGCTCTCAGTGAGAGCTTCAATAAGAAGTGCCGCGCCGCCTGGTCCGTACGCCTCATACATAACCTTTTCAAGCGTTTTCGCGCCCGCTTCTGTCGCCTTTTTAATCGTACGCTCAATGTTGTCGCTCGGCATATTCTCTTTCCGCGCGCGCTCAATCGCCGCGCGAAGCGCGGGCGCATCTTTGTTTCCTTTCGCGGCGCGAGCTTCGTTTGCAATCAATTTCGCAAACTTAGAAAACACCTGACTCTTCTTCGCGTCGGTCTTGCCTTTCTTTTCTTTTATCTGACTCCATTTATTATGACCACTCATACAAGCAGATTAACTCTTTTCCCAGATATACTCAAACATTTTCTCAAAGGTCTCGCGGATGTATTTGCTCTCCATCACAATCGTAATAAGCCCTTCTTTGAAATTGGTAATCGCGACTTTGTCGCCGTAGATAATAATCTGCGCGGGGATATTTAATTTCTCCGCCGGCACCTCCTTGCGTGTGATAAGATATTTTTTGTCTTCCGTAATCGGTGTCGCAACTTTCTGCTCCCCGCTGATTGGCGTAATCGCTTTTGTCTTTATATTCTGCGCCGCCTGCTTTTCTATCTGTTCGCGGATAATGTGTAAGACCTCTGTTCGGTGTTCCTTGATAGGCGAACTAATGACGCAGATGTCTTGCCCGATATCAAGGATGTCGTTGTAGACATTGTGAAGACCGTCGACTCCTTCATAAAACTGCACATTTGGTTTGCCCGAAAGAAGGTTAAAAAGCGAAGAAAATTGCCCCGATGCCTTTTCAAGCGCCTGTACCGCCTCGGTTGTCTTTTCTGCGCGCGCCGCGAGAAGCTCTTTCAGTCGCTTCGGGTGTGCGGGGAAGAAGAGCGCTACCTTCCCGATGTCCTCCCGTTTCTCCGCAAGGCCAAGCGCAAGCAGTTGCTCTAGCACTTTGTAGGCAAGCGCCCGCCCGATGCTCGTTTTTGAAGCAATTACCTTTGCCGGCGCAAGCCCGTTTTCAAGCAAAAACAAATAAATTCTTGCCTGCTCTTTTGAGAGCCCGGAATCAATAAGTGTTTTATCGTTCATCCCGTTAGAGATAGGACGCGGACGCATACATTTCCGCTTCCATATCTGTATATTATTACTGATAAATAATGGAAAATAAATATCCGTCCCGAATTGAGAAGTGTCCGCTATCTCTAACGGGACTCATAATTTGTCACAGAAGTATAACAAAAGCGGGTATATTTTGCAAGGGGATAACGAAATAAGCCACAAAATAGTGAACAAGTGAGCCATTCTATGCGAAAGTGCTTGACTTATTTTATCACTATGCTATGATTAAAAGTAGAAAGGTCATATGAATACAAAAACATACTTCGGTTTCGGTATCGCCCCCTCTATGTTCCCCGCCAACTGCACCATCCGTAAGGAGACCCTTACGGTGGAACAGGCAAAGGAGCTCATCGCGGGCGGCGTGGTCAGCTGTCTCAACCCCAGCCATAAGTCGAGCATCGATGTGATGCAGACCAGGTTCGGCATCTCGGTGGAAATCCCACCGAAAGCGCCGAGCGTGGTGGTGCAAAGCGGCGAAAGGGCTTTGGTGATGGGGGTCAGCGGACTCCCCCGGTTGGAAAACCGGCACGAGTACACACCGGAAGAAGTGGTGGGCGCGAAGTTTTCCTTCGCACTCTTCACGGTCTCGGAGTAGGTACTCGCATGTCATATCGGCCTGACAATAAACAGCCGCGTAATTCACTTCGGGGAAGCTCCGAAGGGCCTGACGAGCCGAAACTGTTGTGGCAATTCTATTGCCACCTTTATTGAGTTCGCAATACCGTGAGTACGGATGAATTGTGAATTCATAGAGAGGAGTTTGAAAAATGAAATACAAAAAACTTCTTGACGCTGAATTGGAAACGCTTGAAAAACAATTCGGCGCCGAGAGGATGAAGGAAATCTTTCGGGCGTGCAAGGGAGCGGGGCAGGAGGCGATGAGCCGCGAGGTTCTGATGCAAGTCCTTGCCCGTTTCTTTACTTTTGGAAGCCGCGCGAAGTTCTTCTTGCGGCATCCAGGACTCCTCTTTCCGTACTTGTTGCGGATGAGGGGAGAGTTCCCAAAAGATTCTTCCTGA
>MHSA01000020.1 GCA_001821135.1 Candidatus Taylorbacteria bacterium RIFCSPLOWO2_01_FULL_48_100 | reverse complement strand
CCATTCGCTATATGCATATTGGACTCTCATATGACGCATCACCCATTTCCTTAGAAAACATCCTCCTTGAACACAACGATACAGGATTGTCCGCTCCTAGCGACACGACAATTACAAAGGCAATCAATGTTACCTTTACGAGTAATAATGCGACGAGTACGATACAGTTGCAATGAAGACATTTCTAAAATCAATTGTTGTTGGGATTTTGACGCTTGAAGCGCGGCTTTTTCTCGCGCGTTTCAAGCCGTTTGTGATTGCTGTAACTGGGACGGTGGGGAAGACATCCGCGAAAGACGCGATTGCCGCGGCGCTCGCGCCGTTTGCTTCCGTACGCAAAAGTGAGAAAAGTTACAATAGCGAAATCGGCGTCCCGCTCGCGATTCTCGGCGCGCGTAATCAGTGGAACAATCCGCTCGGCTGGTTTTTTGTTTTGCTTCGCGGTTTGTTTTTGTTAGTTACACGCTACACGCTACAAGTTACAAGACACCCCCGTTTCCTCGTGGTTGAAGTCGGCACCGACAGGCCGGGCGACATCCGTGCGATTGCGCGGTGGCTCAGACCCACGATGGTCGTCGTAACAAAGCTTTCGCGCGCGCCCGTGCATATAGAAAACTTTTCTTCCGCAAGTGAACTGGTTGCTGAGAAAGGCGCGCTCGTCTCTGCTTTGCAGAAAGACGGTATTTTGATTCTCAATGGAGATGATGCGGATGTACGCGCGTTCCGCGCGCTCGCGCCGCTAGGTGTTAAAGTAATTTCGTTTGGCATACGCCTCGGCGCGGATGTGCGCGCCGGAGAAGCTGATTTGTTGGTGAAGACGCGCGGAACGATCGGCACGCCGATGGTGTACGCTGGGCTTGCCGCGCTCGCGGTAGTGCAGGCGCTCGGGTTTGACCGCGCGCGCGCTTCGCGCGCGCTTTCCGAAAGAACGCTCGCGCCGGGGCGGATGCGTATGCTTGATGGAGTAAATGGCGCGCGCATAATAGACGACACATACAACAGCTCGCCTGTTGCGGTTGCGGAAGCACTTACGGCTTTGTCGGGTTTGGAAACGCGCGGCCGCCGTATTGCTGTGCTAGGCGATATGCTAGAACTTGGAATCCTTAGCGAGGCAGAGCACGACAAAATGGTGCGCGATGCCGTAGAGAAAGCGGACATCGTATTTTTGGTAGGGGAGAGAGCATGCGCGGCTGTTGCCGCCGCGTTCGCTTCCGGATTCCCCGCGGAAAAAATCCGCACCTTTGCGGACTCGCGCGCGTGCGGGGAGGCGCTCGCGCAGGAGATTCGCGCAGGAGATGTTGCGCTCATCAAGGGTTCGCAAGGCATCCGTATGGAGCGCGTCGTAGAGCGCGTGCTTGCGGAGCGCTCGCGCGCGAGCGAACTTCTTGTTCGGCAAGAAAAAGAGTGGAAAAATCGTTAGAAAAATGATAAGATTTTTTCCGTGAGGCCTCATCGTCTAGCCTGGCCTAGGACACGAGATTCTCAATCTCGGAACATGGGTTCGAATCCCATTGAGGTCATTAGAGATTTTTACAATTACTATTATGAAAAAATGGACTCTCGCAGAAATTAAACAGGCACTCAAAGAACTTTCAGAAAAAGGGTGGATAAAATCAAAAAGAGTCCCGAAGGCATTACCAACGCCGAGATTCGGGAAAAGTTTGGCTATCCCGACACAGAGTTTCCTGCAATAAAGATTCTGCATCAAACTATAGAAAACGGTAGGAAAAACGCTATGGGTTTTCACTGCGCGATTGACGCGAAACAGGGCAGCCGCACGATCACGGTTCCGCTTTCCGTCTCGCTGAAAAGGACTTGCCGTTGTTGTTTAGAATTCAGAAAAGAATTCTTTAACTTTTTCTCAAAATCACGATACTTTCTTTATTCATCGTCTCTTCAAGCGCGCCCACAATGTTTGTCGGCGAGTTTTTTATCGGCATTTTTTTGCTTGGTATGTTCCGTACGAATATATCTTCACAGGTAAAGCCGATTCTTTCTGCTAATTCGGCGATAATAAAATCAGTGGGGATTCTAACTTGTTTAACCAACCGGTTGCAGACAACGATGCAAAAATATCTTTGTGGTTTGAGGATTTTGTGCGCCTGTTTTAAGCACTCATTCAAACCGATATAAAAACTAAGAACATCTTTTGCACGTTTTTCATCTTGTTTTGCTATCTTATCAAGCGAATCGTTAAGGTATTTTGACGGAAGCGTATGAGCAAGAGTTGGAGACGCTTTTCCACCGAGTAATTCGTTGTCCACACCAGATGCGTCATTTGGATTATCAAACACACTAATCCACTGCGCCGACAGACGGGAAAATTGCCCATATGCGACAGTTGTGCGGCTATCGCCGTATGGTGGAGAGGTGATAATACAGTCAATGGAGTTCGGTTTTATGTCATTATCTTTTGACGAGTCACCGTAAATAATCTTCGTCCACGAATCGTGTTTTGCGTTTTTATAAAAATCAGCCATTCCCGCGATATTTTTTTCGGTGTGCTTGCGGAAAATTCCCATAACATCTGGATTATGTTTTTCTAATTTCTCTCCTTTAACGCGTACGAGTTTAAATTCCCCCGTTTTTGTATTTGAGGAATAACGAACGGTTTCGCTTAAAGCAACAAACAAAAAATCTTGAATTGATTTATCTTTAACAGCGAGTATCGCTTTTTTTAATTTGGCGAGTTTAATAATTACTTTATTCTTAAACCAAAAGTCAATATTTTTGAAGTCGGGTCTTTGTATGTCGCTGTCTTTAATCTTCTCTGCAACATCTATGAGCGCAAGATATGCCCCCGTCAGTTTATGCGGATTGACGGGCGTTGTTTTCGCTCGCGCCAGAAAGATGGCGAGCGGATTAAGGTCAATACCATATGCGTTTCTTCCCGTCAGATTGCTTTCAACAAGAGATGTGCCCGAACCGCAAAAAATATCGCATATCGTATCGCCTTTCTTGCTGTATGTTTCTAACAGCCGCCGAGCGACTTGCGGAATAAACATCGCGGGGTAGGTATGTATCCCGTGCGTATATGACTTCGTCTTCTCTCCGCGATAATCCCATGAATAATCAATTCTACGGACATATTTTTCATTTCTTGCTTGCTCTTGGTCCAGCGGCGATTCAAGATTACGGATTATTTTAACGACAATCCCCTTCACCTCCACTTCGTTTCTGTAAATGGGAAAGAGCGTTGGGTTTGCCGGCTGTAACCTAAAACGCCCATCCTCGCGGTAAAGTTTTTTCAGCGTTGCTTCGTTATCGTCAATGACGGCGACGACGGTTTGGCCGTTTTCCGCTGTTTCCTGCTTCCTTATCACAACCATATCGCCGTCAAAAATACCCTCGTTAATCATGCTGTTGCCCTGGACGCGCAAGGCGTAGTGCCTGCCTTGCTTCCCAATTTCGTCTCGCGTGATGGTAATTGTCTCGTTTTGGATTTCGAGTGCTTCAATCGGCTGTCCGGCGGCGATCGCTCCTAAAATGGGGATTTCTATTGTTTGTTTCGCTCTGACAACTGAAACCGCGCGCGGTTGGTTGTGTTCTTTATTGAGAAAACCGGCATCTTGAAGTTTACTGATGTAATAATGAGCAGTAGAAACAGAAGCGAGTCCGAATTTTCGTTTAATTTCTTCCAGCGATGGAGCATAGTTTCTCTTTGCTCTGTATGTCTTTACGAAGTGAAAAACCCCAGCTTGCTTCTTGGTGAGCATATAGAGTATTATAGAAAGTAATTAGAAAGTGTGCAAAGTCGGTTATCCACATATTTTACTATTGTGATATAGTAGCGTTCATGTTTGAGGAGATTTTACGCATCGGACGGCGGATAATTCCAGAACGGATTTTTCGGGCGGCTCAACCGCTGTATCATTTCACGCTCGCGCTCTGCGCGGCGGTTCTTTATGGATTTCCATCTCGAAACATTAAAGTCGTTGCGGTAACTGGAACGAAAGGCAAAAGCACGGTTGTAGAGCTTACGACCGCGATTTTGGAAGAGGCGGGTTTTGCAGTCGCATCGCTCAGCACGATTCGTTTTAAGATTGGTAAAAACGAGCGGCGGAATTTGTACAAGATGACGACGCCGGGGAGGTTTTTCGTACAGAAGTTTTTGCGGAACGCGATACGCTCGGGTTGTGCCTACGCAGTGCTTGAAATGACGAGCGAGGCGGCGCGAAACTATCGCCATGCATTTATAGGTTTTGATGCCGTCATTTTTACCAACCTCGCGCGCGAGCACATTGAGTCGCACGGCTCGTACGAGAAGTATCGCGATGCGAAGCTCTCGCTCGTACGCGCGCTGGAGCGGTCGCCCAAGCACCCACGCACGGTCGTCGCCAATGCGGACGATGTGGAAGGATGGCGATTTCTTGATGTGAAAGTAGAAGAGCAGATTCCTTACCGTTTGAATAAAGAAGAAATGCCGTTTGAGACAAAATTGGTCGGCGCGTTCAATCAAGAGAATATTCTCGCCGCCGTTTCTTTTGCAAAAAGCCAAGGCGTTTCGGAAGAAACTGCGCGTAGCGCGGTAGCAAAAGTTTCTTTAATTCCAGGGCGCGTGGAGTTTATACAAGAAGGGCAAAAGTTTGACGCAGTTGTTGATTACGCGCACACACCCGACTCGCTTGAGAAATTGTATCGGGCGTTTGCGGGCAAGAAAATAATCGCTGTGCTTGGCAATACCGGCGGAGGGCGCGATGTGTGGAAGCGGCCCGAAATGGGGCGCATTGCAGATACTCACGCTGAAAAAGTGTTTTTGACAAACGAGGACCCGTACGATGAGGACCCGCGCGCCATCGTAGAAGCGATGGCGCGCGGCATGGCGCGCGCGCCGGAAATAATTATGGACCGGCGCGCGGCGATTCGTGCGGCTCTTCAATTCGCGCAGACGCTCGCTCATGCCAGTAATCAAAACAACACTGTTGTTTTGATTACTGGTAAGGGTGCCGACCCGTACATAATGGGTGCAAATGGCGCAAAAGAACCGTGGGACGACCGCGAAGTAACGCGTGAAGAGCTGAAAAAGATTTTACACAAAATATAACCCACACACTTGATAGCAATCAAGTGTGTGGGTGAAAACCGTCAGTGAAAAGCGGGCGGTTGTTTGCGGACAGGCCACCGTTTGTGATTTGTATGATTTGAGCTCTTGTGATTGTTGTTTCCGTTTAAGTGTTGGACAATTCCCTTGTTCCCCCAATTGGTCCGACTTTGGTGAGAGAGAGAAATAACAACAGAACTAATTGAGCTTTTCATTTTTTCACTTTGTTTTTGGTTTCGGCGCCGGCGCGCCGCAGATGTCTACTTTTCGTCAGGAACCTGTACCTGGCCAATACCGCACTCTGCGGTATGGTCAACTGTTTCCGCGGACGCGCCGGCGAAAATGAACTCCGTTTATTAGAATAACTCTGTTGATATTTTAACGCAAGCGTTATGCAAACAATTTCTCCACAACCGCCTTCACCGCCGCGCCTTCGGCGCGGCCTTTTGTTTCTTTAAGGACCGCGCCGACGAGAATACCGATTTTTGATTTGTCGGAAATGTTCAGGGCGGTTTTTTTCGCTTTTGCAATTTTGCGTATCTCATCGTTTCTCATTTGCGCAGGAAGGAACGCTTCTAAAATCGCACACTCCGCTTTTTCCGCGTTCACAAGGTCTTTCCGCCCGCCTTTTTCAAATTGTTCAATGGAATCCTTGCGTTGGTTTACTTGACGGCGAACGACGATAAGCGCCTCGTCGTCCGTGAGTGCTTCGTTTGTAGATTTCTTTTTCGCAACAAGCTCGTTTGTAAAGGCGGATGAGAGGCCGCGCAGAACGGAAAGTCGTACCTCGTCGCGCGCTTTCATTGCTTCAGCGATTTTTGGTTTGATGTTTGTGTGAATGGACATATATATATGATAACATATATTTTATGGCTATGTGGATTACTGTCGGTATTCTTGCGCTAGCGGTTGTTGTCCTAGCGGTATTTTTGGCGCGGAAGGGGAGTGCTCGCGGCGAAAATGATTCGGCGCGCCTTCTGCTTCAGCAAATGAATGAGCTTACACGAATCGTTGATGCGAAAATGGGAGAAACTAACAAGCAGGTAAACGACTCTATGCGCAATCAGTTTGGAGAATCGCAAAAGCTTGTTGGGCGATTTATAAATGAGATAAAAGAAATGACGGAAAAAGTTACGCGCGTTGAGGAAACAGGCAAGCAGATGGTCGGCTTTGCGGACCAATTGCAAAGTTTGCAAGATATTCTTAAAAATCCGAAACAGCGCGGGATTCTCGGCGAGTATTATCTTGAGACACTTCTTAAAAATGTCCTCCCTCCTGGCAGTTTCCAAATGCAATATCCGTTTAAGGACGGCACGATTGTGGATGCGGTAGTGTTTGTAAAGGAAAAGATTATTTGCATTGACTCTAAGTTTTCTCTGGAAAATTACAATCGGCTGGCGGAAGAAAAAGACGCAGTGGAGCGCGAGCGGCTAGAAAAGGCGTTCAAGGCAGACCTTAAGAATCGCATAGACGAGACAGCGAAGTATGTTAAGCCGGCAGAAGGCACGATGGACTTCGCGTTTATGTTCATTCCGCACGAAGCGATTTATTACGATTTACTCGTAGCGCAAGTGGGGACAGTAAAGATTAACACACGCGATTTAATAGAATACGCATTCAAGGAAAAGAGGGTAATTATCGTCTCGCCGACTTCTTTCCTCGCGTACCTGCAGACCGTCTTGCAGGGGCTCAAAGCGTTGCAGATTGAAGAATCGGCAAAGGCAATTCGCGCGAATGTGGAAGGCCTACAAAAGCATCTGGGGGGTTACGCGGAGTATCATCAGAAATTAGGCAACGCGCTTGGCACGGTAGTCAATCATTACACGGCGTCCGGCAGGGAGTTTAAGAAAATAGACAAAGACATTTTGCGCATCACAGGTAGTTCAATGGAGTTTGAACCGCTCGCTCTTGAAAAGCCGTTATCGGATGAGTAGGTTGCTTTTACATATGGCGGTGCTAGTATACTCGTAAAGAAGCCGCATTCTTCCAAGAACTGCCATTACCGGTTGTATCCACGAAGTGCCGGAGGGAGGTGTTCCGTGTGTAGCCTATTAGGAACAAGTTTAGTTACGAAATGCGAGGCGGCTTTTTGGGGTTTGCGCAAAGAACCGTTCAATTCAAGCGCAAACCCTTTTTGTTTGCTTTTTATTTACTGTGATGTAATATGCAGATGGGACAGTAAGACGGAAGGGAGGTTCTTTATTACGCAGGGGTAATTGGTAAGTTGGCTAGCATATTGCCCTTACTCCACAACACAAGCACGCGTCGTCCCAGCGTGCTTGATTTTTTTTATAATTCCTTTATCATACAATTTCATAAATATATGAAGCCATTTGCGATTATAGAAACAGGAGGTAAGCAGTACCGCGCATCCGAAGGGGAAACGGTGAAGATTGAAAAGATTCCTGCCCTGCGGAAGGGTGCGGAAGTTTTGTTTGACAAAGTTCTCTTGACAGATGACGGCGCGCAAACGACGCTCGGCGCGCCATATATCGCCGGCGCGAAGGTGAAGGGGGAGATTACTGAAGAGGGGAGAAACAGAAAAGTAGAAGTGGTGAAGTATAAAGCGAAAAGCCGCTACTTCAAGCTCCGCGGCCATCGCCAGCCGTTTATGAAAGTGAAAATCACTGGCGGTTTTTAAATGCGCTTTTGAGGGTCTCTGCGTCTGCATATTCCAGTTCTGTGCCTGTGGATAGCCCTCGCCCAAGAGTGGATATTTTAATGTTATGTTCTTTTGCTAGCGGCGCGAGGATACGCGCCGCGGTTTCCGCAGTGTGCTCGCCTTCGGGATTTGCGGAGAGCGCGAGCACGATTTCTTTGAGCCCTTCTTTCGCCGCATTCTCCGCGCGCGCTATAAGTGCCGCGAGCGCGATGCGCTTTTCTGGCTGTTTGTCTAAAATCGGAATTGTTCCGCCGAGCACAAAATAATAGCCGCGAAACGAGCCGGATTTCTCAACCGCTTCAAGGTCTATGTCGCGCGCGACTATTAGGAGCGTGGCTTTATCGCGCCCTTCATCGCGGCATGCTCGGCACTTCTTGAATGAACCCTCTTTGGTAAAAAAACGACGGCAGAGTTCGCAACGAACGACGCTCTTTCGGAGGCGCGCCGCGAGCGCGGACAGTGCCTCCGCATCTTCTCCGCGTTGTAGGAGATGGTGCACAAAACGCTTCGCCTGCCGAGGTCCGACGCCGGGGAACGCGCGGAATATTTCAGTTAGTTCGTGCAAAGTATCCATATTAGAATTCATTTAGGTTTCCTTTCTCAAGCGACAGAAAACTTGCTTTATCTGCGTCAAAATACAGTTCTACCTTTCCTGTAGGTCCGTTGCGATGCTTCTCTATGAGTATCTCCGCGATATTCGGCTTGTCCGAGTCCTCTTTGTATTTGTCTTCGCGGTGGATGAACATCACGACATCCGCGTCTTGCTCAATGGAACCCGAATCGCGCAAGTCACTAAGCCTTGGCTTGCCTCCACGAGTTTCCACATTGCGGTTGAGCTGAGAGAGCGTGAGCACGGGAACATCCAGTTCGCGCGCGAGCTGTTTCAGCGAGCGCGAGATTTCCGAGATCTGCTGTACAAGATTGTCTGTGCGCGTATTGGTTGGGGTCATTAGTTGGAGGTAGTCAACGATAATAAGGTCAAGTCCTTTTTCGTGTTTGATACGCCGCGCCATGGAGCGGATTTTAAGGATATTTGCGCCCGGTTGGTCGTCTATATAAATAGGCGCTTTAGCGAGGCGGTCCAACGAATCGCGGATTTTGGCGAACTCATCTTCCGCAGTAAGTTTGCCGGTGCGGAGCCGCCACGCATCCACGCGCGATTCCGCCGCAAGCATTCTGTCTACAAGTTGTTGTGAGCTCATTTCCAGCGAGAAGATAGCAACTTTCGTTTGGTGGAGCGTAGATGTCTGGCGCGCTATGTCCAGTGCTAGCGAGGTCTTCCCCATAGATGGCCGAGCGGCGAGGATAATGAGGTCCGACTTTTGCAGTCCTGAAAGTTTAGAATCAATTTCCTTAAAACCTGTAGGCACGCCGCGCAATCCTTCGCCTGTTTTGTGTAGTTTGTCCAACCGTTCCCACGCTTCCGCCAGCGTATCTTTGAGTTCCAAAAATGAATGCGTACCGCCTCGCTTTCCTATTTCTAAAATCCGTTTTTCCGCGGCATCCAATAGCGCATCAACCTCGTGTTCTTCGCTGTAACCGAGCACCTCAATATGTTCTGCCGCCAAAATGAGCGAGCGCATAATGTCTTTCTTTGCGATAATTTCCGCGTAATATCGCGCGTTGGCGGCGGATGGTACGCTTGACGAGAGTTCGGCAAGGTATGACGCACCACCCGCGGCTTCAAGTATTTCTTTTTCTTTTAGGCGCGAAGAAAGTGAAAGAAGGTCAATCGGCGCGGTTTTTGCAAAAAGTTCTAGCATCGTCTTCCATATCAGGCGGTGCTTTTCCACATAAAATCCTTCAGGAGAAAGTAGGTCCATTACATCCGAAATTGCGTCTGGGCGAAGCATTACGGAACCAAGGAGCGCTTTTTCGGCATCAATATTTTGCGGCGGGATTCTGATTGCAGTTGCCATAGCGTGGAGAATTGTAACATGCGTATCCTCGGTGCAAGCAACGCACATCGTTAATTTCGTGTGGGTAATAAGTGGAGAACTATGTATGATATAGTAGCGAGAATTATGGGAAGCCCTGTTGAAGAAATAAAAGCGCGGTTGGGAGTGGAAGAAGTAGTCGGTTCATATTTGAAGTTGGAGCGCGCGGGCGCGAACCTCAAAGCCAAATGCCCATTCCATCACGAAAAGACCGCATCGTTTTTTGTGTCGCCTGCGCGCGGTTCTTTTTATTGTTTCGGATGCGGTGCGAAGGGCGATATATTTTCATTTGTTGAACAAATGGAAGGAGTGGATTTTAAGGGCGCGCTCCGCGTGCTCGCAGAGCGCGCCGGAGTACCTCTCTCCCATTTTCGCAAAGAGGAAAGCGACAGCAGAGACCGTCTCTTTGCAGTGCTTGAAGAAGCAACGCAGTTTTTTGAAAAAGAATTGGGCGCGCGCGCAGACGCGCGCGCCTACCTCGCATCGCGCGGGCTTTTGCCAAAAACGAGCGGAGTGTGGCGCGTCGGGTTTGCGCCTGACGAATGGCGCGCGCTTCGCGCGCGCTTAGCCGCGAAAGGATTTTCCGACACTGAAATGTTTCGCGCTGGGCTCATTAAACAATCTGTGGAGAAAAAGGGCGAATCATATGATGTGTTTCGCAACCGCATTATGTTTCCGATTTTTGATTCCGCTGGACGCGTGATTGCTTTTTCTGGGCGGATTATGGGAAAGGAAAGCGAGGGAGTACCTAAATATCTCAACACTCCGGAAACAGAGTTGTGGCGCAAATCGTCCGCGCTCTACGGAATTAACCGCGCAAAACACAAGATTCGCGGGCGCGGATTCGCGCTTTTGGTTGAGGGTCAGATGGATTTGTTGATGTGCCACCAAGCGGGTTTTGAGAATGCAGTCGCGGCATCCGGTACAGCGCTGACACCGGAACACCTAGACCTCTTGCGCCGATTTTCGGAAAATATTTTGCTTGCGTATGATGCTGACACTGCGGGTGAGAAGGCGGCGCTCCGCGCGGTATCTGCCGCATTGCAAAAAGGAATGGCAGTAAAAATAGCCGCGCTGTCGGATAAAGGAAAAGACCCTGCGGATATTATCGCGAAAAGCCCTGCGGAGTTTGCAGATGGACTCAAAAACAGTACGCATTTTGTGAAGTTTCTTCTTGAACGCGCCGTCGCGAGAGGCGCGACGGCGCGCGAACGAAGCCGCCTTGTCCTCGCCGAAGTATTGCCGTTTGTGCGGGATGTGAAAAGCGCGATTGAGCGCGCGGAGTTTGCGAAAGACATCGCAGCGCGCCTCGCGGTGCGCGAGGATGCGGTGTGGGAGGACTTGAAGAAAATTGAGAGTACAGGACAACAAACAGAAGGTGGTCAAAAAATAATGCAGAAAATAAAAAATAGCGCGTTCCGCGTGCTCGCAGGCATAATTTTATGGCAAGAAAAGCTTGAGGCGGGCGAGCGTGAGGTTGATACGGAAAAAATAAAAAAAGATGTTGGCGCGGTTGTGGCGGAATTTCTTTTATATCTCTCGGCAATCAGCGCGGACGAGCGCGTTCAACATATCTTTGAGGCGGAAGCGCGGTTTGGCGGCGGCGGGGCGCTTCCGAAAGAAGTCAGTGTGCTCCTCCTTCATCTTGAAAAAGAAGAGCTGGAAAGAAAATCAGTAGAAATACTGAATGCGCTAACTGTTGCGGGGCGTGGCGGAGAAGGCGAAGCGCAACGAAAAGAGCTTTTGACACTTTTGCAGTCCCTTCGTATGCGGATTGAGGAGATAAAGAGGTTGTTGGCGGAATAATTTTTGTTATACTGTATCAATTATGATTAAAGAATTTAGAATGCCAGTAATAATTTCGCTTTTGTTGGTCGCAGTTGCGCTCGGGCTTTGGTGGTATTTTGCGGACGGTGCGAAAGACATTAAACAAACTATTGAACAAAAAAATACAATGGCAGTTTCCGCCTCGTGGAGCGGCGCGATACTAAAAACGAATTACGGCTCGGTACAAATCTCGTTTTTACACGACAAGGCGCCGAAGACGGTCGCAAACTTTATTGCGCTTGCCGAAAAAGGATTTTTTGACGGCACAAAATTCCACCGCGTGATTGCCGATTTTATGATTCAAGGCGGAGACCCACTTTCTAAAGACGACGGGAAGCAGGACTTTTGGGGTACAGGCGGCCCTGGCTACCAATTTGGAGATGAAATAAATGACGAAAAGTTTGTGCGCGGCGCGGTGGCGATGGCGAATTCTGGACCCGACACGAACGGCAGTCAATTCTTTATTATAACGGCAAAAGAAACTCCGTGGCTCGCAGGCAAGCACACTATTTTTGCAAAAGTGACTGGCGGGCTTGATGCCGCGCTCGCCATCAGTAATGTAGATGTCGGCGCGCGCGACATTCCCAAAGTGCCTGTTGTGTTGGAGAGGGTGATTCTGAAATGAATATAGAAAATCAAGATGTTAGAATTCATTCTTAAAAAATGTCTTTGCGGCACTGCCGATTGCGATAAATGTTTAACTTTGGGATGCACTGATGATAATTGTAGCGTTCATCGTATTATAACAAAATGGCGGTATCGAAAACATCTTTTGGGGAATTTAATGAATAAAGTAGTAAATCCCAATGATAATAAGTCGACAACTTTACAAAAGGATATAAAAATCTGCAGAGAAGAAGTCAAACATCTAGAGTCGCTTCTATAGTTTCTCAGAACAAGTCAATCTTTTTGGTATTTTTTTTTATTTCTATATTGGATTCGGAGGAAAACACAAAAAGACATTATCGGGCGACTGAAAGACGAGAATATAATGAGTGCGTTGGTCTTGCGGGAATTTTTGTATCAGATATAGATGTTATGTTTCTTACTTATGATAACAAGAAGGACGAAAAGGATATCCTAGAGAGGACTTTGGAGGCAAAATTGAATATTGTTTCAGGACACGGCGCAAAAAATAAGCTTGTCCACGGCGATAATCTCTCGGTTTTGAAGACACTGTTCAGTGATTATGCGAATAAAGTGGATTTAATTTATATTGACCCACCGTTCGCAACAAATGGGCATTTTAGGATAGGCGAAGATCGTGCAAACACAATCAGTAGCAGTAACGGAGACGCGATTGCATACAGCGACACTCTGATTGGAGCAGAGTTTTTGGAGTTTTTGCGTGAGAGATTGATTTTGTTACGAGAATTGATGTCAGATCGTGGTTCTATCTATTTGCATATTGACTACAAAATCGGACATTATGTAAAACTCATAATGGACGAGGTTTTTGGAATAAAAAATTTTAGAAATGATATCACACGAATTAAGTGCAACCCTAAAAATTTTCAACGGAAAGCATACGGAAATACTAAAGACTTAATTCTTTTTTATTCCAAAGCAGAAAATCCTATATGGAATGACCCCAAAGCTCCTTATTCTGATGATGATGTAGAGCGACTTTTTAAGAAAACTGATAGAGACAATAGAAAATATACAACTATTCCTCTACACGCACCTGGCGAGACGGCAAATGGCAATACAGGCAAAGAATGGCGTGGAGTAACTCCGCCAAAAGGGAGACACTGGCGGAGCGACCCAGTCATTCTGGAAGAATGGGATAAACAATGACTTATCGAATGGTCATCAAGTGACGTGCCGAGAAAAAAGATTTTTGTTGATGAAAGAGATGGGAAAAAAATGCAAGACATCTGGGAATTCAAAGACCCTCAATATCCTCAATACCCAACAGAGAAAAATCTTGATTTATTAAAGTTTATTATTGAAGCATCTTCAAATGAAGGAGGTTTGGTTCTTGATTGTTTTGCTGGTTCCGGCACAACGCTTGTTGCCGCACAATCGCTTAATCGCAATTGGATTGGGGTTGATAAGTCCGAACCAGCAATCAGAGTGGTACAAAAACGACTTAATAACTTGCCGAATAGTTTGTTCTCAAGGGTCGGGTATGAGTTTTTGCGACAAGAATAAGTTTCGTGATTAAGATTCTTTCTTTTTGAACCCGCGTTTCTTTTTTTCTTCTTTGAGGATTTCAAGCGCGCGGGGGAGCGTGATGTCGTACGGATTGTCTGGTACTTTGAGCGAGCGGAAGTCGCCGTCGTGCACAATGTAGGGACCGAACCTTCCTCGGCTTGCGGTAATTTCTTTGCCGGTCGTCGGATGTACGCCAAGCGGGCGGGGGAGCGAGAGCAGTTTCAGCGCGATTTCTATCGTTACATTTTTCGGTTCAATATCTTTCGGGATACTCGCCATCTTGGGTTTGGTTGTTGTGCCTTTTTTCTTCTCACCCAACTGCACATACGGACCGAATCGTCCTACCTTCACGAAAATCGGCTCATTGGTCGCCGGGTCGGTTCCAATCGGAACTGCCGGCTTTTTTTCTTCTACCACTCCGCCGTCAAGCGAGCGCGCACCTTTGCATTCAGGAAACTTTTTGCACGAAAAGAACGCGCCGACGCGCGAGAGTTTTTTCTCCATCGCGCTTTCGCAGAGAGGGCACTTCATACCGCTCGGCGCATCTCCGAGCGAAGTTATCTTTTCAGCATCTTTTGACTGCTTTTTTACTTCTTTATTAAATGGTGTATAAAACTCGCGCATCGTCTTCTCGTATTCGCGGCTTCCGTTTGCGATGTCATCCAGCTTATCTTCCATCTCTGCGGTGAACGAGTCCGAAATGTACGCGCCGAAATATTTTTCTATAAACGCGCTCACGGCTTCTCCGGTTTCTGTTACACGGAGCGCGCGGCCTTCCTTTTCTGTATATCCTCGCGCAAGAAGCGTGTCAATAATTGAGGCATAAGTAGATGGCCTACCGATTCCGCGCTTCTCAAGCTCCTTCACCAGCCCCGCCTCGCTGTATCGCGCTGGCGGCTCGGTCTGCTTTTCTTCCGAGCGAATATCGTGAAGTGCGAGCGGCTCGTTTGTTACCACTTTTGGCAGTTCGTTTTCTTCGCCTTTTGCGGCAGGATCGGCAAGAAGCCAGCCGTGGTGAACGACGCGGCTCCCGTTTGCGGAAAAGTCCGGAATCGTTCCGTTTTTAATATTCGCGATAATCTTTGTACGGAGGATTCCCGAATTGGGCATTTGTGAGGCGATTGTTCTGCGGCGAATGAGTTCGTACAATTTCTTTTGGTCGGGAATTGCGCCCGCCGACTCGCGTGCGACATCGGTAGGGCGAATCGCTTCGTGCGCTTCTTGCGCGTTTTTTACTTGCTTCGCGTAATGGCGAAGCGCAACATTTTCCTTTCCAAATAATTTTTCAATAACTACCGCGAGCGCGCGCCGCGCATCTTCCGACAAATTAGTTGAGTCGGTGCGCATATAGGTGATGAGCCCGCTTTCATAAAGTTTTTGTGCGAGCATCATTGTTTTCTTTGGCGAAAATCCAAGGCGCGTGGATGCAACTTGCTGGAGTGTGGAGGTGATGAATGGCGGGCGCGGGCTTCGCTTCGCTTCTGTTTCGCTAACTTCTTTCACAAACCACTCGCCATTTTTCCCTTCGGAGAGAATGCGCTCGGTTTCTGATTTATCGCGCGGCTCTTCTTCACACGAAAGCGCGAGCACGGCTTTCTGTACAGTATTAGTGTCCGCAAAAATACGCCAAAATGTTTCCGGTACGAACGCTTTTATCTCGCGTTCGCGCTCGGCAAGGATGCGAAGTGCGGGAGATTGTACGCGCCCAGCCGATAGCCCGTAACGGAGCTTCTTCCAAATAAGACCAGACAGGTCGTAGCCAACAAGGCGGTCCAGCACGCGCCGCGCTTCCTGCGCGCGTCGCAAATTTTGGTCTATCGCGCGCGGGTGCGCGAGCGCGTCTTCAATCGCGTGCTTGGTAATTTCGTGATACACGGCGCGCGCAATCGGCTTTTTAATTCCGGCTTTTTTCAGAAGCTCGGCAATATGCCACGCTATCGCCTCGCCCTCGCGGTCGGCGTCGGTTGCGAGAATGATTTCTTTCGCGCTCGCCGCCGCCTCAGCTATGTCCGCCACAGTTTTTTCTTTACCTTTAGATATTTCGTAATGCGGCACAAAGCCCGCAGGTATGTCCACGGCGTTCTTGTTGGACTTCGGCAAATCGCGCACATGCCCGACGGACGCCTTGACGGCAAAATCCGCACCGAGATATTTTCCGATGGTTTTCGCCTTCGCGGGCGACTCAACAATCAAAAGTTTCTGCGCCATTCGGGTAAGTATTACACGGTTTTGTTTTTTTGAGCAAACAACACCCTATGATAAAATACTCTTATGCAAAAAGATTTTGACGTGTGGAACAAAAGAAAGAAGATAATTGATGGAGAAAAAAGAAACCCCGACTTTCACGAACGAGAAATTTGGTGGTGTGCAATAGGCGTTAATGTGGGCTCTGAACAACACTCTCAAACAAGTGATTATAGTCGCCCTGTCGTTATTGTAAAAAAGTTCACTCGAGATGTTTTCTGGGCAATACCTCTGACGACAAAAATTAAAGACGGAATTCCTTTTCGCATTCGTTTTACATTAGAAGACATGATAAATGATATCTTGGTATTGCAAATGCGTATTTTTGACAGTAAGCGGTTAATTCGCAAAGTAGGTGTTATGCCGAAAGAAGATTTTGTGGCACTTATAAATTACATAAAAGAGTTCTTGTAAAAAACGAACCCCGCTTACGCGGGGTTCTCGGAGGCCGAAGCCACTGTGTACCCACATACTAACAAACCCCACCAAACCGTGCAACTTGACGGGTTATATGTGTTGTGTGCGGGTTTTTATATAATTTTATAATCCAGCGTTTTGCGCTCCGTGTCCGCGCCGATAACCTTGAAGCGCACTTTGTCGCCGAGCGAATA
Source organism: Candidatus Taylorbacteria bacterium RIFCSPLOWO2_01_FULL_48_100 (assembly GCA_001821135.1). Classification (GTDB taxonomy): domain Bacteria; phylum Patescibacteriota; class Minisyncoccia; order Phycocordibacterales; family UBA10002; genus UBA10002. The sequence continues at coordinate 12,257 of MHSA01000020.1, read as the reverse complement.
CTTTTTGCCCGTGCGCGCGCCTTTAATGCAATAGTGCTTCTCGTCCAGTGCGTAAAAGTCGTCTCCGAAATTTCGGAGTGCCGCCATTCCTTCCGATTTTGTTTCCGTCTCTTCTATATACACACCCCATTCGGTTACGCCCGAAATGACGCCGTCAAATTCTTTCCCGACGCGCTCAGACATATATTCAACTTTTTTCATTTTCACCGACTCGCGCTCGGCCTCCGCCGCGCCGATTTCCTTTTCCGTAATGTGTTCGGCGAGCCGTTCATATTCCGCCCACTCTTGCGCTTCCATCTTTTCTCCATGCAAATGCCCCGCAAGCATACGGTGTATCAGTAAGTCCGCGTAGCGGCGGATTGGGGAAGTGAAGTGCGTATAAAACGGCATTGCAAGCCCGAAGTGCCCAATGTTTTTTGTAGAATAAACGGCTTTGGACATAGAACGGAGCGCGGTTGTTTTAATTAGCGCCTCTTCCGCTTCGCCTTCTATTTTTTTAAACAATTGTTGTAGGTCTTTCGCCGTCACACTCTTACCTGTAATCGGCAAGTGATGTCCAAGCGCGCGCACGAAGAGCGCAAGTTCGCCAATTTTCTCGCTGTCGGGTAAATCGTGAATACGATATAAAACAGGCATTTTGCTTTTCTGTTTTTCCCGCGCATGCGACAAGAACTCAGCAACTTCGCGGTTTGCAAGGAGCATCCATTCTTCCACAAGTTTATGCGTTTCTAAGTGCGGCTTTTTATACGCGCGAATCGGCCAACCGTCTTTGTCCAACTCAAACTTCACTTCGTCTTGCGCGAAATCAATCGCGCCCGCCGCGTTGTTCTTCTCCTGCATAATTTTCGCAAGGCGGTTCAATACCAAAAGCTCTTCTGATAATATTCCTTCTTTTTTATTTATAATTTCTTGCGCTTCTTCGTAGGTGAACCGCTTATCCGAACGGATGACCGTGCGCCCGAACCAGCGCGAGAGCACTTCCGCCTTTTCATTTATTTCAAACACCGCAGAAAATGCAAACTTATCTTCATTTGGATTCAAGGAACACAGGTCGTTTGAGAGTGCTTCAGGAAGCATCGGAATCGTGCGGTCTACCAAGTACACCGAGAAGCCGCGCTCGCGCGCTTCCGCGTCCAACACCGTCTTCTCACGCACAAAGAAAGAGACATCCGCGATATGAACTCCTATTTCGTAATTCCCGTTCTGGAGTTGCTTGAAAGACAACGCGTCATCAAAATCCTTTGCATCAACGGGGTCAATGGTGAAGGTTGTAACGCCACGGAAATCCTTTCGTTTCGGAATTTCTTCCACGAAAATTGTTTTTTCGTTTTGCTTCAACAAGCGCGCTTCGCGCTCCACTACATCTGGGAACGAAGACGCAAAGCCGCGCGCGAGCGCGAGCGCCTTCATTTCCGTATTATGTTCGCCGGCTCTCCCAATAACTTCTACAATCTCCGCTTCTGGCGAGCGTCCAGGGTCATTCCACGGAAGCATTTTGATCAGCACCTTATCTTCTTCTTTTGCATTGCCCGTTTTCTTTGCATCAATGCGAAAATCTGCATAGCACCGCCAGTCGTCCGGCTTTACGAAAAACCTTCCTTCTTCTTGTTTCAACACGCCTACAAACTTGTCTTTCGCGCGCTTCACTATTTTCATCACCGCGCCGAGCGGGCGTTCGCGCTGGCTTTTGCCGCCTGTGAGGCGCACTTCTACTTCGTCTTTATTGAGCGCGCAGTTTAGATTTTCTGTAGGTATTTCAATGTCGTCTTTTCCGCCTTCATCCTCTACAAACCCAACTCCGCGCGAGTTGATGGAGATTAGACCTGTAATTAAATAAGGGTGCGTTGTTTTCTTCACAAGCGCAGTATAGCAACGAAGCACGCACCCGTCCAATAGGCAAGTTGACGGTGTATCTCTTGTATGCTATCCTCAATTCAGAAAAGCAAAAACATAAAACAGTTTAACAGAAAGGTCAGTTGTGAACTTAAAGAAAATAAAAGGTTGGATTTTTGACAATGACGGGTTGTTACAAGACACAGAACCCGATTATGAGTGGAGCTTCTGCGACATGGCGCGGACATTTGGGCGACCTGAACCGAGCCGAGAACTGCTTATGAAGGTCAAGGGTCTTGACCTCAAAGAAGTCGCGCGGCTGATGATTGAGGGGGTAGGTTTGCCCCTTCCCGGATACGCCGAGTTCAAAACGGAATTAGACAAACGCCTTTTCCAGCGGGCTCCATATGCAGAAATGATGCCTGGCGCGACAGAACTCATAAAGCATCTGCACGAACCTGCTTTGCTTGCAGTGGCGACCAGTTCAACAAAAGAGATTCTAGTGTTGAAAACCAAAAATCACACGAATATTTATTCGATGTTCAATTCGGTGGTTTCTGGTGATGACCCGGAGGTAAAAAAAGGAAAGCCGGCACCGGATTTGCTGCTGGTATCCTCAAAAAGAATCGGTGTACCTCCTTCCGAATGCGCGTATGTCGGCGATAATCCTGTGGATGTGCAAGCGGCAATCGCGGCAGGAATACTTCCTGTTGCTGTACCTAGTGCTGGAAGAAATCTCTCGGAGTTTTCCGATGCGCTGCACATTTTCTCAAACCTCGGCATGCTTCTACAAGAATTGAAGACATAAATGCGGTTCTCACGACGGGCGGATGCACACATCCGCCTGTTTTTATTTATCAAAATTGCACGGATGAATCTTGTATGCTATATTGCTTTTTATGTTAAAAATCCGATTACAGCGCGTGGGGAGGAAGCATATGCCCGTTTTTCGGGTGGTGCTGACGGACGCGCGCAACTCTACAAAGAGCGGTAAGACAGTTGAGACGCTCGGCACATGGAACAACACGACGCACGAACGAAAAATTGATGCGGAACGGGTAAAACACTGGATTTCCAAAGGCGCGCAAATGTCGGATACGCTACATAACTTTTTGATTACGCAGAAAATAATTGAAGGGAAAAAGAAAAACGCGCTTCCGAAACACACACCAATCAAGAAGGAAGAAGAAAAGAAAGAGGAGGCGAAAAAGGAAGAGAAACTGGTTGAAGTCGCGCCAGTTGCATAAGTTTGCTATACTTGAGCAAGCAGATTCGGCGAGGTCGGACGAACTGCTAGATTTGATTATAATGTCTTGGATAAAACCAGAACGAAAATGGCAAAGAAAGAAAACGATGTAGAGTTTTTGGAATATGTCGTGAAGGCGCTCGTAGACAATATCGACGCGGTGAAAATCGCGCGCACTGTGGACGAGATGGGCGTGCTTTTGACGCTCTCGGTCGGCCCCGAAGATATGGGGAAGATTATCGGACGGAGCGGCAACACCGCCAAGGCGCTTCGGATACTACTTCGGGTTGTGGGTATGAAGAACAACGCTCGCGTGAACTTGAAGATTAACGAGCCCGAAGGCGGCACGCAAGCCCCGCGCGCGATGAAAAGCGTGGACGAAGCGATGGACGATTTGAAGATATAGTTCGTAACAAAAGACCCCCGCTATACAGCGGGGGTCTTTTGTGCTATTACTTATTTATGACTTTCCATATTATTACATTATTTCCAAACGCGTTTCGCTCGTATCTAGGCGAATCAATTCTGAAGCGTGCGATTGAAGACAAAAAGATTGCGGTGAAGTTTTACAACCCGCGCGACTACGCGGAGAACAAGCACGCCCGAGTTGACCGCAAGCCCTACGGAGGCGGACCAGGCATGGTGATCCAAGCCGAACCCGTCATCCGAGCCATAAAAAAAGCACTCTCCTACATTCCTAGGAATGTAGGAGTATCAAAAAAGATAAGAGTTCCGATTATTTGGTTAAGCCCAAGCGAGAAGCAGTTTACCAACGAAACGGCAATAAACTTCGCAAAAGAGTTTTCGGACATCATTATCATCTGCGGGCGGTACGAGGGAATAGATGCGCGCGTGAAGAGAGTGTTCAAGGTAGAAGAATTATCTGTCGGGCCATTTGTGTTGACGGGAGGGGAGCTCGCTGCGGAGATTTTGATTGATACGATTGCTCGGCAGGTGGAGGGCGTGCTCGGCGCGCCCGAATCACGCGAGGAAACGCGGGCGGCGAGCCCCGATGTGTACACGCGCCCCGATGTATTCGCGCACAAAGGCAAAAAGTATCGTGTCCCAAAAGTCCTCCTCACCGGACATCGCGCCAATATAGAAAAATGGCGCGCCGCGCGCCAAAAATAGATAAATTATCTATCTTCTAATTCGCGCGAATAAGCACATAGAGGATTTATCTATTGGAGTATTTTGCAAAATACTTGTATAGAAAAAACGGCTCAGCGCGCACCGAGCCGTTTTTGATCGCTAGAAATAAGGTGTCTTGATGTTTGAGCAATAATATGTAATTATTAATATCAGATTTAAAGAGAAAGGATATTTTATGATAGATGTTTTTGTGGAGATGTTAAAATGCAAGCGAGACGCCGACAATCAACACATGGAAGGTGAGTTTCAAATGTCCTCTTCAAATTTGAGACTTTCAAGCACTTTTTCATTTCAAATGGAAGCCGATAATCTCACAAATATATGTAATCTTTCTATTCATGTTGCAAAGAAAGGGAAAACCTATGTTGAAGTTACTGGCCAAGATGCTTTCTATCCACACCAAGCGATCACACTAAACGAATCTCAAAAAATTGTTTTGCTCGCACTTTCTGAAGTACTGGAATATTTTTGGGGAGTACATTCCAATGCAAAAGATGTGCCAGTTACAACAATTTCTGGGTTCGTCACTCAAGTTCCAGATGAAAAAGCAATGGAAATTCTTGGAGTGTGTCTTTAAGTGGAAATTTCCAAACCAACTATCTTTTCGTAGTTGGTTTTTATTTTGTACAGTCATTTTGCCCGTCTCGTCTGCGGACAGGCAAAATGACTGGATACACTTAATTTAGCGGTCGCGGAGTTAAGTGTATGTCGGTAAATTCTATCTTACTTGCAAGTATGATAGAAAAAGAGAATCATCATTAAGATACGATCGTAGCTTAATAATAAGAGCGAGGAAGCACCTCTGCCGAAACGGCGAGAAAAATTGAGTGAGGGTAGTCGCCCGCAAAGACCTTGCGCAGCCAATTAGAAAATTACAACGGTACTCCGTTGATTATTTTCTTGATTGGCGAGCAGAGCAAAAATCCACTAGGATTTTATGCGTGTCTTTAAGGGCGAGCTACCCGAACGGTTGTTATCCACACCACGCGGACTTGCATTTGACCCCGTTAGAAGCCGCGGACGCTCGTGTAAAACCAATACATAGCCTAGTTTTTTATTGTATTTTTTAATTTATAAATAACATCGTTATGTTGCAGTCCGCGTCCTGCTTCTAACGGGGTTGACAGGAAAAGGGTATAGGTATATACTCTCTTTGTATTTGTATTTTCGGAACGAATGAGTTACCCAGCGCGACTTTTAGTAAGCAATAGAGCGCCATTTTGCGTTCATACAATTAAATACAAATTAACAACATATAACAAGGGCCTTGGCGAGGGCTTTTGTTTTCGTTTTGCGTTACTTTATATTTTTATATTCTAAATAACATGGGAATTGCCATTGATGTTGCGGATGTTGCGAAGCGTCCGAAGAAATATTTCGGAGCGTTCCGCGAGCCGCTCGCGGAGTTTCCGAACTTTGTTGAGCCCCAGCTGAATTCGTTCCGTTTGTTTATTGAAAAGGGCGTGAAGGCCGTCTTTAAGGAATTCTCTCCGATAAAAGATTATTCGGGCAAGAAGTTTGAATTGGATTTCTCACACATTTCCATTGGCGAACCGAAATGCGATGAGCACACGGCAAAAGCCAATAAGGTTTCTTACGAAGCGCCAATCAAAGTGGTTGTGCGCCTAAAAAACAAATTGGAGGGTACCGAGAAGGAGCAGGAAATCTTCATGTCGGATGTTCCGCTTATGACCAACCACGGCACATTTGTTATTTCCGGAGTTGAACGCGTCATTGTACCGCAACTCGCGCGTTCTTTCGGCGTCTTTTTCACCGCCGAGGAAGTGCGCGGCAAGAAATATTTCGGCGCGAAGATTATGCCCGCGCGCGGCGCGTGGATTGAGATAGACACCGACCCCGACGGCGCGATTTATGTGCGCATAGACCGCAAACGCAAGTTCCCGCTCTCATCGCTCCTTCGCATATTGGGTGCTGGAACAGATGACGCAATCAAAGCGCTCTTTGCTGGAACTCCTGCGGAACAATTTATTACAGTTACGCTCGCGAAAGACCACGCAAAGGAAGCTCCTCAAGCGTATCTTGAAGTATACAAGCGCCTCCGCGACGGAGAAATCGCCACTCCAGAAACCGCACGCACTTTTGTTACCTCTATTTTTGATGTAGACCGCTATAACCTTTCCAAGGTTGGGCGGTTTCGTTTTAATCGCAGATTCGGAAAGACGCTTGAATGCAAAGAAGCCGAGCGAATGACTTTGTCGCTTGACGATGTAGTAACTTCGGTCGTGCATGTGTGCAAACTTGCAACAACAGACGGCGCGGTTGAAGACGATATAGACCACCTTGGGAGCCGCCGCGTGCGTTTTGTCGGGGAACTTTTGGAACAAAAAGTACGCGTTGGTATGACGCAGATGAAGCGCAATTTGCAAGACAGAATGTCCACAGTGGAATCGGACCTCACGCTTCCGTCGCAATTCATTTCGCCGAAGCCGCTTCAGGCGCGCATTCGCGAATTCTTCACCACCAACCAACTATCGCAGTTTATGCAGCAAGAAAATATTCTTGCGGAAATAGAGCATTTGCGTACGGTGTCTGCGCTCGGTCCAGGCGGACTAACACGCGAACGCGCGGGTTTTGAGGTGCGCGATGTGCACCCTTCGCACTATGGGCGTCTTTGCCCCATACAGACCCCGGAAGGCGGAAGCATTGGCCTAATTTTGCGTCTCGCCAACTACGCGCGGCTCAACGAATTCGGAATGATTGAGACACCTTACGCGCGTGTGAAAGACGGAATTATTACGAAAGAAATTGAATATCTGAATGCATTGGAAGAAGAAGGAAAGAAAATTGCGCACGCCGCAGTTCTTCGCGACGAAAACGGCGCGCTTTTGGAAAAGGAAGTAGAGGTGCGCGTGGCGGGCGCGCCGTCAATCGTGTCTGCGAAAGAAGTTGAATATATAGATATAGCGACAAATCAAGCGTTTTCTATTACAACTTCAATGATTCCGTTCTTGAACCACGACGACGCGAACCGCGCGCTTATGGGTTCCAACATGCAAAAGCAAGCAACGCCGTGCCTAGTGCCGGAAGCGCCGCTTGTAGCGACCGGTATTGAAGGCAAAGCGGCGCGTGACACCGGGCGACTCATTATTGCAGAAGAAGAAGGTGTTGTTTCTTTTGTAGATGCGCGGCGCATTGGCGTTAAAAATATAAAAGGAAAAGAACACTCATACCCCCTCGTTTCATTCCAGCGCACCAACGGCTTTACGGCTTTTCATCAGCGGCCTGCGGTGTCGGTAGGAGACAAAGTAAAGAAAGGAACACTTCTTGCCGACACTTCGTCCAGCGAAGGAGGGGAAATGGCGCTAGGACACAATGTTCTAGTCGCCTTTATGTCGTGGGCGGGTGCAAACTACGAAGACGCGATTATTGTATCCGAACGAATGGTCCGTGAAAGCAAGTTCTCGTCCATACATATTGAAGAGTTTGTGGTGAATGTGCGCGATACGAAGCTTGGACCCGAAATTACAACTCACGACATTCCAAATGTCGGCGAAGCTAAATTAAAAAATCTGGACGAAGACGGAATTATACGCATTGGCGCGGAAGTCCGCCCTGGCGACATTTTGGTCGGCAAAATTACTCCGAAAGGCGAAACACAGCTCACCCCAGAAGAACGACTTCTTCGTTCGCTATTCGGCGAGAAGGCGCGTGATGTGAAAGATACTTCCAAGCGAACGGAGGGCGGCAAGCGCGGACGCATCATTAGCGTGAAGGTATTTTCGCGCGAGCGCGGCGACAAGTTGGAGAGTGGTATTCTGAAGCGTATACATATTGAAGTAGCGCAACTACGAAAAGTGTCGGTAGGAGACAAACTTGCGGGCCGCCACGGCAACAAAGGCGTTATTTCTAAAATCTTGCCTGTGGAAGAAATGCCATTTACTGCAGATGGCACGCCGATAGATATTATTCTGACTCCACTAGGAGTACCTTCCCGTATGAATCTCGGGCAGATTTTAGAATTGCATTTGGGGCTTGCGGCGGGCGCACTCGGCTATCAGGCGGTCGTGCCGCCGTTTGCGGGCGCGACTGATGGAGAAATAAAAGACGAATTGGTTCGCGCGGGGTTTTCTAAAAACGGAAAAATGAAATTGTACGATGGCAGGACAGGCGAGCCGTTCGCGCAAGATATCGCAGTCGGCACTATGTACATTATGAAATTGCACCATATGGTGGAAGACAAAATTCATATGCGTTCTATCGGTCCGTACTCAATGATTACCCAACAGCCACTCGGCGGCAAAGCGCAGGGAGGCGGACAGCGGTTCGGCGAAATGGAAGTGTGGGCGCTCCTCGGACACGGCGCGGCGTACACGCTACGCGAAATGTTGACGATAAAATCAGACGATATCCCGGGGCGCGCGGCGGCATTTGATTCAATTGTGAAAAATGAACCGATTTCGTACAGCGGCGTACCCGCATCATTCAGCGTGCTTCTGAACAATTTGCGCGGGCTTGCACTGGACACAGAGTTACAAGGAGGCAATAAAGGCGACGGCGATGCGCCTACTCGTTCCCGCTCTCGCTCACGCACCCGTTCCTAGTTTTTTGTATCTATTCGTAGCCATTCGTAGATTCGTATTATTCGTATATTGGTATATTAACTTATATGTTTCGTCCAAATCCAACAAGTATTCCACTCGACTTTGATTCCGTTCGCATCGGACTCGCTTCTCCCGAACGAATAAAGGAGTGGTCGCAGGGCGAAGTTACAAAGCCCGAGACAATCAATTACCGAACACAGCGCAGCGAGCGGAGTGGGCTTTTTGATGAAAAGATTTTCGGTCCCGAAAAGGACTATGAGTGTTATTGCGGCAAATACCGCGGCATCCGCTTCAAGGGAATCGTGTGCGAAAAGTGCGGAGTGGAGCTCACGCGCGCGGTAGTGCGCCGCGAGAGAATGGGGCACATAGATCTCGCCTCCCCCGTCTCCCATATTTGGTTTTTGCGCGGGCTTCCGTCGCGCCTCTCTCTCTTCCTAGGTATGACTTCTCTAGATGTGGAGCGCGTGATTTACTTCGCGGGCTACCTCGTAACGCGCGTTAACGAGGTGGAGCAAGGACAATTGCTTAAAGAACTTGATACTGAATACAAAACGAAAGTAAAAGCGGCGGGTGATGAAAAAACTAAAGAGGCGCTCAAAGAGCGATTCCTCGGAGCGAAGCGTGAAATAGATGGTATAGTTCCAGGGCTTGTTTTGGACGAAGTGTCGTTCCATGGATATTCAATGCGATACGGCGCGTGCTTTGAGGCGGAAATCGGCGCGGAAGCGATTTATAATTTATGCAAACAGGTTGACTTGGAAACATTGCGCGGCGAGCTTGAAGCCGCACAAGAAAAGGCGGGAGCAGGGGAGCGTGAGCGGCTGTCTAAACGGCTCGCACTTATCCGCGGTATGATTGCTTCAGGTATGCGCCCCGAGTGGATGTTCCTGTCGCGCATTCCTGTAATTCCGCCTGGGCTTAGACCTATGGTTCCTTTGGACGGAGGCCGATATGCAACCTCGGATGTGAACGACCTATACCGCCGCGTCATCAACCGCAATAATCGCTTAAAGAAACTTTTGGAAATTAACGCGCCTGAAGTTATTTTGCGAAACGAAAAGCGTATTTTACAGGAGGCGGTTGATTCGCTCATAGACAATTCCATTCGTCACGGTTCGTCGTCTTCAGGCGGAGGTCCTGCGGCGCGCCGCCAACTCAAGTCACTTGCCGACAACTTAAAAGGCAAGCGTGGGCTTTTCCGCCAGAACTTGCTCGGAAAACGCGTGGATTATTCTGGACGATCTGTTATTGTCGTCGGCCCTGAATTAAAATTAAATCAATGTGGGCTTCCGAAACATATGGCATTGGAACTCTTTCGCCCGTTCGTGCTTTCTGAGCTAATTAAACGCGAACTTGCATTCAACATTCGCGGTGCCGGGCGTCTTATTGAAGACCAAATTCCAGAAGTGTGGGCAATTCTTGAAGAAGTAACGCGCGGCAAGTATGTGCTACTAAACCGCGCGCCGACTTTGCACCGTTTAGGTATTCAGGCATTTCAGCCGGTGCTGATTGAAGGTAGCGCGATTCAAGTACACCCGCTTGTGTGTTCCGCGTTTAATGCCGACTTTGATGGCGACCAAATGGCGGTTCATGTTCCGCTTTCGGAAGAAGCGCAGTTGGAAGCCCGCGAGTTTATGGCGGCGGACAAAAACATATTGAAGCCGGGGAACGGAGAACCGACTGTTTCTGCAAAAATGTTGGATATTGTGCTCGGCGTATATTGGAAAACGAAGATTGTGGAAGGCGCGCGCGGCGAGGGTTCATATTTTGCGTCTCCTCTTGATGCGCTGACCGCGCTTCAATTTGAGACGATTGATTGCCGCGCGCGCATCAAGGTTGGTGTTCCGAAAGATACGAAGTACACTGCGTTTGCTGGTGATTATTTTGAAACAACCGCAGGACGCGTTTTGTTTAACGGCGTATTGCCAGCGGATTATCCGTTCCTAAACTCTGAAATTGACCGCAAGAAAATGGCTGGGCTGGTAGACGACTTGATGCGTCGGTATGGCCTTGAAAGGATTCCGGAAATTATGGATGCAATAAAGAACTTTGGCTTTAAGTATGCAACGCAATCTGGCATAACATGGGGCATTGATGATGTGATTGAGCCGAAAGATAAAGAGTTGGTTATTGCAAAGGCGAAAAGGAAGTCGGATGAAGTGTTTGCGCAATGGAGCGAAGGGCTGCTTTCAGAAGGCGAACGAATCCGTAAAAATATTGAAATATGGCAGGCGACGAAAAATGATGTAGAAAAACTCGTGCCGGGCACTCTTCAAAAAGACGGCTCGGTGTACGATATGGTGCATTCCGGCGCGCGCGGTTCGCTTTCACAAATTACGCAGATGGTCGGTATGAAAGGACTCATCCAGAACACAGCTGGAGAGACGATTGAAATGCCGATTACTTCGTGTATGAAGCGCGGACTCACTCCGACTGAATATTTCGTTACGACGCACGGCTCGCGCAAAGGTCAAACAGACACCGCGCTCAACACGGCGAAGGCGGGTTATATGACGCGCAAATTGTTCGTTGTGGCGCAAGATATGGTAATTACCGAAGATGATTGCAATACAAAAGAGTTTGTCGTGATTAAAAAAGGAGGCGCGTCCGGTATGGATATTTCGTTTGTGAAAAGCGCACGCGGGCGTGTGCTTGCGGCTGATGTGTCTGGCGCGTCTGGAGAGAAATTGTTTTCTAAAGGACATCTTCTGACTAAAGTGGACGCACAAGCGCTGGACACAGCACAAATTAAAGAGATTGCCGTCCGTTCTCCATTGCGTTGCGGGCTCCGCCACGGAGTGTGCGCTCACTGTTACGGTGAGGATTTAGGTAAGGGCGGGCTCGTTCAGCTTGGCGAGGCAATAGGCACTATTGCAGCGCAAGCAATCGGCGAGCCTGGTACGCAACTTACAATGCGTACATTCCACGCTGGAGGCACCGCGTCGGTTGGCGGCGATATTACGCAAGGTCTCCCGCGCGTAGAAGAGGTCTTTGAGAAGCGCCATCCGAAAAACCCTGCAGTTATTGCGGCAGAGGACGGAACTGTTATTGAAATTAAAGAAGATGGAAAAGAAAAAATAATTGTATTGATGCCGGATGTGCCCGCAAAATCCAAAAAAGGTCCTGTTTTACAAGGCGGGGAAGCGATTGAATATGCGACAAGCTTCAGCAGAACCCCTCTTATAAAAGTTGGGAGTGTTGTTAAGCGAGGCGACTTATTGACTGACGGCTCCGCAGACATAGGAGAACTTTATAAATTGGCTGGCAGGGATCGCGTGCAAGAATATTTGATTGCGGAAATTTCCAAACCGTATGAATTGCAGGGCGAGACGGTATCACGCAAACACATTGAAGTGATTATACGCCAGATGTTCTCGCGGCTTACGGTGAAGGAACCGCACGATACCGCATTCTCTGTGGGAGATGTCGTAGACCAGCGCGAATTTGATGCGGAAAATGAAGAG
>MHSA01000019.1 GCA_001821135.1 Candidatus Taylorbacteria bacterium RIFCSPLOWO2_01_FULL_48_100 | reverse complement strand
TTTGGTCGCCTGCCTCTGGCTGTCGTTGAAGTATGCCGGCACGGTAATCACTGCTTCGGTGATTTTTTCGCCAAGCCGCGCTTCTGCATCTGCTTTTAGTTTCGCAAGGATTTTTGCAGAAATTTCTTCTGGTCGCTCCCACTTGTCGCCAATTTTTACTTCAATGCCGCCGCTCGCGCTCTTTCGCACTTCGTACGGTACGGTTTTGATGTCTTTCTGCACCGCAAGGTCGTCAAAGGAGTGTCCGATAAAGCGCTTTATGGTATAGACGGTATTTTTCGGGTTCGTAACTGCCTGTCGTTTCGCAAGAAGCCCGGCAAGCCGCTCGCCTGTTTTTGAGAGCGCGACGATAGACGGGGTAGTGCGCGCACCCTCGCTGTTTTCAATAATCCGCGGCGTTCCGCCTTCAACGACTGCCATCGCGGAATAGGTCGTGCCGAGGTCAATACCTAATATTTTGGACATAGTTGTTCAAATAAATTACTAATAAAGTAACTTACTTGAACGATGGAGCGCGGATTTTTATTGCCGTTAAAAATGCAAATTTATTGAAATATGGGGAGGCAGTTGGGCGTGCGCGGTGACAAAGAGATGCGTTATGCGCTAATTTTTGGACATTTGGTAAATAGAGCGTAGTTTGTCCCGCTGAAGACCACCCCCTCCCCCTCGCTCCGCTCGGGTACTCCCCCTTAGAAAAGGGCGAGAGGTTCTGTATTTGCTCGTATGAAATAATGCGCCCGCGCAAGGTGCCGCCGCGTTCCACCACCACAAACCGCACACGGAAAGCGCGACCGCTTCGGTCACGCACGATGCGTTCAAAGATTTCTGATTGGGTTTGTGAAATTATTTTTTTCATTGTGTTTCTCTTTTATACAGTATCTTACCATATTCGTCTATATGCTTTTTCAATTCTGTGTTGGAAATTGTGTTGTAGTTGAGCACATCCGCTTTGTACGGAAAACCTGGTGCGGCGTGATTAAGAAAAGTATGTAATGCGCTTACCGAACGGTCGTTTAGTTCCTTTCCCTTTAATGCAATATCAATGTCGGAATACGGCTTAAAATTGCCCATTGCGCGCGAGCCGTATACAACAGCTTCTTCAATATCTGGAAACGGCTTAATAGCGTCTTCAATGGTGTTAAGCGCTTCTTCATCTAACCCAAACTTTGTCATAGCGATTTCTTTAAATACTCGTAAAGTTCAGCAAAAACGATTGCATATTTTTCGCGAATTTCTTTTTCTGTTTTTTTACTCATCGTCTCGTCGTAGGTGTGCGAGAGTTTATTGCGCGTATCTAACATCTTAAGCCAGACGCGTCCGTCTTTTACGAATCCGACTCCAAATGCTTCCTGGATAACATCGCGCGGAAGCATCTTTTCTACACCACCAGCTTCTAATTTATCTTTAAGCATCTTCCACGCGAGCTCAAAAAGAAATTCAAAGTTTTGCACAAGCCCCGCGCGTAACACTTCGTCATTTGCAGTATCGCGACCGAGCGCATCTTGAAAACTCCGATACGCTTTCTCAAAATTGGTGAATCGCTGTTTCCACCGGGTTTCTTTTAAGTTGTTTTTCATGTTTTATGCTCTCCGACTTTTACTTTCGCCGGTTCTAGTACTTTACCATGAAGCGAGAAACCTTTCTCTACCACCTCCCGTACCGTGTGATTTTCTGCTTCTGCGGCTACGACAACCGTGCCGATACTCGCGTGGCGCGACGGGTCAAACACATCTCCTATTTTCGGTTCAAGCAATTCCACCCCCGACTTTTGGAGCGCGGCGCGAAACTGCGCATATATGTGTTCAATACCGCGCCTCCAACTTGCGTCAGTCCCGTTAGAAGTCCGATTTGCTGAAGGCAAATTGGTAGGAATCGCAGATTCCATACTTCTAATGGGATTATTCACTGCGCGTTCAAAGTTCTGAAGCACCGGCAACATTTCTTCAATAAACCCTTCGTTTGCAAACTTCACAAAAGCGGCGCGCGCCTTCTCTTCGTCTTTTCGCGCATTGATGAAGTCCGCCTTCGCCCTCTGCCACCCGGAGAGGTATTCCTCCCGCTCCTTTCGGCACGCGGTAAGTTCGCCTTTCAACTTTTTAATCGCCTCCGCCGGATCTTTTACATTATCAGCATCCGTTTCTGGTTCAATGGTGATGTCTTTTTCGTTGTTCATAATTATCTCTTGCTCCACTGCGGGGCCTTGCGCGCTTTTTTCAGACCGAACTTGCGGCGTTCTTTGGCGCGCGGGTCGCGCTTAAGAAACCCCGCCTTTTTAAGTTTCTTGCGTAGTTCCGGCTCTACTTCCACAAGCGCGCGCGCTACGCCATGTCGCACCGCTTCCGCCTGTGCGGAAAGCCCGCCCCCAGAAACATGCACAGACACGCCATAGTGTTCGCTCGCCGGTTTATGCAGTACAAAAACCTCGCGCGCGACACGGCGTTGTTCGTCCGTCTTAAAATATTCTTCCGGCTTTCCGTTGTGCACGGTGAAGATGCCGGCGCCGCCCTTTAGAAGGCGCACGCGCGCAGTAGAGGTCTTGCGGCGGCCGATTGCTTCAATGTATTCGTGCGTTTCCACACCTTTTGTTTTTTCTTTTGGCATAATAATTAAATATACGAATATACGAACAATACGAATCTGCGAATGGTTACGAAAATCTCCAGAAAAGAATTATTCCTTGACAGTAAGGTTTTTAATGATGCGCGCGCGAAGTTTGTTTTTCGCAAGCATTCCGTACACCGCGCGGCGCACGACTTCCCCAATGCCGCGCCGCGCGCGAAGCTTTTGTAGCGTCTCTTCCTTTCGTCCGCTCGGATAACCCGAATACCGCTGGTACGGTTTTTCTTTCTGCTTCTTTTCCGTTATAAAAAGCTTGCTTGCATTCTCTATAACTACGCGTTCTGTAGGAATAGCATTGCGCGTAAAGCTTGAAGAAGCTTTCCCACGCAAAAGATGCGCCGCTTCGCTAGCGATGCGTCCCAATCTCTTTCCATCTGCGTTGATAATATGGCTCATACAAATTCTATAATCGCTTTTTTTGCTCCGTCGCTTTTGCGGAAACCTACTTTGGTAATACGAGTGTAACCGCCAGCACGTTTTTCGTACTTCTTCACCGTGTTCTTAAAGAGTAGGTCCGCGCCGTCCACACTACCCATTCGGCGCGCCGCAAGGCGGCGCGCCGCTACGGTTCCCGCGCGAGCGCCGGTAACCATTCGTTCAATAAACGGACGGAGCGCTTTTGCCCGCGCTTCTGTTGTTTCAATTTTCCCACGCAGGACGAGCGAGCGTGCAAGCGAACGCATTAGCGCAACACGCACCTTCCGCTTCCGTCCGAATTTTTTGTTGCGGTTGCTGTGGCGCATAAGCGTTATTTAAGAGTAATACCGAAATTAGAAAGCATGCGCTTCACTTCCTGAACACCTTTACTGCCGAGTCCGTCAATATCCAATATGTCTTCTTCTTTCTTGCGCACCAAACCACCGACCGTGCGGATACCAGCGTTGGAGAGCGCGGCTTTCGCGCGCGCCGAGAGATCCAGAGTGTCAACGCGTGTCTTGAGCACTTCGGGGTCTATTTCACGCCGCGGCTCTTTCGGCGCCTTAGTTTTCTCGTGTTCCACCGTTGCTTCTTCAGCGCGGAATCCTACAATTGAGCGAAGCTGTTCCAGCATAATCTGAATAGATTTCTCCAGCGCTTCGCGCGGCGCAATCGTGCCGTCGGTTTCTATAGAAAAGCGAAGGCGGTTGAAATCGGTTCGGTCTCCTACGCGCATATTTTCCACTTCATAACTCACGCGACGAACGGGCGTAAAAATCGCATCAAGCGCAATCGCGCCGATATCCACCCGCTCTTTCTGGATTGTTTCTTTCGGCACATAGCCGAGACCTTTCTCTACCCGCGCTTCAATATCAAGCACAGCACTCTTTCCTGAAATAGAAGCGATCGGCTGTTCTGGGTTGAGCACGGATACCTGCCCTGGACATTCAAACGATTCAGCTGTCACTTCTTTCGGACCTTTTACTTTAAGCGAGATGGTTTGCGGTTCGTCTGTGGAAAGATTAAATCGTACGCGCTTGAGGTTAAGAATGATGGAAATAACATCCTCTTTAACTCCTTCAAGAGTTGTGAACTCGTGGGACGCACCCGCAATCTTCACGGAAGTAATTGCCGCACCAGGAAGAGACGAGAGGATAATTCTGCGGAGTGAATTGCCGAGCGTATGACCGTAACCCGGATACAGGCCGTCAATTTCATACGAACCCGACGCGCCATCTTCTTTGATAACGCGGGGTTGTGATGGAAGCACGATAGTAAGCATATGCCGTATTAAAATTAAAAAATAATTAAAAGGAAGGTGTGAAGATTTTCTGCGAAAACAAAGCCACAGCATAACACAGGCGCGCCATTTTTGCAAAGGGCGCGCCTGTTTCTTTACCTCCGATAAAACTCAAGCACCGAATCAATACGGAAAGGGAGTTCCTCGCGCTGAAGATTAGGCATTCCAGAAACCATTATCTCGCGCTTCGTTTTGTCGTATGAAAGCCATGCTGGAATCGGCTTTTGCTCTTTCTTTTCATCTTCCAGCCACAACTTCTTCTGAATACTTCTCGCGCGCACTGTAATCATCTCTCCAACAAAAACGGACTTAGACGGAATGGTCAAACGGCGTCCGTTTACCGAAAGATGTCCGTGAGAAACAATCTGGCGCGCGGCGCGGCGCGTCGGCGCGATGCCTGCGCGATACGCCACATTATCAAGCCGCGTCTCAAGAAACATAAAAAGTGTGTCCGCCGCCGCGCCTTTTTTCTCAAGCGCTTCGCGCGCATACTTGCGGATTTGCCGTTCGCCAAGCCCATACAAATAACGCACCTTCTGCTTTTCCGCAATCTGAACGCCGTAGTCGCTGCGCGCGCGCATACGCTTCCCTGCGCGTTGACCCTCACGCAGAGCAAACTTCTGCGTGTTGGTCTTCTCAAATAGTTCCGGACCGTAACGCCGCGCAATTTTGTATCGTGATCCTATGAGCATATTTCAATATTTAAATATATTAAACGCGGCGCGGTTTCTTTGGGCGCGGACCGTTGAACGGCACCGGCGTTATGTCCTTTATGTTTTTGAGCGCTATGCCTTTAGACATAAAGCCGCGAATTGCCGATTCCCTACCAGAACCTACCCCGCGCACGACGACCGACACATCTTTCATACCCATCAGTACAGCTTTTGCTCCGAGTGTCTCGCCAACCTTTGCTGCTGCGAACGGTGTACCTTTCTTTGCGCCCTGAAATCCGAGCGCACCAGAAGAAGAAAACGCTACTACATTGCCCTTTTCGTCTGCAAGCGTCAGCGTTGTGTTGTTGTAAGACGCGCGCACATTAAGAATGCCCGCCTCAATTTTCTTTTTTGAGGACTTCGCGGAGGCCGCCGCGCCTTCCGCGCCAGCCCCTGCTTCTCCTTTAGTAATGATTCGTTTTTTACCCATAAAATTATTTCTTTTCTACTGCTTTGCGCCCAGTACCCATCGTCTTGCGTACATTTCCGCGGCGCGTGCGTGAATTGGTTTTGGTGCGCTGACCGCGCGATGGAAGAGAGCGCGTATGCCGCGTCCCGCGATACGCCTTGATGTCTTTGAGGCGCTTGATGTTTCCCGCAACGGCGCGTTTCAAATCGCCTTCTAGCGTCCGCTTTTCTATTTCCGTCCGAATCGCCTGTTCTTCTGCGTGGCTCACTTCTCCTGGCTTCTTGGCGGGGTTCACCTCGACTTGCAGTAAAATAGAGCGCGCATTTGAGCGGCCAATGCCGTATAAAATCGGCAAGCCGAATTCAAGCTGTTTCTTTTCCGGAATAGTGATACCTTTTATTCTCATAAAATTATCCTTGCCGCTGTTTGTGGCGCGGATTTCCTGTGCACACAACAAAAAGGCGTCCGCGCCTGCGGACAATTTTACACTTCGGACACCGTGTTTTAACAGACGCTTTTACATTCATAGCCGCTTCACAATCCGCCCCTTGCCGCCGTAGCGGTCAAGTTCAATCTCTACTTTGTCGCCGACGAGAACGCGAATCCTATGCAAGCGCATCTTGCCCGCAAGGTACGCCAATACGGGTTTTTCCTGACCTGTATCAATACGAAAAAGAGCATCGGGAAGAGCTTCAACCACCCGCCCGCTCGCCCGCTCCGGCTTTTGTTCTGTTCCCATCGGCGAATATAAAGATAGCAAGATAATAAAAAAGAGTCAACAGTACTACATTCAAAATCACCGAAGAGTTATTTTAATTTTCTTTGTAAAAAATCCTGAATCCTCATCGCGAAGCCCAAAACCATAATGCAAGACATATACCCAGAGATACCGTGCGCCCCCTATTTGTTCCTCTTTTGGAAGAAGAGGGACCACTTCGCGCTCCAAACCAGTTACTGTCGCACTGCTATACGAACCAGCGACAGGACCGAGGCGTGCGATTATCATTGAATGATAATCCGTAGGATAAACCCCTTGCTGGCTTACATACAGGTTTCCGAACTCGCTCGTGCTGTCAAATATCAATACTGATTTACCATCCAAAGTTTCTTCTTTATTAGAATTTTTGTAGTCATTATATCGATATGTTTGTTTCGACTCGGTATATCCTGATAAATCAATTTCATAATTCGCGTCATCTATTTTTTTAATATCCGATAACGGAAATTGATACTTTGGCGAGAGAGAAAGCGTCGGATCGCCAATAAGACCCCATTTCTGATCAAATATAATAGAGTCATCGGGTATACCGTTTTGACCCGATAAGATTTCTTTTAACATATTTGTTCCATTTATTTTCCAGAATGCCTCGCCAAGCGACTTTCCTGAAAATAGCGCGGAGGTATAAGAGAGGGTGTTTGCATTCCCTCCTCCACCAAGCATACCCATATAACTCATCGCTCCTTCCGCAATAGCTTTTATACAGAAAAGAAGTGGGTTTTTGTATTCCGCGAACATACATGTGGAACAACCAATCGCCATAATATTTGCACCATCTATATCTTTTAGATTCTGGCTTGGAATCCCAAGCCAGTTGTACCATCCGTGGTCGGAATAATATACAAAAAAAGCATTCTGATAATCTTGCGGTTCAAGTTTTGCGTCGCGTTCTGCGATATTAATTTTATTTCTCACTTGATAACCGAGCTTGGAAAATGCATTTGCGATGGTTTGGCTTAAAACACCATCTGACGGATTTGCGACATAATCATAATGCACTACCTCTACTTGATTTGACCTGGGCAGTTGTTCGTAAAAAATAGCCCGCTGAATATAGCTTGACGAAGTGGAAAGATTATCGGTGTAAATGCGCCCAGTTGCAAGATCTGGAATGAAATCATTATTGATGTAAGTGTATAAAGTGGAATCGGCGGTGGCGGTGAGATTTCTTTTCTCATCTGTGGTATAAACCGTAGCGATGTAATCGGGAGAACCTATTATGGTGAGAAATCCTTTGGTAATTCCGAAGCGCGCGGATTTTTGTTTAATCAAATCAGAAATCTTTTTTACATCTGGTGTGTTGGTAAAAATAAGTTGTTGATTTTTTGCCGCGGCAAGAATGGGCGCGAGAATTGCCGACCCATCAAACTGTCCTTGTTTAATATCTGTGCTGTTAGCCAAAACTATTTTGTTCGTGTGTAATCTTTGGTTAAGCATCTCTTCAACTTGCTCACGCGTGTACCGTTGTTCACATAAGAGTGGAACAGCGCCAACGCAATAAAGATTTTGATTTGTATACTGTTTGAATGAATCAAAAACAGAAAGCTGCGCTCCAATAAGCGAAGCATATCTCGATGCTTGAGCCGATGTTTCAAACTCTCTTTCAGAAACTACTGTTACCGATGCATTTATAGTGATGTCATCTGATATCTCAACTGTATACCCTTTTGTCACAAGGAAATCGCGTAATACACTTTGATTTCGCGGTACATAAATCTTCTGGATTTTCAATGAAAACAACACTTTCTGAATTGCTCCGAAATCGTATATGCCGTTTACCTTATCAACAACAAATAGCGGAACAATATAGTTTTGACTTGTCTGTATTGCGCGCGGAATTAGTTCCAACACGGACACCCAATCGTGTTCACTTATAAATGCTACTGCAGATTCTCTTGCAACATTAGAAACCGGGGGCGGAGGTTGCGGCGGAACTGGATTTATAATAGTAGTGGTGGAGGGACGAGTGATTTTCAGTATCACAGTATCATCCTCGCGGTTGCCGTCTCCATCTTTGCACGCAATACGGACGGTTATGGAACCAACAAGAGAACTGCTGAGCCGACCCGACACTTTTCCGTTCAGCGGCAGGTCTTTCTTTGACCAATTTGAGCGGCATCGTTTTGCTCCGTCGCTCTCCCAACTGATGGTAATGCGGTCTCCAACGACAACCTCAACATGTCCGTCCGAGCCGTTTATCTTAAGGTCAACCGAAAGCGTGTCAAAAATGTTTTCGTTCTGCAGAAGATTGTCTGCGGTCTGCGCATTTGTAACGAAAAATGTACCGAAAAGTATTGCGATTGAGAAAACATAGATGTTGAAAAATCTTTTACACATATTATTAAGGATTTTTTGCCTCTGACGGAGTGTGCTTAACCACCACAGAAATCTTTTTTATCTTATCGGGGAATGCTTTTTTCCAGAACGGGCGAATTACAACTTGCGAGCGCTCAATCGCTGGGTACGAGGCGAGTACCGAGACCGTCTCGTTCTTCATCTTTCCAGCAAGGTCAAGCTTCAGCCGTTCTTCGTTAAGCACCCATGTAATCATTCCTGAACCGCGTAAACTGAAAAGCACTTTGTCGTCCGCATTTTTCCCAAAGTCCGCTTTATTAAGAAATTCAAAAATCAAGTCCTTTGGATTCTCAAACGAAACAGGCGCGCCGTCGTAACGCACTGCGGGCGTACGCCGCGCGATGTATGAGGAAAGCGCATCTCGCTTAAACACAAATGCCGTTAATGTTCCGCGTTCGGACACAGATACTTTTTTGTCCGCCGTTTCCGTTTCCGGTTCCGATACCGACTTAAATGTATATCCGCCCGAAAGCATCAGCGAACCGCTTTCAATTTTCTCTGTCGCGACATTCGCTAGTTTTTCTTCAAGCGCCTTGCGCAGCGCCGTACGCGCCGCGCTTATTTTTTCTGGCGACACAAACGGCGCAGTCCCCACAAGCCCGCCAGTCATCACAGTTTTTGAGCGCGCGTAAAATCCCGCATACCGTTCGGGGCTTGTTTTGAAACCAGGTACCGTAAAATCCGACAGCCCAATATTGTATTCCGCTCCCGCGCGGTCTGCGTATACTACCGCCTCTATGCTGCCTGGAAGCGGCTTGCCGCTTGAGGTTGTTTTGCCAGGCACGATTATGGATTCTTGAATTCTGTAAATAAGTCCATCCTGTGTCTCAAAGCGCGTATTTTTTATAAGCCGTTGAGATGCAGTGGAGAAATTGTTGTAAACAATTATCGTTCCAAACGCCTTACGCTCCACTTTTTTGCTTCCTTCGGATTCAAGCGACACCTCTTCAGCGCCCTCTACTACAAGAGGAATGTACGGTAGATACACTTCAGATGTAGTAGTCGCAGTGGTCGCCGTACCGTTTATTGAAATGTCGGCTGGTACAGATTTAAGCGTTATAGTTACTGTTGCGCCGGAAACCGCAATACTTACGGCAACCGCGAGTCCAACTAGTGCTACACACACGATTCCCCACAGCACCCATCGCGCACGCCTGCGCCCTCCGCCACGCGCGGAAATTCGCACCACATCCGGCTCGTTGTTTTCTTCTTCAATTTCTACTTCATCTCGAGAATCATCGCTATAGCGGTACGAACGCGGCGGCACGGGAATATCCCGTACCGAACGCCGTCCGCCCGGAGGCATTACATCATTTACCATTTTCTTAGCCATAGTTATTTGTATTATACCACGCCCAAAAGATGTAAACTCCTTAAACTGTTCATATCACAATTTCTTTCCTTCTTCATACAACGCAACAAACACCGCATCTGCAGAAAGGAAAGTGTCGAGTATCGCATGGCGCATAGAAACGACGGAGTTAGAAAAGGTTTCCGCACCGCGCACGGTAAACTTCATCTGCAAGGGAAACACCTGCTCGCACAGCGACACATCTTTTTCATCACAGAGCACAATCGCGCGTGCGGGAGAAAATCCGTTTTTTATTTTCGGAGCGAGCGTGTCCGTTATGGTTCGTTTTAGGCGTTCACCAGCTCCATCACGCGCCGACTCTACGGAAACGCGCCGCGTGTCCGAAAGCGTCTGTACGGACGCTGCGCGCAAAAACGACTCGGCTGAAGAAACTGAATCAAATACCCCTTCACCTACCGCTCCGCGCGCTACCGTCCGAACTCCGACCGGGACCGAAATAACTTCTTGTAAGATTTCGTTGCGTTCAACACATAATTCAGTCGCCTCGCTACCAACGCACATCGTTAGCGCGTCGCCGCGTTCTTCTGTTGTGGATGCCGATAACGCGCCGTGCGCCGCGGCTGCCCCTGCGTGGTATTCGCGCGGCGCGTGAGTCAGCGAATCAAACAGTGTGTCAAATTTTACTATGGCGTTTTCTGGCGCGAAGCTTTCCAAAAGCGTAAGTTCCAGCGTTCGTGCTTCTTTGTCAAGCGCGGATGCAACCGCGTATCCGTTCACGCGAAACTCCGTTATTTTCTTTTCCACAACGCGAACTGCGGACGCGACCTCTCGGTGCGCGGCGCGAAAGTTTTCTGTAATCCCATTTTCCGCTTCGCGAATGACCGACGAAAGCAACGCTTCCGTTATGACCGACGGCTCGGAGAATTCTGCGCGCACCGAGCGCGTTTTAGACACAACCCACGGCGCGCGAAGGAAAAGATGCGCCCTTTCTACGCCCGCCATCTCACTGCGGTACAACTTAAATAAATGTGTGCAAAGTTCTTTCAGCGCGTGTAATGTCGCGGAGAAAAAATGCTCCGGTGTGAGCTCCTCTGCGGGCGCAATCGCCTCGCGCGCCGTAAAAAGAATAATCGGTCGCGCATCGCGCGCAATGCGAACAACCGCCGCGCCCACGCTCCCGCTCGCGATATCAATAATCAAAAACTTCTTTCCCTTTTCGCCAAAGGAGAACCATTGCATGCGTAAATTATAGCACACGCTTGCAAAACTCACTCTAACTACAAAAAACTTTTAAATAGAATACAACTTTAATTCCGCACCAAAGACTCTAATCTTTTGACCAAAAGAATCCGCTATACATTCTCCTTTATTATATACTCTGTCGCATTGTTGGAGAGGATTACCGGCATTGTCCTTAATTTTATCTGTGAGAATAATTTGTACATTTTGTCCAGTATAATTTTTTAAGTTTAATATATTATTAAGATCAATTTTAATTGAATATATCGGGAATGTCACTCCGTGATAGGAAGTTTGTTCCGTCACAGCTTTCGCAGTAGCACCGTTAAGTACGGTGTTATTTACTTTTACAATAATTGCCCCCGAATTATTCACACTAGACGGATTTGCTGGCTGATTTAAATAGAAAGTAACCACGGGACTTTTGACATTGAGATAGTACAGTGTAGAGCCATCGCCGAATCTATTTACTATTTCCTGATGGCCAACTCCGTCAATGTCATATGTGGATACAGGACCGAACCAAGTTACTCTTAATTTGTTTTCTTGTTGAATATCACTCACTGCGTTAATCAACCAAACATAAGGTCGGCTTGATTCTGAAATTAAACGAATTTCGTATGATTTTGTAACATCAGTAGCTACGACTGTGGAATGCATAAGCCCTGAATCCTCACCAAAATATGCCGCGGTCTTTAAAGAATATAAGAAATTATTTGTAATCCCGAAACGATTTCCATATTTTTTAGAAACTTCCACTGGGTCACTAAACCACAATAATTTACCAACCTGAACATCTTTTTTTACTTGTTCAACAACAAAAGAGTCATGTTCCGGTTTTTGACTTCCGGTTTCGGCGTCAGTAGTTATATTTCTTATAGTGTCTGGAATTTCACTTGTAATGGCAGAAGAAGTAGTGTCTTCTGTTTTTTTATTTTTATAAACATAAACACCGCCGCCTATTACCAATAATGCAATAACGACTAAAAGTATCACCATAATGAAACCTCTCTGTGGATTTTTCATACTTTTATATTAACATTTTATCAATTGAAACACCAAAAATGTATATCTAAACCAGAACCGCCTTAATGCGACGAACTCCGGATGATACGGCTTCTTCTTTTGCGATTCTAAACATACCGAGAGTTCCTGTGTTTGCAACATGCGGACCGCCACAGAATTCTTTTGAATATGCGGTTTCCAAAGATTCGCCGATGTAATGAATTAAGACATCGTCTGGATATTTTTCATCAAAGAAGTGTAGCGCGCCGCTTTTCTTAGCTTCTGCAAGCGGAAGTGTTACTTTATGCACCGTCAGGTTTTCTTTTATTTTCTCATTCACAGTTTTCTCAACTTTTTTCTTCTCATTGTCTGTCATTTTCCGCGAAAACGCAAAATCAAATCGCAATCGCTCGGGCGTGATGTTGCTCCCCTTCTGTTGCACCTCCTTCCCTAATACATCCCGCAATGCTTGATGCAAAAGATGTGTCGCGGTGTGATACTTGATCGACATTTCGCTTGTATCAGCAAGTCCTCCTTTGAACTTCTTTTCCGCGCCAGCGCGCGATATTTCTTTGTGCTTTTCAAATGCCTGCTCAAACTCTTTTGTATCAACCGCGATTCCTTTTTCCTTCGCCAATTCTTTCGTAAGTTCAATCGGAAAGCCGTATGAAGTAAATAGGATAAACGGGTCCGTTCTCTTCTCAAACTCCTTTAATCCCGCCGCCAGTGTCTTTCTAAACTTCGCCTCCTCGTCCTTAAATCGCTCGCTAATTTTTACACCAATACGGTCTGCGTGAAGAATCGCGCGGCGGATTAGCCGACGAAGCACATACCCGCGCCCAAGATTGGACGGCCCCACTCCTTCTTGCATCATCTCCGTAGCCGCGCGCGTATGGTCTGCAATAATTCTCTGCGCTCTATTTTTTATTCCTGGCGCGAACGCATCCGTCTCGTAGACGCTCTCTTTCTTTTGCAAAACCGCGCATAAACGCTCCAAGCCCATACCAGTATCAATCCCTAGGAACGGAAGTTTGGTGAGTTTTGCTTCGCCATTATCCAACTGCTCGCGCGAGCCGTTGCAAAGATATTCGTTAAAGACAATATTCCAAATTTCAACATCTCTTCCGCCTGCATCCACGCCTGCGCGGGCAGGTTTGCAGTAAATCTCCGTTGTCGGCCCGCACGGTCCGCTATTCCCCGTCGGACCCCAGAACACATCCGCGCCTTCTTCGCGCACATCGGCTACGCCGAGTGATTTCCAAATCGCTTGCGACTCTTTGTCTTGAGGAACATTTTCGCTTCCTTTGTATACCGTAACATACGAAATGAGCAATCCTAATTCTTTTGTAATAAAATCGTGCGCATATTCAATCGCCTCTTTTCTGCCGTAGCCGCCAAAACTAAAATTACCGAGCATCTCAAAAAGAGTCAGATGTGTTGCATCGCCGACTTCGTCTATGTCAGAAGTACGCACGCATTTTTGTACGGATGCGGTATTTTTTGAACCGAAATCCTTGAGCGCGTTTTTCTCGCCAATGTAATACGGCTTGAATTGTTGCATTCCAGCCGTCGTAAAAAGCACCGTCGAGTCATTCTCCGGTACGAGCGGCGCGCTCGGGACAATCACATGCCCCCGCGCCTCAAAAAACTTGAGAAATTTTTGTCTTACTTCGTTTGTTGTCATACTCCCATCTTACCGCATTTTCCCGCATTAAAAAAGCCACTGCCACATAATATGGCAGTGGCTTTGTGCGGCAAAGTCAAAACCTATACTTCAATGAGATGCCTGAAGCGACTTCCACATTTTCTCTCCCGTCGTGGGGGTTGTTAAGCGGCACCTGTATTGTTAAGTTCGGCATGAGGAATAGATTTTTACTGAGTTTCAACTCAATTGCTCCATCCCAACGGTAAAAGATGCCTCTGGAATTATTCCTGGGGCCATCAAAGCCGTCGTCCCTCGCGAACGCTGAAGTCTGGAATTAAACTATGCTTTCCGAAATCAAATTGCTTGGAAAGCCAGAGCGATTGGACCGCAACATCTTTTGTCCACCATGTCTCAATCGGATGAAGATTGAAGAGCGTGGTTGACAGTCGGAGCTTAAAATCACCAGGAACTTCTCCTCGCCAACCTAGCGTGAGGTCAAACTCATTCCCCGCATGAGTTATGGACATTAAGTGTTTCTTCTTGTTTTATTGTTTGGCAAAGAACCACTATAGGAATCCTTACAGCCAATCCGACTGCGAAAAACATTGTTTTCACTCTATCTCCATTTCTGTGTTGAATTCTATCAGTTTTTTCAAGTCCAGTGGATATATAAACACATTACAATATATAATGCAAATAATTTTCTTATTCCAACTTTCCTAGGAATGTAAGAATGTTATAGGCGCGCTTTGTTAGCGCGTGATGAACAGAACGGCCTTCGTAGCGTTTCAACACCAGACCGCCATAACTCATGCGACGAATATGTTCTGAAGCGATTCTGAAGTCAATATCAAGCTCGGTCGCGATTTGGTCAAGCGTCAATTCAGGTTCTTTTGCAAGCAACACAAGAATCTGAATGCGCCTGTGGTTTGCGCACCCCTTGAGTATCCGCTCCAACTCTCTCGGCTTTTTCATCATCACTTTATTATACTAGTATATCAACTTTCTGATACTCCTACTTTCCTAGGAATGTAGGAGCATAGGAACGCTGCTTAAAAAAGTGTGGGTTTTTCGGTTGAAGAATTTTTTCCTATATTTTGATGTGGAAGTTTTTTTACGGAAACCAGCCCGTTTGCGGCGTTCTGGCTGACCTCGGCTACAGCTCGGCGGTAGTTGCAGTAGTCGCAATGCTCTGCGGGCGCGGGCTGGTTTTCGGAGTCCAAACACTTCTTAATTTCCGCAAGCGTCGGTTCAATCCAATCCGTCTTACCGACATACGGAATAACCGACACATCAAACTCAAGCCGAGCATCAAACGCCTCGCGGTCGGTTTTACCATTCACATACACGAAGTATCCAGTATCCGACACATGAAAACCGTTCTGCCGAAATAGCCACTGGTACACCTCCATCTGCCGCTTGTATCCGTCTTGCCATTCCGCGTCTAGGTTCACTTCGCCGTCTTTTGCGGTTGCTTTGTAATCAACAACAATAAGCTCTCCGTTCGGGCGCACCCAGACATCATCCACACCGCCGCGCACGAGAAAGCCCGTCGGCGCGTGGCGGAAGGCGATGCCCGCGCGAAGCGAATCGCGCCATTCCTCTATCTTCGTGTGCTGGAGCGGCACGGCGTCAATGCCGTATTTTTTCATAAACGGATGCGCCGAGCCCTTCGCGCGATGCGAGTCAAACTCTTTTTTGAGGAGCTTGTCCACCGCGCTGTTTAGCGAAAACGGAAATCCAGGCGGTCGTGCAACGCCCAGTTTGTTGTCGGTATAAAAACAGCGCGGGCATTCCAAAAATAAATCAATTTTGGAACGCGACAGCTTCCAATTTGGACCTCCGTAATTCCATTCCGCCCGTCTATGTGGTTTGTAGTAATCAGACATAGTTGGGATGTGGGTACACGCCGCTTTCTATAATCATATCGTGCAGGTTGCCTTGCGAGGGATAATTCCACCCGACAAGCGTTACCCCCG
Source organism: Candidatus Taylorbacteria bacterium RIFCSPLOWO2_01_FULL_48_100 (assembly GCA_001821135.1). Classification (GTDB taxonomy): domain Bacteria; phylum Patescibacteriota; class Minisyncoccia; order Phycocordibacterales; family UBA10002; genus UBA10002. The sequence goes on along the minus strand of MHSA01000019.1, from coordinate 5,757 downwards.
CGCACTCGCTGTATTCAATTGCCTTATCGGTAAAGTGCGTGTTTGTAACAAGAATACTCTTCGTAAGCGCGCGTTCCTTCCCGCCGTACGAAAATACTCGTCCATACAGGTCGTCAAAACGCGCCTTCACATACAGCGCAACTTTCACATCCGACTTCATACCGAACTCGTGGTGGAACTTCGCTTCCGCCATAACAAGATCTCCTTCTTTCCACGCCACAACATCCATTTCGTGAGCAGTGCACTTACCGCGCACAATTTGGTCAGTCGCCGTCTCAAACCCGCGCGCCTTAAAAATATCGGCAATGAAATGCTCAAACGGAAATCCGGTAGGACCAAGTGCCGCGAGCGCGCGCTTCAGCGAATACCGCTCTGCGACGGGTTTCTCTGATTTGCGCAAAAGTTCAAAAGCGTGGTGGTAGATGTTGCTTGTGGTCATTCCGTCTTTTATCTCTCCACCGATATGACCTACAATCTTTTCTTGCGCATCGCGCGACGCGCCCGCCTTTGCAAGAGACGAAGCAAGTTTTCTGGTATCAAACTCTTGCCGTGTTCCGTCTGCTTTTACGACGAAGATTTTCTCCATCACTCTATTATACCACCACCAAGCAACACCTCGCCATCGTATATCACAAGCGATTGCCCGGGTGCTACGGTCTGCGGTTTGTCAAAATTCACCAAGGCATTATGATTTATGATTAAGCTACGATCGTATCTTAATGATAAACGACAGAACTGTAACATCTGGCGATACCGCATTCGCGCAAAATACTTTTTTCCTACTTCTGGCGCACCCGACACCCAATTACAATCTTTAATTATGACTTCTGTTGTCGCGCGCGCAAGTTCCCCCGCCGCATTTTTGTTAGAAATTATAACCTCATTCTTTTTCATATCTTTCGCAACCACATACCCGCCAAGCAACCTCTCGCCGATTGTATAAAACGCTGCGCCGGTATGTTCGCCCACCATCTCCCCCATTTCATTCTTCACTTCCCCATTTTTTTGTTTTATATAATGCGATAAGAATTCTTTCATATCTACCTTGCCGACGAAACACAGCCCTTGGCTGTCTTTTTTGTCCGCAGTAATAAGTCCGAACTTTTTTGCTAATTTTCTGACCTCCGGCTTTTTCATACCTCCAACAGGAAGCAAAATATGCGGAAGTTGTTCTTTTTCTATCTGCCAAAGAAAATACGACTGGTCTTTATTTTTGTCGATTCCAGCCAATAATTTATTATTTTCTATACGCGTATAGTGTCCAGTTGCGATAAAATCTGCACCATTTTTCATAGCCCACTTGTAAAACCCTCCAAACTTAATGAAACGGTTGCAAGAAACATCCGGGTTCGGCGTCCGCCCCGCCTTGTATTCGCGAATCATATAGTAAACAACCTCCTTTTTATATTCCTTTTCAAGATTTAGTTCGCGAAACTGAATTCCCAGTTTAGCGCATACGCGCATCGCATCCAATCTGTCGTCTTTCCATCCGCACTGAAAAAAATCCGGTTGCCACACACGGATAAACACACCGATTACTTCATATCTGGATTCTTGAAGCAATGCGGCTGAGACCGACGAGTCCACACCGCCCGACAACCCCACAAAAACCTTTAATTTTTTGTTCATAACGCAATTTCAAAAATCTTTTGGCGGGAAGAAAATCCGGACGCGAGCACGACTTGCTGGGAAGCGATACAAAAATGTTTTGCGAGCGCGCGCGAAATTGCTTCATTTGCTTTTCCATTTCGCGGCGGCTCTTTTACAGACACGACAAAAGTTCCATCGTCCGCTTTCACGACCGATTCCTCGCGCGCGCTCGGCTTCGCCTTTACAGTAATTCTCATATCGTAAGATTTCTTTTAAATTCTATCAGTTGCTCCAATTGCTGGACGAAGTTAGAACCGTTCTCCTGCATGGAGAAAGCGAGTTCTTTTACCGTTGTCCCGCGTTTGCTATGAAAGTATAATGTTTTAATTTAAATCTAAAATGACATAGCGGTCAATCTCCTCGGCCAAACAATCCGGCTCATTATTCTATAAAGCGGATATACAACATACGAAAGCGGTGGAATCATACCGATACCCCACAGAAGCGGATAGGTATGTATTCCTTGCTTTTTGAATTTCATTACACCCCGCACGGTTAATATCAATAGAAGGATGGGTAGCCAGAATGCGCCAGCAATCCATGTAAGCAAGAGCACAGAGGTTTGCCAAGAATGAAACCCAACAAGCGGGACGACATACATTATGTCTGGAAACCACATGATTAGTAATCTTAATACAACGGTTCCAGACACCAGTGGAATAAAAGAGGCGAGCAAAAACCCCAACAAAACTTCCCACAATCCGTATAAGAACATCACCCACAGGTTCCTGGTGTTAATCACGATTCTTTTCATGGTATAATTCTAGCATATGAATTTAAAAAGCGAGTTGGTGCTGGAAGTTGGGAATGAGGCGAAAACGGTACGGTTTGGCGAGGCGGTGAGGTGAGACCTTATGCCATATTTTTACAACATTAACCACTATATAAAATACAAATACCGTAAATCTCGGCATAATCCTTTAGTATCAATTATTTACTTTTTTATCAGAAAGATTCTAGGACCATTGGTCCGTTTGATTTGGATAAAAGAAGTTACCGGAATATGTCATATTCCAAAATATGGACCTGCGATTGTCGCCTTTAACCACGAAAGTTATTTTGACTTTTTGTGTTTTATCGCCGTTTGTCCGAGAAATATCCATTATTTGTCGGCAGAAAAGTTTTTTAGCAACAAAATCTTAAAAATGTTAATGGTTGCAACCGGTCAGATAAGAGTTGATAGAAAAGCAAAAGACAAAAGAATCGTACATAATTTAGTTCACGCACATTTAGACGCATATAAACTTATAGGTATTTTCCCAGAAGGAACACGCGCTCCCGATAAAGAAAAAATGCTTCTCACTTTTACTGGGATCGCGAAGTATGCAATAAAAACAAAATCGCCTGTCATACCAGTCGGAATTAGCGGAACATTTGATGTGATGTCTAGGCATGATAAGAAACCGAGGTTTAAAAAAATAGTTTCTATACATATAGGAGAACCGGTAGATTTAACCATTTATTTACAGCACAAAATGAATAAAAAGGCGTACAGAGTTATTACAGATAAAATTATGCGAAAGATTTCTGTACTTTCAGGTAAGCCGTATCTATACTAAAAAACTAACATGAAAGAATTGGTCATTGTGGATATAGACAATACTCTGATTAAAGGACAGAGCCAAAAAGTCCTACTTCGCTATTTATACAACAAAAAAATGGTGGGGGTATTTTATTTTTCAAGAATTTATTTATGGTTTGTTTTATATAAACTTGGCTTAGTTAAAAATCCAAGAATCGTTTTAGAATATGCCATTAGATTCTTAAGAGGTAAAAGAGTGCTTGGAATACAGAAACTCATTAAAGAATTTGCGGTACATGAATTACCGCCGCTCTTTTTTAGGGGGATGCTGGAAATTATTGAGGGGCACAAAAGAGCCGGAAGAAAGATTGTACTGGTTTCTAATACAATAGACGCGCTCGTCAAAGAAATTGCGTCTATGATAGGCGTTGATGATTTCATTGCATTAAAGTTGGAAATAAAAGATAATGTTTATACAGGTAAGGTGTCTGGTTCGTTGGTTTATGGGGAAAATAAATATAATGTGATACTATATTATCTTTATACGCATAAAGATATATCTCTTAGCAATTCGTGGGCGTATGCTGACCACACAACTGATGAAAAACTACTATCTGCAGTAGAACATCCATACGCAATAAATCCAGATAGTGGTTTAGAGAAAAAAGCGGCGGCAAAAAAGTGGCCTATTTTGAAATTTAATTTACTACAATGAACATATTCGGTGCTTCAAGTATTGTCTTGTTTTTTGCCAGCTTGGGCTTTGGTTTGTTTGTTTATTCAAGAAACAGAGCATCTACACTTAATCGTTTGTGGTTTCTTTTTTCTGCTTCTGTCGCCGTGTGGGGGCTTTCTTTATATGGAGTAACTTCTACGAATAATTTACAAACGGCAACTTATTGGCAATATTCGCTTGATATAGCGGGAATTCTTATTCCTGTCTTTTATTTTTATTTTGTTTCGCTTTTGCTCGGCTTACTGAACAATACACAAAAAGTCGTTATCACATGGGCTGGGCTATTGCTTATTATTTTAAGTTTTTCAACTCTGTTCAAGATTGGTATGACTGAAACACTTGGATTCTTTTGGATTTCTACAGGAAAGTTGTACTTTTTATTTCCATTTTTCTTCTTAATACTTGTTTTATATTCAATATATTTACTTGTAAGAGTTTATCGGTCGTCAAACAACTCTCAATTAAAACAACAGATTAAATATCAACTTCTTGGGGTATTAATTGGATTTGGTGGCGGTGTCACGAATTTCTTGCCGCAATTATTTGATGTTTTTCCTTTCGGAAATTATTTCATTACTCTATATGTAATCTTTATCGGCTACTCGGTTATAAACAATCAACTATTTAATATAAAAACTGTTGCGGTTGAGTTGTTTGCTGGCGGCGTGAGTCTTGTGTTTTTGATAAATCTCTTGACCTCTGAAACCCCCCGTGATTGGTTTATGAGGTTTGTTTTCTTTTTACTCGCGCTCTTTTTCAGTTTTCTGATTATAAGATTTGTACGCCGCATTGAAAAACTCGCAGAGGAACTGGATGCCGCAAACAAAGGACAGGAGAATTTAATTCATACACTGAGCCACCAAGTGAAAGGCGGGCTCGCGCGCGCCGGTGGTATGTTTTCGTCTATTCTTGAGGGCGACTACACCGACAACTCCTTGAAAATGACAGAAATGCTCGCAGAAGCGCTCCGTCTCAACAAACGGGATGTTGCTAGTTTGGAGCAGACGCTCCTTGCATTCAACCCGAAGTTTGGTACTGAAGCGTACGAGATGGTGAAGTTTGATTTCAGAGATGCGCTTTTGGAAACAGTAAGGAACCTAAAATCAGATGCGGATGATAAAAAGCTCATAATTGATATACATATAAACGAAAAAGAAAATTATGAAATAATGGGCGACCACGAAAAGATTACAAGTCGCGTTTTGCACAATTTAATTGAGAATACAATTATTTATACCCCCACTGGCGGATTTACCATTGATTTACATAAAACGAACGACAAGATTCTCTTAACAATAAAAGACACGGGAACCGGCATCACACCAGAGGATATGCAGATACTCTTTACGAGAGGCGGGCACGGAAAAAACTCACTCAAAGTAAATGCTCACTCAATTGGCGACGGCCTCTACCTCGCCAAAGTGATAGTAGAAAAACATAAAGGCAAAATCTGGGCGGAGTCGGAAGGCGCGGGCAAAGGCGCAGCGTTTTTCGTAGAGTTACCAGTCAAACAGGATTAGGTTTAATGTTTTCGCCCGATGTCTTTCTTTTGGACCATTTCCTCCCTCTATAAACGCTAGAATGGTTTTATCGTCTGAAACAAAAGATTGAGTTGCTCGGTGGAAGCCGTCAATTATGGTGAATGTACCGTTGGCGTTTTTTGTAACGGCAATGGGAATATCAACATGTCTATCCAATCGCACACCATGGAATGCCCCCTTGCTTGGTTCTATGCCACTTTTTGCAAAGCTCTCAAGACCGTGTTTTGTTGCAACACCACCCAGGGTTTCCAGCCCAAACGAAAGCGGTATAACATCAAGCAGAAGCACATCGCGCACATCTCCAGCAA
>MHSA01000018.1 GCA_001821135.1 Candidatus Taylorbacteria bacterium RIFCSPLOWO2_01_FULL_48_100 | reverse complement strand
GAGTCAGGAGTCGGTTCTATCGGAAACGAGACGATGTATTTCGGCTCTCTCACAACAAAAGCAATTCAGAAGTTCCAAGTGAAGTACGGCGTTGCAAATCCAGGAGATGTTGGATATGGAAACTTCGGACCAAAAACAAGGGTGAGGGTGCAGGAAGTGTTTGGAAAATAATGTATACTCGGAATGCTGCTTTTGCGGAACCGGAAAAATCCCCCAGCGGGGGATTTTTTCTTATCCGCTCGCCTCGCTCGTCTCCCTACGGGAGACACCATGCCCGCTCGGCTCCTCGCCGTTCCGCAAAAGCACATTCCTTCGCTTTCGTGCATTAAAACAAAACCACCAGCCGTCGGACGGTGGTTTTGCAGTAGGTGTACTTTTAAGCCGGAATTATGTGTGCAGTTAAGTAGTATCTGTTTTCATTTCTGTTAATCGTATCAAACACTCTTCCGCGTCTTTTATCAGTACTATAGACCAAAAACCTGTGGAAGATTTCTCTTAGCGAGACAGTGGGTCGCATAAAGCGGCACTGTTTTTTCGAACAATTTTCACAAAGTAGTCCGCCACCTAATGCCAAATATAAAGAAAGAATTTTATAAAAACAAGTGTAAGATGTGGATAACTCTTATAACTTCAGCCGCGCAAATTGCCGAATAATCGCTCGCGCGATGTCTTCGCTCGCGGTTTTTGGATTCTTTTGTTTCGCTATTTCTGTTTTTGCGGGAATGGTTACTTGAAGCACAAATTCCTTGTTCTTTTGCGCATGTTTTAAGATTGCTTTCCGCGATACGCTAATCGCGTCTTTCATTCGGACAATTGCTGACTTTGGAATTTGTGCGGCATCTGCATACACGATGCCAATTTCCGGCAGAACAAAGAGTGTCGCCTCGTTCCAATGTGCATCCGTACTTACACCGAGCGTGTTAATCATACGAATGTCACCCGAGGAAGAATATTTAATGGAGATCTCCGCCGCGCACGGCTTGCCGCGAAAAGTGTCTATACACACATCAACGCCCTTTTTTGTGCCGCCGACATGTTTTCCTTTCACAACATCAGAGCCGTTTATCGCCGCGAGCACAATGTATTCAATAACTCCGCCGACAATAAAGCGGTTCTCAAAAACCGCAGTATCATATTCCGTCAGCACACGGCGTATAGCATTTTCAAGATGCGTTTTTAATTCCGCATCTGCGCTTACAGCACTGCTCCACGCGCGAAATATATCTCGTTGGATTTGGAAAGACGACATAGTTATTTTTTTGATTTGATGCGATATTGACCAGAGTTCAAACGCCGCATAATGAAATCATGATATTCCGGGACTATTTCCACACCAAGATACGCCCGTTTCATTTCTTTTGCAACAACCGCAACCTGCCCCGAACCAAGAAAAGGGTCCATAATTAAATCGTTTTCATCGCTAGAATAGGTAAGTATTTTTCGTATCACTTCTGCGGGTAGTTTTGTAGGAGTTTTCTCGTCTCCATTCCAATATTCGCGCGGAATATACCACACATCCTCTTTGTCTTTATAGTGTGCGCTCCCACCTTGTTCCGTTCTCTGTTCTTTTGAGAAACGCGAAAATGAGTTAAACTTCCACTTCTTTTTATTTTTCACCACAAAGAGACAATGGTAATGCGAAGTAACATATTTTATTTTCGTTACCACGCCAAATTGGTATTTCCATATAATATGATTGACGGTGGTAAAGCCGGCTTCGTCCAGCGCAGTCAGTATGTCTTTGAGATTATTCCAACCGGAAAACACATACATTGAGCCGTTTTCTTTTAGAACGCGAAAGGACTGTGTTATCCATTGGCGAGTAAAATTGAGATAATCATTCGCAGAAATCTCATTGTAACCCTCCAGCACACGCCCACCTTTTCGGTTGTAGTTGCTTCGTTGTGCTCCAAAATCAATAGCAAATGGCGGGTCTGTAATTATCAAATCAACGAAACCACCCGGCATCCCGCGCATTTCCGCGATGCAGTCGCCATACAGCACTTTATTTCTGTATGCCCTTTCGGTGTTCGGAAAAAGCACGGGCATTAAAATCGGCGTGGAAAATTGTTGTAAGGTTTTCATTAGATAAAGTATATCATATATTTCGTAACAGACGGTTTATACTGGCTATTGTAAGCCGTTTGCTGTACTGGTTTTTTGTAAAAATTCAAGATTTGACAGAGAAAATGAGAGGAGTAGCATTGGCGGTACATGCACCGTAATCTCCTTTTTTTGTTTTCTGTTTTTATCGCGCTTGCGTATGCGCCTATCGCGTATGCGGACGGAACGCTCGGCATTACCGCCGTTTCTGCGGAAAAGACATACGCGCAAGCGGACAATAATTTCGCGCATGGTTGGAAGTGGGTGTTTGCTCTTACGGTTCCGACAGACGAGCCGGTATTGCAGATGAAGTTTGGAAATTGGACAAAGGTAAACAGCGCAATTTCTCCTGTCGGAAATGTTCGCTTTTACTCGGCGCAATCCTCCAATTCGACGAGTGCCGGTGGCGCGATTGGGGTTAATGCCGTAGATACATACGGGAGCGTGATGAATTTATTGCCGATAACGAACCCCACTTTTGATTTAAGCACCTCTACTCCTGGACGGCAGATTCAGATTACAGTTGAGGTGCAGATTCCAACCGGCTCCGCCGGCGGCTCATATACAGGCAGTTTCGGCATCTCAACCGCTCCCGATACCACCTCGCCCGTTATCTCACTGTTAGGAAGCCCGTCAGTCATTCACGAGCGCGGTACGGCATATACGGACGCGGGCGCGACAGCAATGGACAATATTGACGGCAGCGTGACTGCGGGAATAGTTTTGTCCGGCACAACAATAAATTCTTCCACTTCCATCGGTTCGTATATCCTTTCGTACAATGTGTCGGATGCGGCGGGGAACGCCGCGCTCACAGTAACGCGAAGTGTAACTGTGCAAGATACCATTGCTCCAACCGCGACTGTAAGTTACAGCACGACAACGCCTACCAATGCGGATGTTGTTGCAACACTTGAACCAAGCGAGCCGGTAACGGTAACAAACAACGGAGGCGCAACGACGACCACCTTTTCGCAAAACGGAAACTTTATTTTCCTTTTTGCGGATGTCGCGAACAATACAGGAAGCACGACGGCAAGTGTGGCGAATATAGACAAAGTTGCGCCAACGATTGCGAACTCTACGCTCAATGGGGTGGATAGTAATGTTGCCGTAAATATCGCATCCACCTCAGTCGCAATTGCACTGACAGCAAGCGAGCCGGTGAACTGGCTTTCATTAAAAGTTGAAAAGCAGGACGACAGTGCTGTATATAAATTGTTCCAATCTGGAACCGGATGCGAAGACGGGACGACATCTTGCAGCAAGACATGGACAGGCGACCTATCTGCGGGAACACTTTCGGACGGAGCGTACCGCGTGAAAGTGCGGATGCGAGACGCGGTGGGGAACGAAACCGAAGGGTATCTCGGCACGACTATTACCGTTGATACGACTGCGCCGGTGATTACTGTTACGGGCGTGACGAGTGCCAGCGTGAATATCGGCTCATCGTACACGGATGCGGGTGCGACGGCGCTTGACGCGCGAGATGGTGCGGTTTCCGTTTCTTCTTCTGGTTCGGTAGATACGGGAACGATTGCCGCGTACATAATTTCATACACAGCAACAGACGCGCTCGGAAATACCGCAACAGCATCGCGCACGGTAAATGTGGTGCCGATACTCGTAACGAGTATTACCGTAAGCGGAGCAGGCAGCGCGACATCAATATCCCTCGGAAATACGCTACAAATGTTCGCATCAGTTCTTCCGGTAAATGCTACCAATAGCGCGGTCGTATGGATTGTTCAGTGCGACAATGTTGCGAATAATTGTCCAGGCGGGCAATTTGCGCTCAATCTTGATGGTGGAGGTACGATAAGTGCAAGCGGTCTATTGACGCCCGTTGATTCTGGGAATATGCGTGTACGAGCGACTGCTACGGACGGCTCTGGTATTTCCGGTACATTAGATATTACTATCGTCAACTAGTTATGAATAAGTTTTTTCTAACAGTAGTAATTGCGGCGGCGCACCTGATTATCTTTTCCGTTGCATCCGCTTCCGAAATACTCTGCACCCTAGGAACTTCGGCGACAAGCACTGGCTGTGTCGCAGTGGAAAATAACTTTGTGGCGTTCACGCCTTCTGCCGCGCCGGTTGCTGGAACATACAGTGCTGTGCAAAGCGTTGCGCTTTCGGCGGCTAGCGCGTCAAGTATTCACTATACACAAGACGGAACTGCGCCAACCTGTTCAAGCGGCTCCGTATATTCCGCGCCGATTTCTGTAAAGAAAACGCAAATGATAAAAGCAATCGCGTGTTATCCGCAAAATACCGAATCCGCCATTTCTTCCTTTGAATATCTACTCTCTATTTTTGACGCCGGCTCTGAAAACGCCACCCTTTCTACCGCAAGCGCCGGCGCGGCATCGTTTCCAAATCAAACAACTTCTCTGCGACTCGGAAACGCAACCGTGCTTGACATATCGTCTTCGGTCAGCACGACCAGCGCGGGGCAGATTGTGATTGGCGGGAATACAAAGACACTCGCATCTTTTACGAGCGGTAATCTCTCGGCAGTTAATCTATCCGCGCCGGTTATGGTCGGAGGACAATCTATGTCGGTGGAAAAAGCGGTTGCAATTCAGTCGGGCGTTTCTGGAGAGCCGATGCTTCTTTCCAATCAGGATTTTTCTTCCGCGAATGTGTCAATTCCCGACGGCGCGACAGTGCTCGCGCCGTCGGGGTGGAACGGAACCATAGCGCCGCCGCGCGCGGCGGCGCGTTCAGGTGCGGCTCCAACAGGATTTTCGCTCGGCGGAACGATTATTGAAGTCGGCTCGGAGACCGAGACGCTTTTGTTTGACCAACCTGTTTCCATCATTCTTTCCGGTGTTGTTGGAGCGGTTGGGTACAAATCTGCAAGCTCAACGGTTTGGGTGCAGATTGCAAACCAATGCGCCGGCTCATATGATGCGCCGTCCGCGCCGGTTTTCCCCGGTGAGTGCTATATTTCGGACGGAACTGATACAAAAATACATACCTACCACTTCACTTCTTTTGCGGGATTGGATGCGGAGAGCGCAAACGCGCCTGCAAATCCAGGCGGCAACGGACCGGTCGGCGGCGCGGGCGTCGCATTGGTGGGCGATATAAATGGAGATGCGCGCGTGGATATTCTTGATTTTAATCTGCTCTTCGCGGCGTGGGGCGCAGGGCAGTCGGGACCATTTTATTCGTCCATTGACTTGAATCGTGATGGCGCGATTGATGTGTTGGATTTTAATATGCTTATGGCGAATTGGAAATAAAAATTGAATCCCGTTAGAAGCCGCTTCGCTACGGAAACGCGATGACCAAATATATTATATATAAAGTGTTATCAACTAACTTATACAGCAAGAATGTTTAAACAAAAATGCGAAGCGTTTCCTGCTTCTAACGGGATGAAAAAATATTTAATTTCTATATTTATACTATTTTCCCCAATAGTGTTATATGCCGCGACTGTTAATTTTTCTCCGGCTTCTGTTTCCATTGAAGAAGGGCAAACATTCTCTCTTGCGGTGAGCGCGGATGCGGGCGCGGAAAAGATTGTTACAGTAAAAGCTGCGCTCGCGTACCAGCAAGACATTGTAGAGCCGATTTCTTTTACATTCGCGGAGTCATGGTTTTCACTTACACAATCGGGCTTTGACAGTATGGAAAACGGGACAGTTATAAAAACCGCTGGGTTACCCGGTGGTTTTACGGGAACTCGCGAGTTTGGAACGGTGGTGTTTCGCGCAAAACGCGCGGGCGCGGCGACCGTGTCGGTTGCAAACGAGTCGTTTATGCTCAACTCGCAAAATATCAACGCACTCGCGAGCGTAAGCACTGCGGCAATTACGGTTGCCGCGCCCGCGGCGCGCGCGCCTGCGATAGAGAAGACACTTGATGCTGAACTCACCACTGACATCGGCGAAGGCGCGCCGTTCGCAACGACTTCAGCAACATCAACCCAATCGGCAGCAATCGCGGAATCAAGTATTCCGTCCCGCTCCGTAATTCTCATCATCGTACTAATCGCCGCCATTTTCGCTGGTCTCGTGTGGCGAATGTATAAAAATTCTCGTAGACACCCGATGTCGTCAATTTAGACATTGGGTGTCCCTGTGTATTATTATGTTATAATATTTGACAAATGATGCGGTTGCTTCTTCATTCATCTTTTTGGCGGTTTCTGGGTGGGTTTGCGGCGATTGTCGTTGTAAGCTTCGGTATGATTGTCGCCGTCGGCTACTATGAAATTGAAGTAAAAAGAGAGGGCTCGCCCGAAACCGCTCGCACTGCATCCGTCCAGCCGTAAGTGCATATCGTGTGTATAAACGGTGGACACCTTCATTGTTTTTGTGGGGTAATGGTGCTATGGTGATGTCGAAATGAAGGTGCTCATTTTTGGCGTTAGTGTCGGGACTGTCGCTGTCATAACAGCAGTGACGCTTCTTCCTGTTGATTTACAAAAAGCGTTCGGCGGGCTTGCAAACACGGTGTCTGCTGCGGTCGGAAGCGCGTTGGACAGCGAACCATTGGTCATTGAGAACATTACGCCACCGCCGCTTCCTATTTATACGACTATCAGCGAACTTACAACAACACTTAAAACACAAACAGAAGATATTTTTGTTCCACACACACCAGTGGAATTACCTGAACCTTCCTACATTCCTAGGAATGTTGGAACATCAGAGCCGGTTCCAAAACCAACAGAACTGTCATACTCTGATATTCTTGAGAATATCAGAATATCGGATTCTCTCGCGTCGACACATCAACCGCAACCACAGCCGACTGGCAACCCGATTTATGACCCGATTCCAGTTCCAGTGAATCCGGGTTTTGGCGCTGGTGGCGGTGGCTCGTCGTCTTCGTCGGGCAGTTCATCCAGTTCTTCCGAACCATCCCAGCCGTCGGACACAACTCCACCCGCTGTAGCGCTGTCCGTTCCAGAATGTGACGGTTCACTTTCATCCGATGGGTGCCTTTTGCTTTCGAGTTCCTCGCTCTACGCACTTATGAGCTCTGGCGACAGCGATTTTTCATATTTTAATCTCTCCGTAGATGGCGTTTTTTCTACTACTTCCGCAACAACAACCGCTCTTTCATTTTCCTCGGGTACGCACACTATTTCTATTTCGGGAGTTGATACAACAGGAAACACTTCGGCAACAACAACGCAAACGATTGTTGTCCAAGCGAATCCTGTGGTCCTCAACGAACTCTCCTACTTCGGCACCGAGACCTCTAGGAGCGACGAATGGGTAGAGTTGTACAACAAAACAGGGAACAGCATCTCGCTTTCTGGCTGGACGCTCTACGCAGACGACGGCGCGCCGTACATCCCGCTAAATAGACAGCGTATGGTTCACGATTAGCGCAGGCGCAACACTCACAGTAGAACCCGGCACAACAATCAAATTTCTCAATAATGTAGGTATTCAAGTAAACGGAACACTCACCGCCAATGGAACAACAAACAACAACATTACATTCACCGGTTACAGAGACGACACCTACGGAGGCGACTTCAACAACTCATCTCCCACAATCTCCAACAACACCATTGAGTACAGCAAGGTGTACGGACTCTTCCTCCAGAACGCTTCATCCACTGTGAGCAACAACACCATCC
>MHSA01000017.1 GCA_001821135.1 Candidatus Taylorbacteria bacterium RIFCSPLOWO2_01_FULL_48_100 | reverse complement strand
GTAATCGCGGGTCAGCAAACCGCGGTGAATACGTTCTCAAGTCTTGTACTCACCGCCCGTCAGGTTAGGGGAGCCGGGAATGCCCGAAATGCCGCCTAGAGCGGTCCTAAGGCAAGCTCGGTGACAAAAACCAAGTCGTAACAAGGCACGGGTAGCGGAAGCTGCTCGTGGAATCATTCAAGGTGAAAATCGTTTTTCATATTTGATTTTTCATGTATGAAGGACTGACAGGTCGATCTTCCGCCTTAGGCGGATGGGTTTTTCCGAAACCTTAAACGGAATGGAAGCCGGGGAAGACCGGCAAAAAAACCCAAAAGCACTTCCGCTTCGCGGAATGCTTTGGTAAGAACGGAACAAAAAGGAGGATGAACAAAAAAGCACTCGCAAAACGAGTGCTTTTTTGTTTTTATATTTTCTGATATAGTCAATACGCGCGCGCATAGCTCAGTTGGTAGAGCACATCACTGATACTGATGGGGTCCTAGGTTCGAATCCTAGTGCGCGCATTTGGTTGAATGGGCGAGTGGTGGAACTGGCAGACACGCAGCGTTCAGGGCGCTGTGGCCGCAAGGTCGTGAGGGTTCAAGTCCCTCCTCGCCCATTGACAAATAAACCTATATCTGCTATACTACTAGGTAGATAGGGTTGGTCCATTTCTTGGATTCCAATAAGGAAAGCACAACGCTTTAACCCTGTTTTTTGAAAGGAAAGTTGTGAAGACATATACAATTCGGTTCGTCCAACAGAAACCCGGCGGCACCAAGCGGGTGCCCGTTGTCACTAACGGCATTCAGGTTGGCTACGGCCACATCCTGGACTACATGGTTGTGTCGCTCGGATCGCCGGCTGGCAAATTGTGGGAGGTCCCACTGATGGTTGGGAATCCGCCGCTGGTGACGCCCAATGGACGCGGTGAAGCCGTGAAGGATTGCCACCCCGTTCCTAATCGGTGCAGGCAGGGTAGTTTCCTGCTTGCAAAATCGGAACACGAGAGCCAGCGCGTGCTGGTTCGGGTGATAACCGAAGCGGGAGAGCAGTCAGGACCTTCTGGTGCTGTGATGCTCCAAAAGGGAAATGCGGTACGAGTCGGGTATGGAGATACCATCAACAAGACGAATGCCAAATCGGTAGACACCTTGTTGGATGTCTATCTTGGCGCGGCGTTTGTCGTCACTGCTGGCGGCACTGGTAGCGCGCTTCACCAGAGGTATCTGGTGGAGTACAACGGAGAAATCAAAATTTCCCCGTTGGCCGAATCGCCGGCTGTGGTGGCGGTCAATCCGAGACCCGTTACGGTTGCACCGACTCCGGCTCCTGCGGTTGCCAAAGCCGAATCCGTCGACAACCGCGGTAATGGCGATTCCGAGGACGAGTTGGCTCGCGAGCTGGAAGAACTCGCGCGTTCCGCGAGCGGTCGCCGCGCCGGCACCAAGACCATGCGGCCAGGACAGTTGGTTGCAGCATAATCTGTTTGCAACCGCGACCCCCTCACTTGTCAGACAAGTGAGGGGGTTTTCTATTTTCCCGCTTTTTTGCTACTGTGATTTCTTATGGACTGGAAGCAATCTTTTAGAGGCAAAAAGGTAACGCTTATGGGTTTAGGACTTTTAGGGCGCGGCGTTGGCGACGCGATTTTTCTTGCTGAATGCGGAGCTGAACTTACGATAACTGATTTGCGCGGAGCAAAAGTGCTTGCGCTGTCTTTGGCGAGAATTAAAAAGTCTTCCGCCAAAGGCGGATCCGCCTCAGGCGGAAAGAATATCCGTTACACACTCGGCAGGCACAAGATGGATGATTTTAGAAACAGAGATTTTATTCTGAAAGCGGCGGGAGTACCGCTTGATTCTCCGTATATTGCGGAAGCAAGAAGAAACAAAATCCCGATTGAGATGGATGCTTCTTTGTTTGCAAAACTCGCGCCTAATGGCGTAACTATTGTTGGAGTTACCGGTACCCGTGGAAAATCCACCACCACTGCTTTGATTTACGAAATCTTAAAAGCAAGTGGTAAAAAGGTTTATAAAGGCGGCAACCTTGTGCCAGAAGCAACTCTACCGTTACTTAAAAAAGTAAAGGCGGGTGATATTATAGTTTTGGAACTGGATTCATGGCAGTTGCAGGGTTTTCATGAGGCAAAAATCTCGCCACAGATTGCAATGTTCACGACTTTTCTTAATGACCATTTAACCTATTATAAAGGCGATAAAGAAAAATATTTTGACGACAAAGCCGCGATTTTCAAGTATCAGAAAAAGGGTGATGTGCTTGTCGTTGGGGAGCAAGCCCTGCAGCACACGCGCAAAGCGCGTGTGCCTGGGCACAGCCGCTTCAGTGTTGCGCGTGCCGCAGACATTTCCAAGAATTGGAAAATAAAACTGCTAGGTGAGCATAATCGCGAAAATATTGCGTGCGCGGTTGCCGCGGCGCGCGCGCTTGGCGTTTCAGATTTGATTATCAAAAAAGCCGTGGAGAACTTCGGCGGGCTTCCGAACCGTTTGGAATACTTGCGGACGGTGCGCGGCGTGAAAATATATAACGACAATAATGCGACAACACCGGATGCGACCATCGCCGCGCTCCGCGCGCTCGGTAAAAATATTATTCTCATCATGGGCGGCACAGACAAAGGGTTGGATATGTCCAAATTAGTCGCGGAAATCCCGAACCATTGCAAAGCAATAATTTTACTCAAAGAGAGTGGTACTGAAAAACTGAAAAAAGAATTGGCGGATTTTACGGAAAAAGAAACTCTGAAAGAATGTGTGGAAGAAGCAATGAAAATATCAAAGAAAGGCGATATTGTACTCTTCTCACCCGCCTTCGCCTCATTCGGCAAATGGTTCAAAAATGAGTATGATAGGGGCGAGCAGTTTGTAGCATTGGTTAAAGAACTAAAATGATTCCGAATTTCTCAAAAATAAAGACGGCTCACTTTATCGGCATTGGTGGCATCGGGATTTCGGCTATCGCGCGGATGTTTTTGTTAGAAGGGAAGCGTGTGAGCGGGTCTGACATTGCAGAAAATGAAGTGACAAAAGAATTGGAAAGATTAGGCGCGCTGATTGCCTACAATCAGCGCGCCGAGAATGTTCCAGCCGATTGCGAATTGGTAATTTATACGATTGCAGTTCCGCCAGAAAATCCCGAGTTTGCGGAAGCGAAGCGGCGCGAAATTCCGATGCTCTCTTACCCAGAAGCACTCGGTATTATTTCCAAAGAAAAATATACGATTGCCGTATCGGGGACGCACGGTAAGACGACCACGACTGCGATGATTGCGAGAATCTTGATGGATGCAGGATTAGACCCAACAGTTATTGTCGGTAGTTTTCTGATTGATGCGAAAGGTGAACGCACTAATTTTATTGCCGGCAAGAGTAAATATTTGGTGGTGGAAGCGTGCGAGTATCGTCGTTCATTTCTGAATCTGTCTCCAAAGATTTTGGTCGTTACGAACATTGATGCCGACCATTTGGATTACTACAAAGATTTAGATGACATTAAGAACGCATTTGCAGCACTTGCTGAAAAAGTGCCGAAAGACGGCGTAGTTATAGATAATTTTGAAGCATTTTCTTTACCGAATGATTTTAAGTTGAAGATTCCGGGCAAGCACAATATCTCAAACGCAAAAGCCGCGCTCGCTGTCGCTCGCGCGTTAAGGATTGATGAAACTGTTGCGCTGAAAGCGCTAGCAGATTTTTCCGGTACCTGGCGCAGGTTTGAATATAGAGGAAAAGCAAAAAATGACGCTCTTGTGTACGACGATTATGGGCATCACCCGCATGAGATTGAAGCAACATTGCAAGGCGCGCGCGAATTATTTCCGACGCAAAAGATTACCGTCGTATTCCAGCCACATCTTTATTCGCGTACAAAAGACCACTTGAAGGATTTTGGAAAATGCTTTGCGCGCGCGGATGCCGTAATTCTCCTTCCAATTTATCCCGCACGCGAAAAAGACCCGGGCGACATCAATTCACAAATGGTTGCAGAAGAAATAAAAAAGAACGGCAAAGATGCACACTTAGTCGCCACATTTGTCGAAGCCGCCGCGCTCGCCGAGAAACTATCATACAGCGACAGCATTATCATCACGCTCGGCGCTGGCGAAACAAACAGAGTCGCGGATATTCTCGTCGCCAAATAAACATATGTCCATCTTATATATTGTAGGAACTCCGATAGGGAACTTGGAAGACATCACACTGCGAGCGCTGCGCGTTTTGCGCGAAGCATATGTGATTTTGTGTGAAGACACGCGTGTGACGAAGCGGCTGCTTGAAAAATATGAAATAAAAGATAAACAACTGCTCGCATACAATGAACAAAAAAGTGGCGCGAGCGCAGAATATGTTATTAAATTATTACAAGACGGGAAGAATATTGCACTGGTAACGGACGCTGGAACGCCGGGGATTTCTGACCCGTGTTCAATGCTTGTACAAAAAGTCCGTGAAGTTTTACTGGATGTAAAAATTGAATCAAAACCAGGACCAAGTGCTTTAACTGCCGCATTGTCGGTCGCTGGCGTTTCCGCGGATTCATTTTTGTTTTTAGGATTCTTGCCGCACAAAAAAGGAAGGGAAACCTTATTCAAGGAAATCGCAGAAGAAAAAAGAACGGTTGTTTTTTACGAATCGCCGCATAGGATTCTGAAGGCGCTGGAATCGCTTCTAAAACACGCACCGAAAAAACAAATAACTATTTGCCGCGAACTAACAAAAATACACGAGGAAGTTGTGCGTGGCACTGTGCTAGAGGTTCTGGAATATTTTAGAAATAATCCAGAGAAAGTAAGAGGCGAGTTTGTAGTGATTGTTTCTGTGTAAAAAATACTCCCACCGCAAACAACGATAGGAGTTTGGATGAGAACATTATATGCAGTAATCCTCATCCTTCATGACACGGAATTTCTTGATGACTTTTTCAGGTCTTGGGTAAAGAATCAAATACGATTCTGGTCCATCTTCCACAACAAGGCATTCTATTGGTTGTGTGTTAACGGTGAGCGGGGGTCTATCAGCATCCCTATCTTTTTCAAAAGACATTTTACAGTGCATTCGTCCTCTTACTTCTCCTTGGATGAGTGAAGCATATGGTGAGAAGTGAACATCAAGAGTATCGTGATTTTCGTCTATACGGGTTACTCGACCACCACCAAAAGAACCATTTGCAACGCTTATACCATAATTTTCCACATAGTTATCACGGTTTGCTATCTTAACAAGCGGAACAAATTCTTCTTTTTTGTCTTTCATTTTTAATCCTTTCTCAAAGTCCATGCGACAGCATATCACAAAAAGGTATGTTTGTGTTATACTTCCTCTTATGTCATTCGTACGCACTGTGTTTTTCGCCAGCGTCGCGTTTGCGGTTCTGCCGCTTCTCGGCATCCCGACATCATGGAAGACCTCCGCGCAGTTTGTGCTTGCGCTCAGTCTTTTCGTTGGCGCGTATAAGGAGTATAGGCGCGCGAAGCGCGCGGGCGAGCAGGAGAGCCGGCTTTTTTAACATATGAACGCAGAAAAGAAAAAAGTAACCGCACGGTTTTGGTTCGGTGCGGCAGTGGTCGTGTGCGTTGCTCTTGCGTTTGGCGCTGGAGCATTTGCATGGAGCCGTGCTCGCGTTGAATACGACGCGCGCGCTGCTGTCTCCGCCGCCGATGTAACTCCCGCCGCGCCGCACCAAGTTCAACATCTCAAAATGCCTCAGCCGCTAAAGGCAATCTATATGACGAGCTATGTAGCGGGCAACAAGGCGCGGCGCGATGAGCTCATATCGCTCGCCGAAAAAACGGAAATAAATGCGGTTGTTATAGACATAAAGGATTATAGCGGGACAATTTCGTTTACCGTAGATGATTCGCTTCTTACATCTGTCGGCGCGTCTGAGAATCGTATTCCCGACATTCGCGCATTTCTTGAAGAATTACACCAGAAGGGCATCTATGTTATCGGGCGCATTTCTGTTTTTCAGGACCCGAAACTTGTGGAATATCGGCCCGATTGGGCAGTTCTGCGCGAGTCGGACGGCGCAGTGTGGCTGGACCGCAAAGGGTTGTCGTGGATTGACCCTGGCGCGCGCGAGGCGTGGGAATACACTGTCGCGCTCGCAAAGAACGCATATGCAATTGGTTTTGACGAATTAAACTTTGATTATGTGCGCTTTCCATCCGATGGCGATATGAATGACATTGCGTATTCATGGAGTGACGGGCGCATAAAAAGCGAAGTACTCGGTGAATTCTTTTCTTTTCTTGTGCAAGAACTCAAACCAATCGGCGTAATACTTTCCGCAGACCTCTTTGGTATGACGACAACCAATAAAGATGACTTAAATATCGGACAAGTATTGGAAGTTGCATTAGCACATTTTGATTTCGTAGCACCGATGGTGTACCCGTCGCACTACCCGACCAACTTTCTCGGTATGCAGAACCCGGCGGCGGAGCCGTATCGCGTCATTAAGTATTCGCTTGACCGCGCGTGGGACCGCGCGTCCACAACGCCGGAGAAAATCAGGCCCTGGCTGCAGGACTTTGATTTGGGCGCAATCTACACCGCCGAGATGGTACGCGCAGAGATGCAAGCCGTCTATGATGCTGGATTTACGAGTTGGATGTTGTGGGACCCATCAAACAGATATACACAAGATGCGTTGTTGACAGAATAAAAGGAAGGAGTACACTTTCTCGCTAGAGGATGAAGGCACGGGGTAGTACCTTCGCTACGCTCCTCAAATCGGTGGTTTAATGTCGGTAAGAAAACCTATGTCAGCAGCACGATGGTTTGTGAACGGTCCATCTGGAAGGGTGGAAATCACAGAAGCGGAAATGAAAGGAATCCAAAGGCACTGTATGTCTGTGGAAGATGTTCTAATGTTGCGTACGCAAAAACCAACTCCGCCACCGCCTCGATTTGCCCAACCTGCTCACCGCGCACCTGCACAGATGCGGGTGTCGATGCGCTGACCATAAGCCCCTCGCGCGGTACACGCGAGGGGCTTTTTTCTTTGCTATACTATATGCACTATGTCCTCTGGAGAACGGATTACCTACTTTGCGCAAACGGACGCGCGCGGCAAGCGCGTGCCGTTCGGCATTAAAGAAAAAGACCGCTCGCGTCATATGTACATAATCGGTAAGACCGGCATGGGGAAGTCAACCGTGCTGGAAAATATGGCGATTCAAGACATACGCGCGGGTGAAGGTATGGCGTTCATAGACCCTCACGGCAAAACCGCAGAACTGCTTTTGGATTATATACCGAAAGAGCGCGTGAACGATGTACTGTACTTCGCGCCGTTTGATATGGATTTTCCGGTTGCGTTCAACATTATGGAGGACATCGGTCCGGAGAAAAGGCATCTCGTTGTCAGCGGACTGATGAGCGCTTTCAGAAAACTTTTCGGCGAGGAAAGTTTCTCCGACAGAATGCAGTATATATTGCAAAACACCATCTTGGCGCTTCTTGAGTATCCAGGAGCAACACTACTTGGAGTAAACAGAATGCTGGCAGAAAAGGAATACCGTAACAAAGTCATCGCCAGTATTACCGATCCGTCAGTTAAAACATACTGGACAAAAGAATACGCAGGATACACAGAACGGTTTGCCGCAGAAGCCATCCCTGCCATTCAAAATAAAATTGGGCAATTCACATCTAACCCGCTCATCCGCAACATCATCGGGCAGGAGAAATCCAGTTTTGATTTTCGGAAAATGATGGATACGCGAAAGATTGTGATTGTAAATCTCTCCAAAGGGCTTGTTGGCGAAGGTAATGCGAAACTGCTCGGCAGTATGTTCGTTACTAAAATGTATCTCGCGGCGATGTCGCGCGCGGATGTGCAGGAGCAGGAGGCGAAGAAGCTCGCGCCGTTTTATCTGTATGTGGACGAGTTTCAATCATTTGCGAATAAAAGTTTTTCCGATATTTTGTCGGAAGCGCGCAAATACAAGCTCGCGCTCACGATTGCGCACCAATACATTGAGCAGATGGAGGAAGAGGTCGTTGCGGCGGTGTTTGGCAACATAGGCACGATGGCAACATTCCGTGTCGGCGCGCGCGATGCGGAGTTTCTAGAAAAAGAATTTGCACCGCAATTTATGGTGGAAGACCTAGTGAACCTAGGAATTTTTCAAGTGTATCTCAAACTTATGATTGACGGCATTTCCTCGCCGCCATTTTCGGCAACCACGCTTGCGCCGATTGAGCGCGACAAGGTGAGCTTTAAGGAAGAAGTTATCGCGGTTTCGCGTAAGCAATTTGCTTTCGGGCGCAGCGAAGTAGAAGAAAAGATAAAAGCGTGGCACATACCAACCATCGCGCCTATGTCGGAGCGGTCGCGGCGCATGGAGGCGCCGCCGCAAAGAAACGACTTTGTGCCACCGCCACCGCCACCGCCACACTCCAGCGAGCCGCGCCGGCAAGGGTATTGGCAGGAGCGCAAACAGGAGTGGAAAGCGCAACCGCAACAGCCCGTTCCCATAAAAACGCTTGAACAAAAAGGCGCGCCGCGCGCGGCGGGAATAGGACAAGGGAGCGGGGCGACCGCGCTTCGCGATGCGCTTAAAGAGGCGCTTTCCTCGGCATCTGCTCCAAGCGAAAAGCCCATCGCAAATGCGGAAGCGAAAAATGACACGGTATCACCGGAGGAAGTAGAGCGCGTGCTCAAGGATGGATTACCTCCGGAGCCGCGTACACCGTAATCTATGAAAACCATATTCGGTTTATTATTTTTTCCTGCACTTGTTTTCGCCCAAACGGCTCCGGCGCAAGTAGCGTTCACATCCTCCACGCAAACAATTGCGACGGGGGTCGTGTCTGAGCAAATAACGATTCAAACGCAAGATGGGAACGGTACCGTATTTAAGTTGCAGACGACGGGTTGCGTGTCGCTCTCATTTTCCGCAAGCGGGGAGTTTTCCTCCAGCGCGTCCAGTTGGAGCGCTGTATCGGTCTTGACGATGAATAAGAGTTCCGCAAATCGGAATTTTTATTACAAAGGTGCTACGGCAGGGACGCATACGCTAATTGTGCGTCTTGTTTTAAAACCGGAATCAGAAGAACGCTCGTGCGCAAATTGGCCGGTCTCCGAATGGCCAACTGGTTGGACGGCAACACAAGATATTATCGTCGGAACAGTATCTGCATCGTCTGAAAACAACTCAACATCTTCATCGCCAACAATTGTTTCAGAATCTGCATACACTCCCACAAATCAGAATGCACCGAGCGAGCCAGTCCCGTCTCTTTTGGTAAAAATATCAGGACCGAACATCGCAACTGTTGGCGCGGACGCCACCTTTTCCGCGACGGTTTTTGGAGTCAAAAAAGAACCGATTCCGAACGCGCGCGTGGTATGGAGCTTCGGCAACGGTATGTTCAAAGAAGGCATATCGGTGCGCTACGGATACAACATACCTGGCACATACGCGGTTATTGCAGATGCCTCGTCGGCTGGTCTTGCCGGCAGCGCGCGTCTCGTCGTGCAGGCAATAAAGCCGGATGTGCGCATCGCGCGAGTCGCGGGTAGTACGCAGGGATTTATTGAGATAGAGAATAAAAATACTACGGAACTTGATGTGTCGGGCTGGGGTATCGCGAGTGGCGGCGCGCTGTTCACTATACCTAACAAGACAATTCTTTTGCCGCGCGCAAAAGTCGCGTTTCCGGCAGACGCACTCAAGTTTTCGGTTTCGGAAAATGACGCGCGGCTTTTGTTTCCAAATGGTACAGTGGCGGCGGAGTATGTGGTGCCGCTCCCGCCTTCCCCACTTGATAAAATAGAAACAACCCAAAAACCACCCCTCCGCCTCGCGGACCTGCCTGCGCAGGCAGGCTCAGCACCTCCCCTTAAAAAATGGCAGGATGCAGAAAATATCATTGCGACAACCACTCCCGCCGCCATTATTATTTCTTCAGAAAACGGCTCAACAATTTGGAAATGGATGCTCGGAGTCCTCGGCGCGGGCGGAGCAGGAACGGCGGCGCTCGTTGCATTCCGCTTCAAGCCGGTTCAGAAAGACGCGAGGAGCGATGCGGAAAAGTTAGCGAATGAAATACAAATAGTATGAAAAAGATATTAATCTTCTCACTCGCATACGAGCCGCTTATTGGCGGCGCGGAGATTGCGGTAAAAGAGTTAACAGAACGGCTCGCACCGGACTTTTCTTTTGATATGCTCACACTCCGTTTTTCGCGCAAACACCCGCGCGAAGAACAAACCGGCGCCGTATCTGTGCATCGCGTTGGTGGCGGTAAATTTCTCTTTCCGTTTCGCGCGGCACTGAAAGCCGCCGCGCTCTACCGCAAGAATCGTTACGACGCGGTGTGGGCAATTATGGCGAACCGCGCGGGCTTTGCCGCGCTCTTTTTTAAGCTTTTTCACCCGCGCATTCCGTTTATCTTGACGCTCCAAGAGGGCGACCCGATTCCTTATATTATGCGCAAAGTTGGTATTCTCTATCCATTTTTCAGAATGATTTTTGCGCGCGCGAATGCCGTTACCGCTATCAGCAATTATCTAGCAGAGTGGGCAAAGAAAATGGGCGCGCGAAATGTGTCGCTTGTACCAAATGGAGTAGATATAGAAAGATTCAGAAATCAAAATACAAAAACCAAAAGTGTAGAAAAAACAATTATTACGGTTTCTCGGCTCGTGGAGAAGAATGGAGTATGGGATTTGATAGAAGCGATGCGGTATCTACCCGCGCATTTTAAGCTTTTGATTGTTGGTTCCGGTAATCTTCGGTCTTCTCTGGAGTTACATGCTACACGCTACACGCTACAAAACCGTGTGCAGTTCATAGGCGAAGTGCCTCACGCCCAACTTCCGCAATATCTATGGGCGAGCGATATTTTCTGCCGCCCGTCGCTTTCGGAGGGAATGGGCAATTCGTTTATTGAAGCAATGGCGGCGGGGCTTCCCGTTATCGCAACGCCCATCGGCGGCATTCCGGATTTTCTAAAAGAAAAAGAAACCGGCTTGTTTTGCGGAATGAATGACCCGAAAAGCATTGCGGATGCCGTTCTGCTTTTAGACGAACAACCCGCGCTCCGCGAAGCAATCATCGCTAGCGCGCGTCGCATGGTCGCAGAACACTACGATTGGGATATCATCGCATCAAAAATGCGTGGAATATTTAACAATATTTAGTGTTTATCAGAAAGCGACTGAAGTTCTGTTTGCAGTTTAGATAGTTCACGCTCGTGATTGCTGTGCTCGGCGCGGATCTTATTGCGCGCATCTTCCAGTTTGCGCACTTCTGACTGGTGCGTTGCAAGTTCCCGCTCTACTTTATCAAGTTCCCCTCGCTCTTTATCTATTTCGCGCTTAAGGGCGTCTATTGCCCCGGCAATGTTTGAGGTAGTCATAATGTTATCATTATACCAATGCGCATAATTGTTGCAACAGGAATCTATCCGCCCGATATTGGCGGACCGGCGCAGTATGCGCGAGAAACCGCGCTGGCGTGGGAACGCGCTGGACACTCCGTGTCCGTATGCAGTTTCAGCGCGTTTCGCGCGTTTCCGTCCGGCATCCGCCATCTTGCATATTTTTGTGCCGCATTTTTCCGCGCGCTTCGCGCGGATTTCATTTTCATCCCCGACACTTTCAGCGCGGCGGTGCCGGCGGTTGCGGTTGGGAAGATTTTGCGAAAAAAGACAATAATTCGCACCGGCGGCGACTTTTTGTGGGAGCAGTATGTGGAACGAACGGGCGACTTGGTTTTATTACGCCATTTTTACCAGACGCGGCTACAAAAATTAAATACAAAAGAACGGCTGATTTTCCGACTTGTCGGCTGGGCGTTGCGTAATGCTTCTTCTGTTGTGTTCAGCACCGAGTGGCAACGCGACATTTTTTCCCAGCCGTACCGTCTTGATTTGGAGAAATGTTCTGTCATTGAAAATTATTACGGCAGTCGCGAACATAGTGTATATTCTGATATTCTTGAGAACATCAGAATAAGAAAAGAAAAAGTATTTGTGGGGGGGACGAGACCGCTCCTGTGGAAAAACTTAGCGCGAGTAAAGAGTGCATTTGCCGAAGCGCAAAAACAAGATACATCAATCAGATTGCAGTTGGAAACCGGAAGCCGCGGGAAGTTTCTTTTAGATATTCAATCTGCGTATGCCGTAATCATCGCGTCGCTTGGCGATATTTCTCCAAACACCATTCTGGAAGCAATCCAGTTCGGCAAACCGTTTATTTTGACGCGCGAGACGGGTTTGTATGAACGGCTAAAAGATATTGCTGTATGGGTGAATCCGGAAGACGAGCGCGATATTGCAGAGAAGATCTTGTGGCTAGCAGATGAACAAAATTATGTGGCGCAAGCCGCCAAAATTCGCGCGTTTTCTTTCGCTCACTCGTGGGACGAGATTGCGAGCGAGATTTTACATATTTATGCGCGTTCTTAATTTTAGTTTAGACAAAGAGATACTACGAGAAGGTTCTATGGTACAAAAACGGCTCGCTTCGCTCTCCGCGGCGGTGGGTGAAATTGCCGTTTTGACTCCGTTTATGTATTGCGGCGGAAAGACCGCGCAATTTTTTAAGTTGTGGAAACAAGCAAGAAAGATTCTTGCGGAAAAGCATTTTGACCTTATTACGGTTCAAGATACTTCATATCTTGCCTTACTTGCATATATGCTTGCAAAGAAATTTCGTGTACCACTTGAAGTGCAGGTGCACGGGTTTGAGAAATTGTATGGCGTACGGAAATTGCTTGCACGATTTGTATTGCGCCGCGCGGATAAAATTAGGGTTGTTAGTGAAAGATTAAGACGCGAGATTTCTCCGCGTGCGTATGTACTTCCGGTTTATACGCAACTTGGTATGCCGATAGAAAAGAATAAAGACACGAGAGTAATTTTTACTTTTTTGACTGTGGGGCGTTTGGTGCCAGTTAAAAATGTTGAAATGCAAATCCGCGCGTTCGCGCGAATTGTGAGAGATTTTCCCAATGCGCAATTGGTAATTGTGGGTGATGGACCAGAGCGAGAAAATCTACCTAAACACAGCCGTGTTATTTTTGAGGGAACACAAAAAGAACCAAGTCGTTTCTATCAAAACGCAGATGCGTTTTTGCTTACTTCTAATTCAGAAGGATGGGGAGTTGTGGTAACAGAAGCCGCTGGCTTCGGTCTCCCGATTATTATGACTGATGTCGGGTGTGCGGGAGAGTTTATAAAAAACGGAGAAAACGGGATTGTAATTCCCATCGGCGACGAAGACGCGCTAGTCGCCGCAATGAGGCGAATTATTGAAAACGCCGAACTGCGCGCTCGCCTTGGGCGATCCGCGCGTGCCTCGTTTTCCGCGCTTCCGAGCGCGGAGGAGCAGATACGGAAGCAAGTGGAAGAGTGGCATTCAATCGTAACGATCACCCAATTACTTTGAGAGTGGAGATTTGTTTAAGAATTTATTTTCTAATTCGCGCGAATTAGCACATAAGAAAAAACGGCTCAGCGCGCGCTGGGTCGTTTAATAACAAGCGACTATTCAAAATGAATCTTTTCTTCAGCGCGCGCGGCGAGGTGCTGTGCGAGAAGTGGGTAGCGAGAGAGCGTATCGTCTTCGGAAATTAAGCGCGCCGCCTCGGCACGCGCGGCTTCTACCATCTTTAAGTTTTGGAGCGCTTCCATTGCGATGTCCGAAACGCCCCATTGCTCGCGCCCGCTAAGCTCTCCCGCGCCGCGTTGCTCTAAGTCGTACTCCGCGAGCTCAAATCCGTTTTTTGCTTTTCCGAGCGCCACAAGGCGCTCGGCCACCGCCCTTCCTTTTGATTCTGTAAACACAAAACAGTGCGCTTGATGTGCGCTTCGCAGGACACGCCCGCGCAGTTGGTGCAGTTGAGCCAGTCCGAACCTCTCCGCGCCTTCAATGATAATGAGCGTTGCGTTCGGCACATTTACTCCAACTTCAACGACGGATGTTGAAACGAGAATATGTATTTTTCCGTCTTTAAAATCTTCCATAGTGCTTTCTTTTTCTGAATCCTTCAACTTGCTGTGCATCACCGCAATCTCATATTCTTGGAACACTTTTTCTTTAAGCCGCTTCGCTTCTGCTTTCGCGGACTTTGCCTGTACGGCAAATTCTTTTGCCGGGTCGGGCTCGTCAATGCGCGGAGTGATGATATAGCATTGCCGTCCGTTTTTTAATTCGCGGCGAATTTTCTCGTAAGTAGCATCGCGTTCGTTCGGAAGCACAATCTCGGTATGAACCGGTTTTCTTCCCGGAGGCATTTCGTCTAGGAGCGTTAGGTCTAGGTCGCCGAATATGGTGAGCGCAAGCGTGCGTGGAATTGGCGTGGCGGTCATAGACAGCAAATGTGGCACTATCTTATCTTTATGTACGAGCGCCTTTCTTTGTTTAACTCCAAACCTGTGTTGTTCGTCAATAATGGCGTACGCGAGGTGTTTAAACTTTACCGATTTTTGTATTAAGGAATGCGTGCCGACGAGAACTGGAATTTCGCCGTTCCCGACCCACTTCAGAAGTTGTGCGCGCGAAATGTCGGTCGCGCCGTGCGGATTTACTTTTGACGGAAACTTTCGACAGCCGGAAGAAGTAATAAGTCCGATGTTAATCGGCAAGTGCGAAAAAAAAGAAATAAAATTCTCAAATTGTTGTTTGGCTAGTATTTCCGTCGGGCATAAATAGGCAACTTGCAGATTGCCGAACGATTGTCCTTCAGGGCGCGATGAGACGACTGCGTATGCGGTAGCGGCGGCAACTGCGGTCTTGCCGCTCCCGACATCGCCCTCCAGAAGCCGCGCCATCGGCGTACCTTTTTGGAAGTCGGTAGAAATTGCTTCAATCGCGCGCTGCTGCGCGCGTGTGAGCGAGAAAGGGAACCTCTCCGTGAACTTCGCAATCTGCGCGTCCGTTTTTTCTATTGCGAATGCGCTTTCGCTTTTCCACAACTTCTTTTCTTTTTGTTTTTGGAGCTGAATCAAAAACACTTCCTCAAAAGCGAATCGCTTGCGCGCCGCGCGCGCATCACCCTCTTTTTTCGGTGCGTGAATCCAAATGAGGGCTGTCTTGCGGCTTGGTAGAGAATATTTTTTGAGAATATCTGCAGGAATTTGGTCTTTAACAAAATCCAGCGCGCCCGTTTTGATAATTTTCTGCACCGCGTGAAATAGCCAATTTGAGGACACGCCACGCGTTTCCGGATAAACAGGATGGAGATGGTGTGCATCGCTCTCGGTTCCAAAAAGCGATGCTTCTGCACTCATTGGGATTTTTTCCACTCGCTCAATTTTTGGGTTGGAAAAATAAAATTCGTTCGCTTTCCTTTTTTGCGAGACCTTACCCTCTACGCGCACTAAGACACCTTCTGGAATCATCTTTGCAAGATAGGGTTGGTTGAACCAAATAAGTTTTATTTTCCCAGTGTCGTCAACAAGTTCTGCGGTACCGAGCGCCATTTTTGAGCGGAACGCTTTTCGCGCTTCAAGCTTCGCAATTCTGCCGAACACAGTTGAATTCTCACCTTGCGCAAGGTGTGCAATCGTACGCATCTCCGACACGCTTCCGTAGCGGGAGGGGAAGTGGCTGAGCATATCTTCCGCCGTCTCAATGCCGAGTTTCTTCAACCCTTTCCGCTCCGCCTCCGTGAGGCGGAAATGGTCCGCAATAAGCGATTGCAAGTTCATTGTGGATACATTATACTCCTTGCTGTGTTAACCCTCATCGCTCTTGCGGCTTTTGCGGCAACAATGCTCGGCGGGTTGTTTGCCATGCGGCTCAAAGACCGATTGCATTTAATACTCGGGTTTAGCGCGGGCGCGGTGATTGGTGTTGCGTTTTTTGACCTTCTGCCCGAAGCTGTAGAACTTGCCGGAGAGGGAACCGAGCCGTCTTTTGTATTTTTAATTGTTGCGCTTGGGTTTACGCTTTATCTTTTGTTGGACAGATTATTTTTCTTGCACGGACACGGCGGGCACGAACATACAGACGAAGATGCGAGTGCCGCGCATTGCCGTCGCGGCGCGTTCGGCGCTGGGAGTTTGTCGGCGCACAGCTTTATTGACGGGCTCGCCGTCGGGCTTGCATTCAAGGTGTCGCCCTCGGTTGGGCTTGTCGTTGCGCTCGCCGTGCTCGCGCACAATTTTTCGGACGGCATCAACACGGTCAGTATGATTCTCAAAAACGCGGGCACCCGCGCGCTGGCGTTCCGATGGCTTTTGATAGACGCGCTTGCACCAGTCGCAGGTATCAGTGTCGCATATTTCTTTTCGGTCAGCGAAGAACAATTAGGACTTATTCTCGCGCTTTTTGCGGGCTCATTTTTATATATTGGCGCAAGCGACCTATTACCAGAGAGTCATCACGCACATCCTATGCGCTGGACGACCATCAGCACCGTTATCGGCATCGGCGCGCTGTACTTTATCGTTCGTTTTGCTGGGATTTAGGCGCGCCGCGCGTCCCATGCGAGCGCAAGCGAAGCGAGCGCAAGCGAGATGTCTCGGAAGAGAATGTCAATCTGATTCCAGTTAAAATAGACGACGGAAAACAGGAAAACAGTCGCAATAAGCGACGGAATAAAAATGCGCCAGCCAGAGAGAATCCAAAGCGCAATGGCGAGGTGGAATACAGCAAGCACAAGCATTAGCGTTCCTTCCGGAATGCCGCTCGTTTGTACAAACTGCGGAACATACCCTACCCAATCTGTCGGACTCTTCCAAAATCCATAAGCAGGGTAGAGGAAAGCGAACGCAAGCCCGAGGCGCAACAGAAAAGAAGATATACGACCCATATTGTTACTCGGTTACTACCACCGTTCCCGTCATAGTTGGGTTCAGGTGGTCATGGTATTTCCAAACTCCGACTTTTTCAAACACAAAACGAAATTCATCTTGCCCGCGCTCCGCGGTCTTGTATTGATCAAACTCAAGGTAATTTGTGTGCGTCGGGTGCGGACCTGATGCAACCGATGCAGGTTTGCCTGTTTTGTTTTGGAAAATAACCGTTTTGCCCTTTTTAATCGTTACCGTGTTCGGCGAAAATCCGTTTGCGTCGTATATAACAATGGCTTCGCCCACTATTGTCGCTACTCCTGATTCTGGAACTGTTTCCACCGTGCGACTCCGATAAAACCAGAATGCCCCCACTGCGATAATAACAACAACGAGTATCCAAATACCAACACCGCCTTTTTGTGAATCGTCTTGCATAATATTTGGTAAATGAATAATGTGGATATTATATCATGCAGAGGTGTTATACTAATCCACAGAGTGGTTTTTTGAGAATTAACCTTCAACAAAAAGGATTGTATGTTTTTTATTACCGCGCTAGTTTTAAGTATCATCTATGTCTCACTCGTGGAATGGTCGCTTCATCGGTTTGTGATGCATAAGCCGTTCCTTGGATTTTCCTATCCGTTTGAGGCGCACGCAAAAAAACATCACCGCATTTTCCGTGCGGACGACTCATATCACCTAAAACGCGAGGAGGACAAGCGCACGATTCCTATGGCGTGGTGGAATGGGCCAGTGCTTATTTTCGCAACAACACTTACATCAATTCCTGTAGGATTGCTCATTGGTAGATGGTCTGTTGTTACGATTGTCGGTATCGTGTGCGCCGCATACTATTGCGCGTATGAGTACTTGCACTGGTGTATGCACTTGCCGCGCAAACGGCTCGTGGAACGCTCTGGCATATTCTTCCGCCTCAACGGGCACCATTTGTTGCACCATAGGTATATGAACCGCAACTTCAATGTGGTTCTACCTCTTGCGGACGCATTACTCGGCACGCTCCTTCTGCGTTCAAAAGTGCGCTTCGCGCAAGCAGCAGGACCGTCGCTTCCGGATGTCCAGCCGCTCCCACGATAGTCGGAGCGGTTTTTTGTGCTACAACCTTGCCCGCCGGTTTATTTTGCTTGCTGTTTGCATTACGCAACTGTGGTATAATCACTCCTACATACTATGGTTGAAATTATGCGCCCAAAACTTAATGAGCGTTCCTATAAAAACGCCATCTTGTATTTTATCAAGTATTGCAACAACAAATACTTGCATGCGACAAAGCTGAATAAGCTTTTGTATTATCTTGACTTTATATATTTTCGCGACCACAAAAAGTCAGTTACTGGTGATGTGTACATCCATCAAGGGTATGGTCCTGTTCCTTCACGCGTGGACGAAATACTTGCCGGATTGAGAAACGAAGGCGCGATTGATACGGAAGCGGTCTCTCACAATGATGTTGAAATGATTAATTTTTCTCTGAAAGACATCTCTCAATTTGACGAGACGGTCTTCTCTTCCGAGCAAAAAAAACTTCTCAAACAGATTTGCGACGAGTTTGGCAATTGGTCAACAGAAAAGATTGTTGCACAGACACACCTTGAAGCACCGTGGTTTTATTCAAAACCGTATCAAGTCGTGGACTATGCGTATGCGCGCGACATCGATTTATTCAAATAATTCACTGTGTATATGTCATGGGTTTATGTGGAACGGGAACAGTTTGTCCGTATGTGCGAAAGGGTTGGAGTTTCCACGACGGTGCGCGAAGCGATTAAGTTGTGGGCTCCGACCGTGAGCCGGTTTGAGATCTCTCGCCAAAAGCTCGTATTCCGCTCGCCAAAAAACCGCTACGAAGCATGGGCAGCGGGCATTCCAAATCCGGACAGCAACAGAGGAAAACGCGGCGGCTATCGCGTCGTATATTTTCTTGATCTTACAGAACAAACTACCAACTTAGATTTTATAGAGGAACGCAAGGAACTCGGTTTCCATGATGAAGGAATCCGCAAAAAAGAACGCTACAACGGCTACATCCGCGAACTTAAAGAGGAATTAAAAAGGCGAGACGCGTAATTCACTTTTGCGGCTCACATGGTGGAATTGAACCGCAGGTTTTAACATGCGCACAAATCCCCGCTATTCATAAAACGGCAAGGATTGCTCCCTTGAATCAAATATCAGATAGCTTTGATAATTCCTTTAACAGAAACCATTCGCGTTCAAATGACCAACTCCAATCCTTCTGCTTATTTTCATATTTAACCTTGTACTTTTTGCATCCATATTTTGATGTAGAGACTTCTACGATCTCGGCTTTTATCTGTTTCAGCACCAAAACTTTATCTCCCATATTGAACAAATAATTTTGTGGAAAATCTACCGTTTTAAGACCGTTAATGGCTTCTTTTATATCCTTATTACTAATATAATTATCACCAATAATTGCTAGATGCTCCAAAATACTTGAGGAAAGAACAGCTACTCTTGCATAAAGACCATCAATTTCTTGGTGATAATTTTTTAGGTTAAAAGTTAGTCCACCAGAATATCCGTGCACAACTTCGCTAGTTTCGGCGTATAACTGATATGAGCCACCAACCATCTCTCTTTGTCCGTCGGGCATTTTAGGCATTGCTTCTTTCAAAAGCTTAAAGAACGATTTTGACAAATCTTTTACATCTGTATCTTTTTTGAAATCCTTACCACTAGCAAGATAAAAAACATTTCCAACGGAAATAGCATCAAGCTCAGCTCTTATTTCTAAAATAGCCTTCGTATCAAAATCCAATATAAAATCACAAAACTCCTCAACATTACTCTTTCTCGAATAGAACGCTTTGAGATTTTTTATCAAGAAAAAATGTCTAAAAACTTTTTCTTTATCGACGGTAATTTCCTTAAAGTGCCAACTTTCTACAAACAATTCAAGCGTACGCCTCAAAGCGAGACGAGCCTCTATCTCAAAGTTTTTACCAACTACTTTCCCTGTTTTCTGGTTTAGTTCATTATCTGAATAAGCGCCCAACTCCTTTTTATATTTGGTGTAGGAAATACCACAAATCTGCAACGCTTCGCATGTGTCATAGATATACTTTTCTACACTTTTGTTTTTTGAAAGATAATCCTTTCCCCAATTATTTATATCCACTTCCGACGAGACGCTATCTTTGAGAAGATTTGGAAATTGAAACAAAATCGGACGAAAAAAATCCTCCTCAGTATCCGAAGGTTTTCTTTTCTTAAATATTTCAGTTAGCCAGTATAGGATTTTTTTCATTTTTAGACCTCTCCTTAGCAGAGCCTCTTAATGGGAATGTGATAAGGTTCCTATCGAAAAAGGTTGTCCACGAAGAAGGAAAGTATCCATAACCCGAAAAGTATGAGTCCGATCACTCGAAGATAGGGCGGCAGAAAGGGATCACCTCGCGAAAACATATCGGAACGGGCGAGTACAACTAAAATTACAGCCGCCATTATTATTGGAATAACCGGTATGAGCATAAGGGTTT
>MHSA01000016.1 GCA_001821135.1 Candidatus Taylorbacteria bacterium RIFCSPLOWO2_01_FULL_48_100 | reverse complement strand
ACCATTCGCTATATGCATATTGGACTCTCATATGACGCATCACCCATTTCCTTAGAAAACATCCTCCTTGAACACAACGATACAGGATTGTCCGCACCGAGCGGGACGACAATTACCAAGGCGGTCAATGTCGTGTTTGACGGGAACAATGCGACGAGTACGATACAGTTGCCGTGAAATTATTTTACTTAGAATTGCTTAGAAAATTTATTTGTCTTTTTAGGTCTTTTGTGTTATAAGAAGTAAATGGAACTCGCCGGAGGGATTATTTTAGGAGTTACTCTTTTGTTTTCTTTGCTCGCGTTCAACCCGACGAGCTCGTCAATTTCTGATTGGATTAGCAAAGAGATTACAGCATTCAACGCAAGACAAACCGCGGGTATTGGTGCTGTGTCTGCAAATATTGGAACAAACCCAAAAAGACAAACTCTCGCGCTTTCAAGTTCTGCATTTGTAAACAGAAGCGCGATGCCCGCGCGCTATTCATGCGATTCAATCGGTGTTTCGCCGGCACTCTCAATTTCTGGCGTACCGGAAGAAGCGCAGTCGCTTGTTTTAATAATGGAAGACATTGACACTCCAAAAGTCGGGTGGGTTCATTGGCTCGTATTTAACATTCCTCCGACAGTGAAAGAGATTCCTGAAGGCAAAGAGCCAGTGGGGCGGGCTGGTAAAAATTCGTGGGGTACGGTGGGCTACGGCGGTCCGTGCCCTACAAAAGGAGAAAATAGTTATGTATTCCGCGTCTATGCGCTGAACCGAGTCCTTGCGCTTCCTGTTGGAAGTACGAAGGAGAAAGTGCTTGCGGAAATGAAAATGTATGTTTTAACGCAGGCGGAGCTTGTGTGGCGTTACAAACGAGCGACAAAATAAGTTACAATGATTACTGATGTTACCAACATCTTTTAATATCAAAGCGACGAATATAGAACTGACGCCGGAACTGCGCACATTTCTTGAACGGCGGTTTTCTTCCTTGTCTGGAGTGTTGGATTTCAATGAGCCGACGCTTAAAGTGCAAATTGAAGTAGGGCGTACGACAAGGCACCACGACAAAGGAGATGTGTTCCGCGCGGAATTTAATGTGCGCTCGCGTAACGGGACATTTCGTTCCGAAGCGGAGCGTAGCGACATTCATACGGCAATAAGCGACGCTCGCGACGATTTGGAAATGGGGCTTGGGCGCGCTAAGGGTCGGTATATTTCGTTCGTACGGCGTTCGCGGCGCGCAGTGAAGGATATGCTTCGCGGATTTTACGGCGCGAGCATCAAGCTCGCGCGCATCCCTCGTTTCCGTTTGCCTCGTTTTAAAATGAAGATGCCATCTATCAAATGGCGGTGGTGGAAGAAGTGATGCTGTGCTACCATTTGTTTTCATGGCAAAAAACCCTCGTAAGGTAAAGAAGGGTAAGGCGGCGCGCAGGAAACCTGCGCGCCGCACAGCACGCAATCCCGTGCGTAAACATATACCCATTGCGCGCCGCCTACCGGCGAAAAAATTGTCTGCAAAGCGCAAAGACGGCGGCGTGCGCGCTGAACGGCTTCTTGTGAAGGGTAAAGAGCGCGGGTTCGTTACATACGACGAGATTTTGCGCGAGTTTCCGAATATAGAAGAAGATATTTTCTTTCTTGACTCGCTATATGAAAAACTGCATCAGGCGGGAGTTGATGTACTGGAAGGCGGCGGTATGCTCAATTTGACCGAGTCCGCTCCGGCAAAACCCGTGTATGTTGGACGGCACGAAGAGTCCAGCTCTTCGCACGATTCCATTCAGATTTATTTGCGCGAAATAGGGCAGTATCCGCTTATCGGCGCGCAAGCTGAAAAGGATTTGGCGAAACGTATCGCAGTAGGAGATACTGAGGCGAAAAATCTTTTAGCGAAGGCGAACTTGCGACTCGTCGTTTCTATTGCAAAAAAATATGTCGGTCGTTCGCCCGACCTCACGCTTCTTGACCTTATTCAGGAAGGAAACCTCGGATTGTTTAAGGCAGTAGAAAAATTTGATTGGACGAAGGGATATAAGTTTTCCACCTACGCGACATGGTGGATTCGTCAGGCAATTACGCGCGCGCTCGCAGACCAGTCACGCACGATTCGTGTGCCTGTGCATATGGTGGAAACAATCTCCAAATACAAGCAGGTGTTCCGTCGTCTCTCAATGGACCTCGGGCGCGACCCGATGCCGGAAGAGATTGCGGTTGAAATGGGCATTGAGACGGAAAAAGTGTATCAGATAGAAAAAATAGATCAGGACACTTTGTCGCTGGAGAGCCCGGTCGGCGCGGACGACAGCGACGGCGACCGCTCAACGCTTGGTGATTTTGTCGCCGACGACAAGATTCTTTCGCCCGACCACGAGTCGTCGCGACGCATCTTGCGCGACCAAGTGCGCGAGATTTTAGGCGAATTATCGGAAAAAGAGCGGCGCATTTTAGAAATGCGGCACGGATTGACCGACGGCATCACGCACACGCTTGAAGAAGTTGGCGGCAAGTTCGGCGTCACGCGCGAGCGCATTCGCCAAATTGAGGCGAAGGCGCACGAAAAAATCCGCACGCACGACAAGGCGAAAAAACTGAAAAGTTATTAAGTACTCGCAAAACTCTTTCTCGGCGCACAGGTTTTCTAGCCACGCATATTCGCCTGCTGGCGAATTGCTCTGCTCGCCAATCAAGAAAATAATCAATGGAATACCATTGTCATTTTCTAATTAGCTGCGCAAGGGCGTCTCAAACCTGCGCGCCTCAACGAATTTTACTCGCTCTGTCTTTATACAAGTATTTTGCAAAATACTGAAATAGGAAAATAAAAAAAGCGCCGTACCCGAAGGTCGTGCGCTTTGTTGGTCTGAACAACTTCTACTTACCGAGAGCCCGCGAAGAGAGTTTGTAGAGATTCTGCAAACGCTCCTGCATGAACTCATTCCATGTCATAAGTCCCTGCTGACGGTCTTTGAGAAGAGCGAGAAGCTTCTCGACTTCTTGCTGAAGGTCATCAAGATTGATGCTCTTTTTGTCGTCGCCGGATTTTTCGATGCTCACCCTCTTCTGCTCGAGAAGGTTTTCCTTCACTTCACGAATCTCGCGCGCCCATTTTGTCGCGCCGGGAAAATTGAAGTAATCGTCAATCGCCGCAACGATCTCGTCGTAACCTTTTGGGATGTTCGTTTCCTTGATGAGATTGAACAGTTGTAGAATGTGACCAGTTGATGGACTTGGGTTGCAGTTGCGAATTGCATTTACAACCGTTTCGTGAAAAGGTAATCTTTTTGTTTGCATTTCTTTGTTTTTGTTTTTTTGAGGTTTTTGTACTTGTTCTATACGCCATGTTTCCAAAGCGTATTCTATAGACGAGTGTAGCACGACCTCATATTTCTGTCAAGTTTTTGGACAATCAGACACCCGATGTTTGCTGCCTATCAACATCGGGTGTCTTTGACGGAACGAAAGTTTTTTGCGACAATGGGGCGCATGGAGAAAAGGAAAATGTCGGGAGCGCTGTATGCGTTCGTTCTCGTCGCGGCGGCGGCGTTGTTTTTTGCGGGCGCTAAGTTTGGCGAGACGCGCCGTCCGGCGATTGAAAGAGTAGAAGGTCTTGCAAACAAAGAAGATGGGATGCCCGCGGCAATCGTTGATTTTGCGCCGTTTTGGAAAGCGTGGAACATCTTGAACGAAAGATATGTCGGTAATGCAACCACCACCGCGCAAGAGAAGGTGTGGGGCGCGATTGAGGGGCTCGCCGCATCGCTTGAAGACCCATACACAGTGTTTATGCCGCCTGAAGAAGCCGCGCTTTTTGACAGCGAGATTCAGGGAAACTTTGAGGGCGTCGGAATGGAGATTGATTCGCGCGAGGGCGTGATTGTGATTGTCGCGCCGCTCAAGGGCACGCCCGCCGCGGCGGCGGGCCTCCAGCCGGGAGACAAAATTATTAAAATAAACGATACCGTTACAACAGGGCTCAAGACCGAACAAGCCGTTAAAATTATTCGCGGCAAGAAAGGTACAACGGTGCGCCTGACGATTATACGCAACGACAAGCGCGCGCCGTTTGAGGTGTCGGTCGTGCGCGACATTATTACCATTCCGACGATTGATACGGAGGTGAAAACCGCGCCAAAGAAAGCGGGAGATACGGCAACGACCACCGCGCAAGAAACCGATGCGGCAAAAAACGGAGTGTTTGTGATTCGACTTTACAACTTTTCTTCCGCAGCGCCGCAGATGTTCCGCGACGCGCTCCGCGATTTCATTGTGAGCCGCTCAAACAAGATGATTATTGACTTGCGCGGCAACCCGGGCGGATTCCTAGAAGTGGCGGTTGACCTCGCGAGCTTCTTTTTGCCCGCAGGAGAAACAGTGGCGACAGAGGACCACGGCGAAAAGGGCGGGAGCCGCGTGTACAGGAGCCGCGGGTATGATGTGTTTAATAAAAATCTGAAAATGATAATACTCGTGAACGCCGGCTCTGCGTCCGCGTCCGAAATTATGGCGGGAGCGCTCCGCGAACACGGGGTTGCGAAACTAGTTGGCGTAAAGACCTTCGGAAAGGGGAGCGTGCAAGAACTCGTAAAGGTAACGCCCGACACTTCGCTCAAAGTAACGATTGCGCGGTGGCTGACCCCGAACGGCGTTTCCATTTCTAAAAACGGCCTCACACCTGATGTGGAAGTTGCAATGACTCAAGAAGATATAGAAAAAGGCCGCGACCCGCAAATGGATAAAGCAATTGAATTACTTAACAAATGAATCCCGTTAGAAACCGCAGTTGCTTTGACGCAATGAAATTATAAGTACAGATTTTTATTATTCTAATCATAAACAAACGGATAGTTCGTTGGCGAACGACCGCGACCTGTTTCTAACGGGATGAAAATAATTTTACTTCAAGATGTTCCGAAAGTCGGGAAAAAGTGGGAAGTGAAGAGTGTTGCCGACGGGTTTGCGCAAAACTCTCTAATTCCGCGCCGCCTCGCGGAGGCCGCGACGGCTTCCGCAGTCGCGCGCGCCGCCACGGCGCGCGCGGACGCGAACGCGAAGCACTCCGCGAGCGCGGATGCGCTCGCGCAGAATCTTAAGAAAATTGAGGGCGCGCGGGTGGAAATTAATGCAAAAGCCAATGAGCAAGGACACTTGTTTGCTGCAATTCACGAAAGCGATATTATAACGGCGCTGAAACAAAAAACAGGCGTGGAAGTCGCGCCCGAATTTCTAAAAATCGCGCACTCGATTAAAACGTCTGGGGAGCACAGTATTGAAGTCTCTGTTGGAGATGTGAAGGCGCATTTTACGCTTTCTGTAATTGTAAACTAAACAACTTCAACAATCTTGCGCGAAACAGTGCGACCATCGTAGCGCGTTTTGCGCTTGTCTTTGAACGAAACAACCCCGTCTTTTAATGCGAAAATGGTGTGGTCTTTACCCATATCGGTATTCCGTCCGGCGATAATTTTTGAGCCACGCTGTCGCACAATAATGTTCCCGACACGCGCCGTCTCGCCACCATAAAGCTTTGTGCCCAAAAATTGGGGATTGCGTTTTGTTAAGTTCTTTGCCGAACCGCCGGCTTTTTTATGCGCCATAATGAATTATGTTAAGATAACAGTATGACTTTACAGGAACTCAAAGAAGAAATCAAGCTGGCATATGGCGTTCTTAATTCCCGAGATTTTTTCTTTTCCGCGGTTATCGTGCTAGTCGGCTTTGCTTCCTTCGGACTCGGGCGTCTTTCGCTTCTTGAATCCAAACGCGAGCCGATGCGCGTTGAGAACGCGCTTATGGCTGGAGTTGGCGTCGCCAGTGAATCGGATGAGAAAAAAGAAAACATCGCGCTCGGCCTGCCTGCCGTGCCTGCGCACGCAGGGCAGGCAGGAGGACAGATTGTTGCATCAAAGACGGGCGCAAAGTACCACTTCCCATGGTGCGCGGGCGCGTCCCAAATTGCGGAGAAGAACAAAATATGGTTTGATTCGGTTGAGGAGGCGCAGAAAGCTGGGTACGCGCCCGCGAGCAATTGCAAAGGATTGAAGTAGAAACAGAAAAGAACGGAGTATAGTATAGTGGTAGTATACACGCTTCGGGTGCGTGAGGTCTGAGTTCGATTCTCAGTACTCCGATTATATATTTTTAGAAGT
>MHSA01000015.1 GCA_001821135.1 Candidatus Taylorbacteria bacterium RIFCSPLOWO2_01_FULL_48_100 | reverse complement strand
CAACCACTTGTTCAAACGGCTTTTGGAGATGCTCTGTGTGGTTCAGCCGCAAATTCTCGCGCACGCGGTCAAATACAACAATCGTGTCGTGTACGGAAAATCCGAGTACGACTAGGAGCGCAGTCACAAACAGCGTATCTATTTCCACTCCCGCGAAATGCCCAAGATACGCGAATACACCGACAGGAATAAGCACATCGTGTAGGAGTGCAACAATCGTAATGATGCCGTACTTCCACGACGACACCGGTTCCGATACTTTCCTAAACGCATAAGTTATAAATAGTACGATGCAGATAATCACAAGAGCAATCGCAAGAAGCGACTTGAGTGCGGCTTCCTTTCCGAGTAGAGGTCCGATGGAATCAAAACGAACTTCGGTTGCAGCGTGCGCGCCGCCAAATGAAAGCGAGGTAAGAAGAGCGATATGCTCGTCTTCAGTAATTTCGCGCAAGCGAATAAGGTAACCCACCTCTCCAACCGGACGCACCGAGGCGTATGCGTCAATCGGCGTAAGTATTTTTTCAATATCCGCTTTTTCTGGAATGGTATCCACATAACTTACTTCAAGCAAAGCCCCGCCCTTAAAATCAATGCCGAGGTTTAGGTCCCACAGTGCGAGCGCGGAGACAGACGCGGCAATCAGAATGCCGGAAATGGTATAGAAAATGGTGCGGTGGGTAATGATGTACATATAATACGAACTACGAACAAGATACTAAATTACGAACTAAGACCACTACCGAACAAAAACCTTGCGGCACTACCTGTACTTCGCGTCCCGAGCGCGTAAAGAAACATCCGTGAAGCGGTGATTGCCGTAAACATACTCACGATAACGCCAATACAAAACACGAGCGCGAACCCGCGCACAACTGGCGTTGCCGCGAAATAGTACAAAATGACGGCAGTAATTATACTGGAAGTGTTGGAGTCGCGGATAGACGGCCACGCGCGCGCAAAACCTTCTTTGAGCGCATCGGTAACCATTTTTCCTTTCCGCAATTCTTCCTTAAGTCGCGCAAAAATCAAAATATTTGCATCAACAGCCATACCCATAGATAGCACGAACCCCGCAATGCCCGCCGCCGTGAGCGTTACCGGAATAAGTTTGAAAATCGCGAGGTTGAGCGCAATATATGCGCCGAGTGCTATTACGGCGAGAAGTCCAGGCAAGCGATACCAAAAAATTAAAAAAGCGGCGATGACTGCAAACGCCCACAGCCCGGCGCGCACGCCCGCGCCAACCGCTTCCGCACCGAGCGACGCACCGATGGTCTGCACCGACGCAAGTGCAATCGGCACCGGAAGCGCGCCGTAGTTTAAGTCGCGCACGAGTGTGCGCGCTTCCTCCACTGTAAAGTCGCCAGAAATTTCTGTAGAACCGCTCGCAATTTCTTCGCGAATTACAGGAAGCGAAATCGGCGCGCCATCTAGGAAAATCCCGACGGTCTTGCCCACATTCTCGCGCGTAATTTTCGCAAATAATTTCTCGCCCTCGCTCGTCCACGCGAGCAATACAACAGGTTCACTTGTTGTGTCGTTGAACGAAACCGTCGCGCGGCTAACAAGCCGACCAGTGAGCCCAGTGCCAACAAACAATTCTTCTGCGGTCTTCTTTTCTAATTCCTCTTGTGAGATGCCGGTCGTATCTTTCATTAGTTTAAATTCCAAAAGCGGTGTTTTGCCGATTTGCGCGACTGCTTCTTTCACATCCGTAATACCGGGGAGTTCAACAATGAGGCGATTCTCACCACCGCCGAACGCGCCGCCGCGTTCTACTTGTACAATCGGCTCGGATACGCCAAACAAGTTCACGCGCTTTTCAACTACATCGCGGAGAGCGTTCATCGCGCCCGCCACATCTCCCGCGGGAATTAACTTCGTGTCCGCGCGGTACACAAGATGCGAGCCGCTCCGAAGGTCAAGCCCGAGACGAAACGCAAATCTCCCCGCGCTCGCCTCGCTCTTATACACAAAAAAACCGACCAGCGCGGCGACAACAAAAATTACGAGAGCCGTTACCCGATACTTCCACATAATGCCCGCATACTATCTAAACCGACAAAAAGAAGCAAGAAAACTGACCTATTCCAGTTAAACGCTATAGCAAGTAGTTGGGAGAATGAAACTTTACAAACACCCGATATCTGCAATTTAGACATTGGATGCCTAGATGTGCGAACGATTGACTTTCTTGCCATTTCTTGGTACCTTGTTGTAAGAAAAACAAACCTAAGAAACAAATGAGTGCGCTAACAGAAAACCAAAAACAGCTCCTTGAAAAAGTAAGAAGGGAAAGTAGGCATCGCGCGCAGCGCGTCATACAACACGCCAAGCTT
Source organism: Candidatus Taylorbacteria bacterium RIFCSPLOWO2_01_FULL_48_100 (assembly GCA_001821135.1). Taxonomy (GTDB): domain Bacteria; phylum Patescibacteriota; class Minisyncoccia; order Phycocordibacterales; family UBA10002; genus UBA10002. The sequence goes on along the minus strand of MHSA01000015.1, from coordinate 10,703 downwards.
CGCAAGAACCAGAAGCGCAAGCTTCGTTTGGCGAAACAACAACTTGAACAGTCGGACATCATAATCAACATCGACTTACGCGAGCAGTACCGCGACAAGTCAATTATTGATAGTTTGTTAACTATCGGTCGGGTGTTTAACCTCATTGAGATTGGAAATTTCCAAGTGGCATCCACGACCAAGCTTTCAGAACCAGATTGCTGGTTGAGTTTAAGCTCTATGGAGCGACGCAAGACCTACAGGTCATCTTCAGCCATATGCACGATTCGGAACGACCGAACTATGGGGCTGTTGATTACCTTCAAACACCGACCTCATTGAGTCCTCTTATACACTACGGCAATTACCGATTTGTCCTGAAAAAGAAATTTAGGGTAAATACAACATTCACACCGTTTGATTCTCTACTCGTAGAACGAGAGCAGGTGTATGTGTGGGACGATATTGATGGTGTGCTCGCTACAAAGCTCAATGGCCGATTCTGGTTTGAGTATGTGCTTGAGGGGGCGGAACCAGTCGCCACTCGTGATGGAATACATTACATTGAAGCGCAAATTATTGGTGGGGTGTATCTTTCCGACATAACCCGATTGTACTATCCTGTTGCAGACCAGACAGATTACGAGTTTTTTGCAAAACTTGAACGGTTTGAGATTGACCACGGCATTCAGCTTGTGCAATACTAAGTTGAGAAGATTCAGTGAAACATAAACCTGTAAAAAGAAAGGTGAGAATGATCAATCATCCTGTGTTGGGGTATCACACCGAAAAAGTTGTACCTGGAAAGTTCAACATCATCGCAAATCAGCGCGACCAAAATGCTATTCTGTGGAAGGACGGCGAATACTTCGTTATCAGTATTCACCATCCATCTCGTGCCGAGCCGATTAGCGAGACGCGTGCATTCATCATTGATGGGCATGGGAGATATGTACACCCCGAGCCAATTCCTCTCAATGACCTATCGGAATGGCAAAAACGGGCAGGGGAAGTTAACATTCCACTTGGCACACAACCATGGCGTCCCATAGTGGAACGATAGCAAAATACTGCGCAACACATAACACCGCTTAGTATCCGAGAACGGAGAACGGCGGTTTTTTTATTTCACTCATTGATTTCCTTTGCAATGGCACATTATTTCAGTCCCCACAATTTTTTAAGCTCCATAATTCCTGTCCAAATTACGCTTAACGCAATAAAAAACCCAAAGAGAATCCCAAAAAAACTTACAATACTTTTCTCATCGTTGCTTAGCGTGTCGCTCATAAAAAACGCCAGAGTACCCAAGAAAGAGACGGGTACGATTTTCTTCCAATCCAGCGCGACAAGTTTTAAATTTATTAAAACCATATATTTATAATAGCTATGACAATTATGATAATTATCAACCCGTATCTTTCCCAAACATTTAGATCAGGTGTCTGTTCTGGAAAAATTTCTTTCACTTTCTCAAAAGATACTACACGGTCTTCAACAATAACATGAACATCTATCTTTTCATCTTCAATCAAATGCCACTTGACATTAAAACCAATCGGACACCAAAAAAAGTTAAAGTAATTCCATGTAACCACCAGATTCTTGCCGTCGGGTGTTTTCCAACTTTTTTGTTTTTTACCCCAACCAAAGATAATCGTATACATAAAGTATGTTTAGTTGCAGATTGTATTGCCTACAACTACGAATGTTTTAGGTAAAACTTGCAAATACCAAGATATAAACATCAGATGTTTGCTGTCTATCGACATCTGGTGTCGTAGAGAAAAGACGAGGGCGATGGAATATGCTTTTGCGGAACGGCGAGGAGCCGAGCGGGCATGGCGTCCCGCCCTGTTTTTCCGAAATACGCACCCGATGTTTGCCGCCTATCAACATCGGGTGCGGGAAAAACAGGGCGGGACGAGCGAGGCGAGCGGATAAGGAAAATTTCCTCGCAGGGGAAATTTTCCGGTTCTGCAAAAGCAACATTCCGAGCGTCTCACACCCCGCTACGCGAAAGCAGTACCTTAATCGTCTTCAGCGCGATTTTGACATCCAAAAAGAAAGAGCGGTTTTTGATGTAAAACAAATCGTACGAGAGCTTTACTTTCGTCTCCGAAACATTCGCGCGGTAGTGCGGATGGTTCTCGTGGTACAGTTGCGCCCAGCCGGAAAGTCCGGGCTTTATGAGGTGGCGGATGTTGTAGTACGGAATCTCTTTTTCATATACGCGCACGAGTTCTGGCAGTTCTGGACGAGGACCGATAAGTGAAAGGTCACCGCGTAGGACATTCCATAACTGCGGAAGCTCGTCTATGCGCGTCGCGCGCAAAATCTTCCCGACGCGCGTAATTTCAGCGGGGCCACCGCCTGACGCGACACGCATACTGCGAAACTTCAAGGTCTTGATAATTCTACCTCCCTTCCCTATTCGCTCCTGTACAACAAACATCTTTCCTCGGTCGTCAAAAAACATAGCGATGCATACAAACGGATACAAAATGAGCGAAACAGCGCCGAGGGCGCAAGCAATCGCAATGTCCATTACGCGCTTCAGTGCATCGTAGGTGAGCCGCGGCGAAGTAGAAACATTTTCCAGAAACCAGTTGTAACGCACGAGCGACAATGGAATGCGGTTGAAAATCTCTTCGTAAATCTTGTGCATCCCGATAAACCGCACACCGGAAAAAATTAGGTTGTACAAATGCGGGAGCATCGGCTCAACCAAATCACTTCGTAAATCCACTACAATCAAGTAAATCCCCTCTGTATACACGCGCTTCACGATTTCTTCCTTGAAGTCCATTGTGGCGAGTGCTTTTGCGTCTACCGACGACACGAACGAAATATTGTAGTGCCAGTTGTTGTTTACTTCAGTAATGAGCTCTTTCAGTTCTTCACCTTCGCCGATTGCAATCGCCTTTTCGCGCTTCCAAGGCGAAAGCACCGCGCCACCGTAAATGCGCCACAAGAGCATAAGTAGGAACGAAAACGCGAGATACAAAAACAAGCTTCCTTTCGGGGTAATCTGGAACACGGGCAGGAAGTAGAAAAAGATGACGGCGAGCGCGCTGTTCACTAGGAGCGTGTTGAAGAGGAGGTGCGGCAGGCGGTGGCGGAGAATTACGGTTTGTTTTTCGTATAAACCTGCGATGAAAAATACCGCAATCCACAGCACGAACAAAAAAAGGAATGGAAAGAGATGCTCTGCGAAAAGCGCGCGCGCGGGAAACGCGGCGTAACGGAAAAAGAGCGTGAGCCACAAGCTCGCAGCAAATACGAGAATATCTCCGATGAGTAGTGCGATATGTTCCCGCCTATTAAAAATATTCATAAGACAATGGTTCGACTACGCTCACCACGAGAGGTAGTATAATGAAAAACCTCAATGGATACAACAATAAAAAAGAGGATTTTGTTCCTCGTAACGAAAGGGAATTGTGGAGGGGCGCAACGGTATGTTTTTGATTTGGCGACCGCGTTACCGAAAGAAAAGTTTGAGGCAGTAGTTGTCTGTGGCGAGGGAAACGCGCTTCCGGAAAAGCTTGCCATGGAGGGCGTGCGGTGCGAACGCGTTCCATCTCTCGGTCGCGATGTCGGCTTCGCCGACATCGCGACATTCCGTGAGATATTCCAACTCCTCAAAAAAGAGCGGCCTGATATTCTACATCTTAATAGCTCAAAAGCAGCCGCGCTCGGCGCGGTTGCCGCGCGCCTCGCACATCTACAAATAAAAATAATCTTTACTGTGCATGGGTGGCCGTTCAACGAACCGCGACAGTTTTTTGTGCGCACAGCAATTTTTCTTTTGTCGTGGCTCACGGCTTTGCTTTCGGATGTCGTCATCACCATTTGCTCCGCCGACTTCCGAACGGCAAAGCGTATGCTTTTCATAAAAAAGAAAACACGCCTTATTCATAACGGCATCAAGCCGTTCAAAATCCTGGAGCGAAGCGAGGCGCGTCGGGCGCTTGCGCCCGACGCGCCGCCGGAAACCGCGCTCATTGTAACAATTGCGGAACTAACAAAAAACAAAGGGCTCGTGCACGCACTCCGTGCCATCGCAGAACTTTCCAGCGAGCGAGAACTTCCTCCTTTCCAATACATAATTATCGGCGAGGGCGAGTTGCGCGCTGAACTAGAAAAAATAATTGCGGAAAATAATTTAAGCGGGATTGTGCGCCTTGCGGGTTTTGTTCCTGATGCAAAGACACTGCTCTCTGGCGCAGATATTTTTCTGCTCCCCTCGCTGAAAGAGGGGTTGCCGTATGTTTTGCTTGAGGCGGGCGCGTCGGGCGTTCCCGTTGTCGCAACGAATGTTGGCGGCGTGTCGGACATCATTGCTGATATGGAATCGGGTATGCTTATACGCGCGAAGCGCGAGAAAGAAATTGCCGACGCGCTCCGCTTCCTTCTCATCAACCACAAAAAGCGCGACGCCTTCGGCTCCGCGCTAAAAGAAAAAGTCCTCCGCGATTTCGGGTTTGAAGAGATACTTAAAGAAACAGTGAGGGTGTATGAGTCAGAAAACCCTTGTTTTGAGCCATATTTTCTTACCTCCTGCCCTTAACCTAAGTGGAGGTGCCGAGTCCGCGAGGCGGAGGGGTCGACCCCCTCCCCCTCGCTTCGCTCGGGTACTCCCCCTTTAGAAAAGGGCGAGGGGAGAAAAATAATTCACACCACCCCCGTCAGTTCGGTTCCGACAAGTTCTGTGCGTCCGCCACGACCAATGCGGCGCATACCGACTACCATCCCGAGCGAGAGAAATTCCATAAGAAGGTGCGAACCGCCATACGAAAGGAACGGAAGCGTTACGCCCGTAACTGGAAGCAATCCTATATTCATCCCGATGTTTACAATAAAGTGCGCCACAAAGAAGACGGCGACCCCGAGCGCGAACAGGGTCTCAAAATTTGTTTCTCCAGCATACGCCGCCGCGAGAATCCGCCAAAGTACAATTCCGAATAGTGTGAAAAGCGCGAGCGCGCCCGCAAAACCCCATTCTTCTGCAAACGCCGCGAACACAAAGTCGGTTTCGTATTCGGGGAGGAATTGCAGGCGCGACTGCGTTCCATACCCAACCCCTTTGCCGAATGTCTCGCCGCTTCCTACGGCAATCATTGATTGGAAGGCGTTGTATCCAGTACCGCGCACATCCGCGAGCGGGTCTATAAAGTTGCGCACGCGCGCTTTTTGATAATCCGAAAATACGAAAAACCAGAGGCATGCAAACGCGGTAATGCCTAACGCAAACACAATCATCAGGTGCTTTTTGGAAATACCGGAGAGCGACACCATACCAAGCCACACAAGAAGCACGATTACTGCAGAGCCGAAATCCGGTTGAAGTAAAATAAGAATAAAGAGAATAAGCGTATATATTCCAGACACGACTATGTGCCGAATATGTGCAATCTCCACATGCCGCCGCGAGAAATATTTCGCAAGAAGAATAATCAGCGCGAGTTTCGCAAACTCAACTGGTTGGAAAGAAAAAGAACCAAAATCAAACCAACTTTGCGCACCCTTCACGACTGCGCCAGTAATAACCACAAACACGAGAAGCAAAACGGACACGAGGTATGCGCCGAACGCGAAACGCGTTCTGCGGAGAAATCGCCAATCAACAAACGCCGCTCCGAAAAATACTGCTAGCGCGAGCGCGAGCCAGATGATTTGTCGTTCAAAAAAACGCTCCTCGCCGCCAAACGATGCGAGTACCGATAGACCCGCAAGCGCGAGTGGAATGGTCGCGCCGAAAAGAATCCAGTCAATTGAAAGACGGCGCGGCATACTCATCGGTCATTCTGCGCGTTTCCGAGCACAGTAGTCAAAATCTCCGCGCGCACGGGAGTGCGCGCAAACGGCGCGCGCCAAACGAAAGAAACAGGAACGGGCGACTGCGCACCGACCAAGTCAGCGGTGGTCTTGGACGCGCCGACCGCATTTCCATCCGCATCATACAGAATTGCGACTGCCGCGCCATTCACAAACTCTTTTGACTCTGTAACAATCTCCGCATCAACGCGCGCTTGCGGCACAAGCGATAGCCGTATGTTTTGCGCGCGCATAACATCGTACGGAAGAACATCGCGCCGCCACGAAATAGGCGCGGTCCGCTCAAAGGATGCGCGTACCGGCACGCGCTCGCCTACAAAAAGATTTGGCGCGAAAACAGCGAAGGCACCGTTTGTAGGAACTACGACAGTGATGCGCTTCTCTGCAACGAGAAGTCCCGCGGAATCGTACACTTTCACTTGGTACGGCGTGTCAAACGCGCCGGCGTTTTTGTTCGGATTTTCCGCATACAACACCGCGCTCGCAATACCTCCGCCTTCTGGAAACACTCTCTGCCATATCGTGCGCGGCTCGCCCGCAGTATTCGGACAAAGAAGCGCGCACGCGCCGCCGCAATCCGCACCGGTCTCCTCACCGTTTTGTTTTTTATCAAAACACGACGGGCCGCGAATCGTGCGTAACAAAAAAGGGATGCCGATAATCAACACAAAAAACAGCGCAACAATTCCGCCGTATATGAGTTGCCTCTTTCGCGCCCATGAGAGCATGGAGATAGTATATAGTAAGTAAGAAGTAGTTAGTAGATAGAAAAAGGCTGTAACTTTCGTTACAGCCAAATAGAGACACATTGAGTGTTTCCGACCACTCTTTGACACACCGGGGCCCATCAACCATCCAGGCACACTTGGAGTGCGTGAATGGCGAGAGTTTAACTTACTTTGCGCTCAAGAAAGCTTTGGGTATAAATCTAGATTTCACGATTCCAAGTTATCAAAATCCAGATTCCCTCGGACATCTCTGTTTCTTTCAGTACCCCACAGGCAAAACACAAACGCGCCTTGCGTGCTAAGAATCCCGCACGCCGGTATATGTCTCTACGAGAAAAGATAACATATCACTTTTTCACAATCAAGTACTCTGTGTTGGCGACTAGCTACTCTCCCACGCTTGCGCGGGGTACCATCGCCACTACCATGCTTAACTGCCGAGTTCGGAATGGGATCGGGTGTATCCACGGCGTCAAATCACCAACACAGAATACTCAAAAATAAAATCAATCAATCCCGTTAGAAGCAGGATTCGGACTGCGACATAACGATGTTTAAACTAAAATTTGTAAAAACTACACAAAAATCACGCTGTGCATTGTTTCTACACGAGCGTCCGCGGCTTCTAACGGGATCAATGGTAAAAAGCAGAACTAAAGGGTTGCTTGTTTCCGCAGAGAATCGGCCGATTAGTACGCCTTGGCTGAGCGCATTGCTGCGCGTACACCTAGCGCCTATCAACGTCATAATCTCTGACGGGCCTGATAACGATTCCTTATCTTGGGGTTGGCTTCCCGCTTAGATGCTTTCAGCGGTTATCCGTTCCGAACATAGCTACCCGACGATGCTCCTGGCGGAACAGCCGGTACACCAGAGGTCCGTTCATTTTGGTCCTCTCGTCACATATTCACTTATCGCTAAGTGTGTAGACTATATCTTCGCCCGTTCCGCAGAAGCGGACGAGGGCGTCGGCATATTATAGCAACTGTTACATTGCTATCTTGTCCTTTCGGACTCAGTCGTTACGGGGTCAAATCCAATATCTTGCATAATTCTTTTCTTGTCTTTTTACGCTTCGTCACATAATTCTCGCCTTGAATTACAAGAATAAAATTAAGTATTCGTGTTAATTGCGCTTTTGTGAGGCGTTGTAATTCCGTATTGCTCAATAAATGAGCGGCGGAATAAAGCGCCTTTGCCTGCAATTTCTTAAATCGAATAAACGGGAGCAGTGCGAGTAAAATATCTCGCACTTGCTTAAATCCATTCACTCGCAATTCGGTCATTCCGTCATTTCTGCGAGAAATATACCCAATTCCGATTTTTTCACGAATCCAATAGAGATTGCGTTCATGCCGCGTGTCTTGATAAAAACACACGGTGCACATAAATCTCTTTTTTAATCGCCCGTCTTTTCTCTTTTTGATTTGGAGCATTAAGCTCCCATCTCCATCGAGAAAACCGGCGATATAAGCAAGATCTGTTTTAGATCGACTTCCCACGGCATTGTCTTAATTATTTCTGGTCCTCAAGTATATTGTACCACTGCTTTTGAACCATTCAAAGCAGGGGTTATCAACAGACCGAAAACAATTAAGATTTCACCGTTATTAGCCGCATTGTCATCACAGATTACTCTGTGAAGTAGCAATACTTTACTAAAAATGACTCCCCTCAAGAATCTGCGCCTGCAGTAGATAGGAGACCAACCTGTCTCACGCATGGTATCCGCAATTACTTGCGGCATTGGACTATAACTTATTCCACTCCCGTGGAATGTTAACATTTAGTCTCTACGGGTGTCTTACATTTTGCATTGGAAGAAGGTCCGGAGTTTGAACTCCGGAAGGTAGAGATATCTGTTTCCGAACAGACGGGAGATAGGTTTTATCTCAGGGGAACACGCCAGTAAATACTGACTATCTTTTCCCTGCATGTCTCGATCTTACATGCCAAGTATCTCTACAAAAAGAACAAATAAAAATGACCTTCTTCCAATACAAAACAGAACTTCCCTCGGTATTGTCCCTCGATAAACTCGGGATTCCACCGATATAAGTTAACTTGATAATCTTGTATTACTACAAGATACCGCCGTGATTTGATTATCCTACTAACATTCATTTGCATAGACGAAAAACTCTCTCATGGATTCAGACTGTACATCACCCAACTTGACATTCTCAAGTTGCTGTCAGGTAATTTACGGTCTGAACCCAGCTCACGTAACTTTTTAAATGGCGAACAGCCATACCCTTGGGACCTTCTTCAGCCCCGGGATAAGTTGAGCCGACATCGAGGTGCCGAACTCCGCCGCCGATTAGGACTCTTAGGCGGAACTAGCCTGTTATCCCCGGAGTAGCTTTTAGCAGATGATCTCTGGCCGCGTCTAACGCGTACCATCGGTTCACTATGCCCCGCTTTCGCGTCTGCTCGGCTCTGACGCCTCACAGTTAAGCCAGCTTTTGCCATTGCACTATCGGCACGGTTTCCATTCGCGCCTAGCTGACCTTGATGGGCTCCTTTGTTACTTTTTAAACAAGTGTGTTACGAATCTGAAAGTACAACTTCCAAATTGGCGCAAGCATTTCTGCCGCGCTCTTTATGTCGCCATAAAGTTCGGACTATATCTTCACCCAGCACCACTTTTGTAAGACAAAAGTGGTGCTGGGGATTAGCGTGTAGTCTCTGAGGATCCTGCAATTTTTTATTTCCCTTCTTCAGATATTGCAGTTTCCTGCTGGTTGTCTGCACTGACACATTTTTACCCGCACGACGCGCGGTAGCGTAAGATACTCCAGATGTTCCAGCATATAGCTAATTGTTTGCGTTTTGTTTGCACAAAACGATCCCTCTTTATGTTTAGGCCTTCTGCTAATTGACCAAGGACGCGTCCAGGATAGCGCCCCACTAAAACTGCCCCCCAGGTACTGTCTCTCGCGCGTTTGGCGTGCGAGGTTAGCATGCATATTTCTAAAGAGCGGTGTTTCATCGTTGGATCCATCCCGCCCGAGAGCGGGACTTCAAATCCTACCGCCTACGCTACGCATCAAAAAAATGCAGGCAATACCAAGATACAGTAAAGCTTCCGGGGTCTTTTCGTCTAACTGCAGGTAACCGGCATCTTCACCGGTATTGTATTTTCACCGAGCGAGTCTCCGAGACAGTTGCCCAGACGTGACACTATTCAACGCGCGGGAACTTACCCCGCAAGGAATTGCGCTATCTTTTGTTAATCTGCATGTCGCCATGCAGGACGAACTCTATCTTATCCGACCAAAATCGGATTCTAGCGTTTGGTTTCTGAGGATTTTAGAAAACGAGATTTTTTCTTTCTATTCATATGCTCAATCATTTCAGCAATTCTTTTCATTCCTTTCGGTTTAAGGTGAATCATTCGAGACATACATTTCACAATACGCGCAAAGATTCTAAAATCTCTTGCTTTATATGTCTTTAATTTTCTTTTCTCAAAAAAAGGAATTATTTTGTCTCGTAAATCTTTTATAGATCGTACGCAGTAGCGATACAGATATTCATTGTGATTATCATATCGTTTATTCACAAATATCTTTCCGCATTGGAAGTAGTTTTGTACCGCTTCCAAAGCAGAGATACTTTTTGCGCCTTGGGTAATTACAAATTCAGGAAACAATTGCCATCCGGATTTTGTAGTTTTATTTTTAATAAAACTTGCCGAAAAACAACCCTCTCCGTCTGTAAATCCCACGATCCACGATTCTATTTCTAATCTTTCCTGCTGGTTATCTGCACCAACTAATTTTTTACTAAGTAGATTATTCACTATGGAACAATCTTACCATAGTATCGTTGGATACTAAAGGAGTTTATCCACAGATTTTCCAGCATATAGCTAGATATTCTAGGACACCCGCCATGTGCGGATGGGCAGCGCTACTTAAATGCCGACCCGTAATCGTCCCAATCCTTGACCACGCTTGACATATAAAGAAAAGTATGGTCAACCTTAGGACGATTATAGTTATCGCCGACATTCACCAGGGCTTATATCAGTCACCACTCCATCTTGCGACAAAGCAACGCCGATATTTGACCTTCTGGCATTGGTCAAGTGTCACCCCCTATACATCCTCTTACGAGTTCGCAGGGAGCTGTGTTTTTGTTAAACAGTCG
>MHSA01000014.1 GCA_001821135.1 Candidatus Taylorbacteria bacterium RIFCSPLOWO2_01_FULL_48_100 | reverse complement strand
CTCCCTTTAACCGTTTCTGAATTATTGCTGTACAATTTCAACCCGAGTTTGTCCGCGTCTTCAAAAAGCCGTTCCAGTCCGCCAATACCGGTAACGGTAACATACAATCCTTCAGAAACTTTTGCTCCTTCGTATTTTTTCGGAAGGTCTGTAACAGGAGGTACTACAATTTCATTTTTGTATACTGGCGAACGATTTCCCGAAAAGTCCATTGTTGCCGGGTACGCAATGAAATGCATTTTTTGCGCCTTCTCAATTCTTTTTGCCGTTTCTACCGCCTGCAAAAGAATTTCTTTTTTTGTTTTAACCACCGACTCTGCGGCGGCTGCTTTCAAGATTTCCGACTGCAAGCCAAACGATACGGAATATGAAGGTGCTATGCCGTAGCGAAGCCGTGGTGCACGCGTAAGTTCTAAAACAATCTGGGCGGGTTCTATGCGCACTCGTTTTCCACTTGCAAGATTTTCCGCTTCAAGCGGCGCCGAAAGATGGGCGTGCGCCTCGCCCGACACCGCTTCTTCGGTTTCATTCCAGCGCGCGAGCGCGTCTTCAAACTTCTCTTTTTCGTAGAAGACGGTTTTGAGGATGCCGCCTAGTTTTTCGTCAAGGAAAATCGCGGAGGCATAGGCGCCGAATTCTTCGTGCATAATTCGCTTTTGTTTTTCGCCATACACGAGCGGCGCGAGAATGTTAAATGGCTCTTTCCCATGCTTCTTGAGTTCGCTGTTCAATGCGAGTGCGATCTCGGTCGTCCGCAAATACGTACCGATGCCGTATGCAAAATTGGTAATAAGAAATCTTTTCTGCGCCATATTACAAATTGCGATACACAACCAACGGAAGAGTAGGCAACTCCTGCTCATCCCACACCGACCATCCGTCAAAAATGAAGAGCGGTTTTTTTCGACGCACGCAAACTTTCTTCATGCCAAGAGAGGCGAAATCCGGATTGTTGTTCATACATAGAATAACATCTGCGTCACGCACTGCGCTCTGCCATGAGCGCGCTGGCGAAAGCCCAGCGCGTTTTATATCTTCCGCGGGCACTGCCGTATCGTACGCAGTTATGTTTTTCACACCGCTTTTCCTAAGCGCATTCGCAATTTCCAGCGCTGGCGAGCCGCGCATATCTGATGTCTTAGGAAACCCCTTAAACGCGATGCCGAAAATAAGCGCTTGTGCGCTCAGCGGCGCAATTTTTCTCTGTGCGAGAAACGCTAGCGCATCATGGGCAATGTGAGAGAGCATATTCGTATTGACGCGCCGTCCAGCTGTCAAAAGCGCGGTACGGTACCCTTTGGCGCGCGCGCTTGCCGAGAAAATCTGCGGGTCTTTCGCAAGGCAATAGCCACCAACGCCGGGAGACGGTAGCGGAACCGCGCTCCGCTCGTAACCGAAGTTCGCGGCTTTGATAACCTTTGATGCGCGCACGCCCCATTTTTCCGCAATAAGCGCGATTTCGTTTGCGAAGCCGAATGTCACATCGCGGTATGTGTTGTTGATGAGTTTTACCATCTCGGCTTCTTCCAGAGAATCAAGTGTTACAACGGAGCGTGTGAGGAAACTAAACACACCTGCGGCCGCTTCGGCGGACGCGCGGTTCAGCCCGCCAACAATCTGCGGGAGCGTGCGAAGTTCCTGAAGTGCCTTGCCCTCCACCGTGCGCTCCGGCGCAAAAGCGACCAAAAACTCGCTACCAGCAGAAAGCCCAGAGTATTTTTCCAAAATGGGAACAACGACATCACGGGTCGTACCGACGGCGACCGTGGAGCGCAGTACCACGAGGTCATTCCGCTTGATAACGCGCCCAATGGCGCGTGCGACTTCTTTTAGCGCGAACGCATCGGGTGCGCCACTTTTCGTAAGCGGAGTGCCGACGGCAATCACATACACATCTACGGAGCGCGAACCTTCAAAATCATCCACGAGCGTAAAGTTCTTGCCTCGTTGAGCTTTGAGTAGTTCCGAGAGCCCGTCTTCGTGAAAATGTGGCGCGCCTGCCGCGATATTTTCCGCTATCTTTTTATTCTTTTCCAAACCAAATACGGTGAACCCAAGTTCCGCGAGCGTGAGAGAAAGCGTCAAACCGACATACCCGAGCCCGACTACACCAACGCGCTTGAGGCGCGAGTCTGCAGTTTGCCAAATGTCGTAAGTCGTGAGCACATCCATAGGTGCGCCGCTTTTGTCTATGACCACCATTTTCTCCACATACTTCTTAAGCGAGCCCTTGCGCAAAAGCGTGTTGCGGATATACGCCGCGCGCTCGCGGAGCGGCACTGCGTCGGGAATAACAATCGGCGCGCGGTTCGCGATGCGGCTCACCGGCACATCCAAAGAAACGCCACGCGCAAGTCCGCGGCGTAAATCCCCGTCGGTTACAATGCCCGCGAGATTACCGCCCGTACCCGCAATGAGCGCAATGCCGCCCGGCAATCCGTCCTGTTTTTTAAGCGGCGCTGAAAGCGCGGCGATAACCTCTCGTATCGGTGTATTTCCATCAAAAATTATTCTCCCCAAAGAATTTCTCGGCATAATCTTATTAAAACACGAAATCTACAAAAACTCAAGCAGTTTCTCGGCAACCCTTTCTCCTGCCGTTCCGTCCGCGCAGAGTCCTTGTTGTTCGGCTATGGCGCAGCGCTCGCGCGCGTGGAGTGATGGATTCGCAATGTACGCGGTCGTAGCGCGGCATAGTTCTTCCTTGCTTTCAACAAGCACAATGCCGCCCAGCGCTTTTACTTTCGCATAGTGTGTCGTGTCGTAGTACGGGTGCCGCTTCCGCTCATCAGTCGGATAAAAGTTGATGTTGATGACGGGCTTGCCGAGCGCCGCCGCGTCTATGCTCAAACTGCTGTAATAGCAGATAACGAGCAATGCGTGATGCAAGAGGTTGTTCAATTCATCAAGCTCGGCTTCGCTCATATCCCAATCCTGCCCGCGCGTGTTTCCGAAACGTGTCCCAGGAATGTCGTACACGATGTGCGGCAACTGCTCGAGTTCTTCTTTCTTGATAAAATCATTAGGCGGAAAGCGGACGATAATTTTTTCAGTGCCGTTAAAACCGCATTGCTTGTTTTCAATAAAGGAATTGAGTATTGCTACCATCTCTTTGTCCGACTCTGCTGTCTTATCAAATGTCCGCCCGAGCGGTCCGTACACGATGTATGACTCTGCAAACGGTCGCGCCGTTTGCGCATAACTGGAATGGCGGTCCAACTGTACCGCGCCGGATATGAATATTTTCTCTTGCGGCATATCGGCATACTCCGCAGTTTCTTTTTTGAGACAATTGTTAAAAACAATCATCTCGTCGGGGAGCAAGCGAATCATCCAGCGCGACGAAACTCTGTCCCATGTGCTCAAAAACCCGACTGTTTTTATTTTTCTCCTGCGCGCTTCGCGCAAAAAAGCGGCTTCCGTATTGTCAAAAAGATCAGCGATAAAGACGAGATTTGGTTGGTATTCGTCAAAAAAATTCTTGATTGGTTCAGGGGTCTCTACTAACTGAGCGTCTAAAAACCGCACCGCTTTTCGCATGAGCGGCCATGCGAGCGTTTTGTTCGCCAAAAAACTCAATATAAAATTAAAATAATTGCCGGTGCGTTCCAGATTTGTTTTTCGTTTGAGGTCAATTGTATGTGTGCGGAGAAGATAAAACTTCAGAAAACTGAAAAAAGCGTCAGTGGAGGAAATGCATAACTTCGGCACAACCTCAAAGATAACTCGTTCTGAACTAAACTCTTTCCGATAATACGCCGCACGCTCCGAGTTTTTAACAAAAAAAACGAGGCGCGCGTTTTCCTCCGCGGCAAGCCGTTTGTATATTCCTGTGCGCAAAATGTTCTTCCCCTCTATGCCGGAAAAAATTGGAATAAATATGGTCTTCATCCCGTTAGAGACAGGTCGCGGTCGTACATTTTCTAGATTTTTATTTAGATTTTTAATCATTTTTTCTTTTTTTATTTTATACAAGATTTCTCCAGCGACCGCGGTCTCTAACGGGATTCATTTTTGTGCGTTGGAAATCGCAAGCATTTTGGATAAATATGAGTCGGGATTCCGTTTCAACTCTTCAGGACTTCCCTCTTCAACTATCCGCCCGCCGTCAAGCGCAATGATGCGGTCGGCGCCGAGCACGGTCGCCAGGCGGTGCGCAATAATGATAACCGTTACCGAGCCGCGCGCGCGTGAGAGCGCTTCTTGAATGCTCCGCTCGGACTCCGCATCTAATGCGCTCGTTGCTTCGTCCAGAATGAGTACGGCTGGTTTCCGCGCAAACGCGCGCGCGAGCGCGATTCTCTGCCGCTCGCCGCCGGAGAGGCGCGCGCCGCGCTCGCCGACCTGCGTTGCGAGCCCTTTGGGAAGCGCGGAGACAAAATCGTAAATGTTTGCGGCGCGGCACGCATTCAGAACATCCTCATTGGAAATAAATTGGTCGTAAAAACGGATATTCTCCGAAATCGTGTTGTTGCGGAGAAACGGCTCTTGCGACACATAAATTATTTTTCGCCGCCATTCCGACCAGTTGATGCCTCGCGCGTCCGCGCCGTCAACTGTAATGCGCCCGACTGACGGCGCGATAAGCCCTAAAAGCAAATCCACAAGTGTCGTCTTCCCCGCCCCCGACGGCCCGATAATGCCGATTACCTCGCCGCGCTTAATGCGAAAACTGACTTCCGACAGCGCGGTGGGCGAACGCTCATAATTAAAAGAGACATTTTCTGCGGCAATCTCTTTTGTAAAAGAAAACGGGTGTGAGCCGCGTTCTGGCGCGGCGTGGGACTTAACCTCGCCGAACGCCGCGAGAAACTCCTGCGCGGCGGGCAAGATTTCTAGCGCGGTAGAAAAGCTCGCTTGCATATTGTTGATGTTGCCAAACACGCGATTGATGAGATACATAATCGCGACGAACGACATCAAATCAAACTGCAAATACCGGTAAGAAACCGCAAAAACCGCAAGAATGAAAATGACGCTGACCGGCTCAAAGGAAAGCTTGGTGACGATTTTGATGCAGTGCTTGCTGAACTCCACTTGTTCCACGCGGTGGAACAACGCGCGCGCCGATTCCGCAACAGCATCTTCTACGCCAAGCGCTTTGACGGTCTTAATGCCCGCGAGCGTCTCTGCGAGCGCGTGGGAAATGCGCTTCGCGAGCGACAGAAGCTCGCGAGCATAGCGCCGTATCTTCCGTAAAAGCGGAAATAGGGCGGAGACGAGCGCCGCGCCGAGAAGCGCGGTGAGTAAGGTAATCTGCCATGAAAGCATAAAAGAGACGGTGAGAAACATTACGGAACTGCCGGCAGACAAAACAAACCCGACCACATCGTCAAAGAGCCGCGTCGCCTGCTTCACATCATACATAATGATGTGGTTAAGGTGCCCAGTTTTTTGCCGCCGCAGATACGAAAAGTTTGTGCCTAAAAATGCTTCATATAGGCGGCGGCGCGTTTCGGTTTTATAGGTGGCGGTGATACATGCGCGCATATACCCGAGCGCAAAGAGAATCGCGGTTTTGAGAAGAAACGCTACAAGCGTGATAATTAGAAGCGTCTGGAATGACAATGTGAGACCGAATGTTGAAAGCGAGGACGAGACGGTTTTAAGCGCAAAATTGGAGCCGAAATCAAACCCGCCGCCTTTCACAAAAACAGTAAAGAGAGGCACGAGCAAGCTGATTCCAACGCCTTCCAGAAAACCACCGAAAAGTCCCAACGCCGCAATCGCAACAAACCTCGCGCGGTAGTCAGCGTAAAGCTCATTCAGTAGCGACCACAGTTTTTTAATGCGCGTTTTCATAATGCGCTTGTTCTTACAACTCTTTGCGCGTGCCGCGCGTTATCGCCTCCGCGGCGCGCTCTCCTGCGCTTATATTCCTTCCGAAAGGGCGAATATACAGATTGATAAAATTCTCTCTCTGTTCTTTCTTTGCGTCTTTTCCCGAAAAGATTTCTCCGAATAGAATGACGGCTTCTTCTACACCGGAAGTAATATATGCGGCTCCTGATTTGCGGAGCATGCGCCAATGTTCCGCGCCTTCTTGCGTTTCCTTATATTCAGGAACGCTTACAGAAACGACCGGCTTACCCGCAATCACGGCATCCACAAACGCGCTGGTGGATATGCCACACACGGCATCCACAGCGAGAATCTCGGCGCGCAATTCGTTGAATCGCGCGCGTGTATTCGGCATGCGGCTTTCCGTTTCTAACACGCGAACATTGCGTATTGGTTTTTCTATAAATATCTTGCTCGGTTCGCGGTTGAAAGGATGCGGACGAAAGAGTATGAGGGCGTTTTTTGCTACTTCATTGTTGGACTGTATAAGCGCCTCAGCAATTCTTCTCACGAGCCATGTCTCGTCTTTTGCGGTAACTTGAGAAGTGCCGACATACAAAATCCGCTTTTGCGAGAGAGGGGCCTGTCCCGAACGAAACAGGATATGTTCCATATTCGCTGTTTCGTTCGGGATAAACCACCTATCAAACGGAGGCGCGCCGGTTATGACTATGTTCTCACGAAGGATGCCGTGATATTCTGTGGCTTCCCGTGCTTGTTTTTCATTCCACGCAAGCAAGAGGTCCGGTTTTATAGGCAAAAGCCCTTTGGTCGTGAGGTTATCCCAGGTGAATACAGGTAAGACGGTAAAAATACCGAGCGATTTCGCGGCTTTAAGAAACTCCGCGTCCGCTGACTGCGGATGCATATTGGTCGGCGTTGCAACGACGACATCGGGTTTTTCCGCCTGTAGCATCCGCACAATATGTCGGACTGGTTTTGTTTTTTCTTCAATGTTCCGCAGGAGCGCAGCGAACCGCTTTGTTTTAAGAAGTGAGGAAAATCCAGGAAAGTATGAAAGAATACGCGCGGGAAACGGCAAATTCTTCCTCCATCTCTCCGCGTAATAGCGGGATTGCGTGCGCGACAATAGAAAACGGCGGTAGCTTAATAATTCGCGCGCGCAAAACACAGGGAGCGACGCGATGCCGCGCCTACCCGGACAGAAATCAAAAGAAAAATTAGGCCAACTCGACGCCCATTCCATAAGCGGCGCGCGCGATTCATAGCGAGAAAGTTTTTCGTCAAAATACGCATGGATGCGCGCGCCGCGCGCAAGGAGTGCCTCGGCAATGCTCTGAATGTTGTAAAACTGCTTCGGAGTGCGCGCGGCGATGATGATATTCATTTGAGACATATGATAACCTGCGGCGACGCGCGCTTATTACTAGCGCGCTGATATGGGAAAATGGTAACATACATCGCGTATGAAAATCTTATATGCGCACAGCAATAAGCTCCCGGGAAGCTATACGGAGCTAATGCTCGGAAAATTGCGCGGCGCATTTCCCGAAGACCGCCACAGCATTGAACGGATACAATTTTCCGCATCCGCCACAGAGTGGATAGAAAAACTTGAACGCGCGGAAGTTGCGCTCTTTACGCCAAGTACTTACTTATCTGACGGCATTATGGAAGCGGCGCGAAATATAAAACTGATACAATTATTGAGTTCCGGGTATGATAAGTTTAACGCACCCGCCTGCAAAAAATGGGGCATACATCTCGCCAACAACGGCGGCGCGAATGCAAATGCAGTTGCCGAACATACGCTTCTCTTGATGCTCGCAGTGTTGCGCAAAATGTCGTTGTATCACGAACGAATGAAAAAAGGACTTTTCAAGAATTCTGACTATGGAATGGATGTGCATTCGTTCCGCGGAAGCACGGTCGGTATTATAGGGTACGGCGCAATCGGGCGCGCGGTCGCTGAGAAATCAGCCGCGCTCGGAGCGTCTATTCTCGCCTATGATAAGAAGAAAATTGAGAATGGCGCGCCGCAGGTAGAATTGGACACGCTTCTCGCCGCATCTGATATTGTGACGGTGCATATAAGACCTGATGGGACCACGAAACACTTTATGGGCAGGCGCGAATTTTCACTTATGAAGTCGGGTGCCATTTTCGTTAATACGGCGCGGTCTGAGCTTGTGGATGACGCGGCGCTTGCGTGGGCGCTCCAAACTAGACGGTTGTTCGGTGCTGGGTTAGATGTATGGTACGATAAGCGGCATTCCCCGCTTCTTTCATTGCCTTTGGTATGCAATGTGATGGCAACGCCGCATATTTCCGGTTCAACAAAAACGGCATATACCGACTGTGTGAATTTCGCGGTAGAAAATTTTAAGCGAGTTGAGCGTGGAGAAATGTCGCTTGGACTCGTATCATTATGAAAAAGGTTTTTCATTGGCTCTTAAATATAGGATGGCGTTTTTCCGCGCCAAGATACAAGGCACTGTTTTTGTCGTCCCACCTCCCGACGATGCCTATGGACTATCCGGGTTTGTGCTGCCGCATATTTTCATACCCTCAATTTCGGCTTGCGAGACCGGTGCGAAACGAACTGCATACAGTTCTGTGGATAGAACGGATTCGGCACGGAGAGGTGATGTACGACATTGGCGCGTCCGTCGGTCCATATGCGTTGATAGCAGGAAAGCGCGGATGTCGCGTCTATGCGTTTGAGCCGACGCCGGCAAGTTTTGCATCTCTGCTTGATAACATACAACTTAATCATCTGGAAACAGAAATACATCCGCTCAATGTCGCGCTTGGAGAACGCACTGAGTTTCATACATTCTCGTACCGCAGTTTGAGCGCCGGAGAAACTCTGCACGGCGGCTTGGATAAAAACAAAAAAAACCAAGAAGGCGCAGGTGGTGGCTTTTCGCATTTGCTTTACTCATGGCGGCTTGACGATTTGCAACGCACAGCGGACATACCGTTTCCCGACCATGTCAAAATGGATATAGACGGCTACGAACTACCCGCTCTACGAGGCGGAAGGCAAACGATTGCGCACTGCAAAACGGCGCAAGTAGAAGTGCGCGAGAACACTGCGGATTCCGTTGTACAGTTTTTCCGCGAAATCGGATTCCGCGTTGAACGAGAAATAATGCGCGTAAAGAAAGGAAAGAAACAAAAAAACGCGTGGGTGAAAGATATTCAATTTCAGAAAATCTCACAGTAATATACAGCTTTCTATTTGTAGAATAGAACGATAAGACCGCGGTAAAAAACCGTGAGCGGTGCAGTATGAGCAATTCCATTTGGCGCATCTGATACGGCGATGCTCTGAATGTTGTAAAACTGCTTCGGTGTGCGAAGAGCAAACAGTACTGTTATATTAGGGTTTGATGACATAATATTTTCCCGATGCATCGTCTTTCTTTGGAGCCACAGGTAAACTCAGGAAAAATTCATCGATGGCCAAGACAGCGCCTGGCCACTTGTTTTCCGAATTTATATACTCATCAAAAAGAACCGCGCCTCCAGAGACAACATGCGGGTAAAGCGTTTCAAGACAAATCTTATATGAATCATATAAATCAACATCAAGATGAAGAAGCGCTATCGGTTGCGCCCTCCAAGAAGATAATGTTTGTTCAAAAAAGCCCGGAATGATTTCAACGATACCATTCTGCACTTCAAGGGAAATACCTGAGGCCACAAGTCTTTTTCTGATTATTTCTGGAGAGGTAATATGCCAATCGCCCTTTTTCGCTTGCCGTGGACTCTGATCTTTATAGGACGGCTCTGGAAACCCGGAGAAAGAATCAAAACCGATTATTTTTCGCTCTTTGCCCTCCAACGCGGAGAGGATTGCCAGAACGGCAAAGGTGCGCCCTTTACCAACACCGCATTCAACAAAAGCACCGTCTTTTTTTCCAATTGCTTGAAATACCCTTTCCATATATAACAACGCTTTTGCCTCTTTGACGGTAAAAAGCTCCGGGTGTATTTCATTTTTTATGTTCACCAAGCGGTAGTTGCCTATCTTCATAACTGATATTGTTTATTTATAAAACAAAGTTATGTTGCCTTCATACAGAATGGTAATCGGCGCAGCGGTAGGTACGCTCTGCTGCACACCAGAAATGGCTGTACTTTGTAACCCTTTCTGACCCCTATATGTTCCCATCAAGCGCGCCACCTTCCATCTCAGCACATATCCGACAAAAAAAGAAAATGTTTTCCAATAGAGCGCATCAAGACGACTGTTTCTAAATAAAACCGTCTGACCGCCCACATCCGCCTTACGAAACCACCAAAGCCGGCGCGGACGCGCGGATAAATGTTTTTTGAGCCCAAGCCCGCTGACAAACTTCTGAAGCATTGGATCTATAGAATGCGCTGAAAGCGACTTCACAATTTTCTTTCCTGTTTTCTGAAACGCAATCGCAATTTCCTTTCCGCTTTCTTTCCGTATCATCGCTTCATATCCGAAACCACCAAATAATGCGATGAGGGAATCGACGCTGAATGCGTGTAAGTGCGGCAGAAACGACAAAATCTCCATACACACCTCGCCCCAAACATTGGGGACGGCGACAATAATGTATTCGCCCGTAGATTGCATGCGAGACATTTTCTCTAATTCCTGTTGCGGATTGGATAGGTGTTCCAACACATGATTTAGGAGAAAAACCTGCGCAGACGGAACATCCAATTCCATAACTGGAAAGCCGAGCGATCTAGCGGAACGCGCGCGATGAGGAGAATATTCAACGCCGGATAAATTCTGAAAGCCGCGCTCTTTTAGAAACGAGAGTGCTTCTCCGTAACCGCAGCCGATATCGCAAATCGTTTTTTCTTTTCCTACGGAAAGTTCCGACAAAAGAGCGAGTACTCCGTTCCCGCGAAATACTCCGTGCGCTCCTTCCCGCACCTTGCCGCTGTCCCACATACCGCTTGCATAAAAACGCGCCATCCATTCTGAGGTAGGACGGTCAACATATCCGAGATAATTACACACAGAGCACCAGCCGATGCGGATTGTTTTTTCGCTTTGCATGCTCTTATGTTCCGCAAAGAGACGGAGCGGAGAGCCATCGCATGGACACACATTCTGCTCCTCAAAAGGAATGTCAGCGCCCATCTCAATCGTCCGCCAATGCTTTAGAGCAAGCGGTCGCTCAAACACAAATCCGAAGTTGGCGTTAGCGATAGACATTTCGGATTTTCTTAAAAAGCCGTTTGCCGAAATGCGGAGGTATTTCTCGGACGGAGAATTGAATATCTGGGGGGGCATTTTTAAACCACGCGCTTTTTTCTAAATCAGCGGGCCGTTTCAGAAGCTCAGACCAGACACTGCTTCCAGGGTAAAAACCTGCGGTGAACATAATCCGCTTTTTGCTCTTAGCGAACCCTCCTCTGTGAAGCCCCGCCGTATCGGCAAAAATGACCGAGCCGGCCTTGCCGACACATTGAAAAATATCTTCCTCCCGAACGCGCGCGAGCACTTCCGATTCTTCGGGGTAGGAACTGCGCGGCGGCTTTTGCGGGAAGAGCGCACCGTAACGACCGCCGCGCTGGCTTCCTTTAATATAAGTAAACGGCCCGCTTTCTTCATCCACATCACTTAGATAAATAAACATTTTGATGAGCGTCCGTTCCTCGGGGTCGCGATGCCATTTTTGTGAAGCCACCGCATTGGCGTTATCTCCAACAGGCGTTGTTATATTGAGAGAGCAAAAATAAAAGCGTGAAAACATTCCGAGATACGCATTCGCAATGCGCACCACAGGCGACGCGAGCGATAATTTCATAAATATATTGTCATCGGGCGCAAGGAGCGGTTCTTCTTCAAAAAGATTCATAAGAAAACTCTTTTTGCGATTGACAGATGCGCGCGATTCAAGCGCTTCAGCGTGTCGCACCAACTCCGACAATACATTCCGCCCAAAAAGCGATGAGAGGTCGGCGAAAGCGATACCGTCTTTTTTTAGAGATGCCACAATCGCTTTGTGCGTCTCCGAAAGCGAGAGATGATGTGTACAAAAGAGAGCACGGGCGCGGCGGTTTAGCCACAAAAAGGCGGCATCGCTCGCACGCAGGCGCATAAAGAGTTTATAGGGAAGAAAACCAAGCTTGTATGCAAGCCGTTCAAGCATAACGGTTATGGTACCTTTTTTGGAGCGCGCGTTCAATGTGGTCGGCTGTTGCGGCAGCGGCTGATTTATATGGCGCGCGCGGGCGCAGCGCTTGTATAAATCGTTCTCGCGCTGCGCGCTTTCGATCATTCCCTTTGGCGATATCTGCGGCAATTCTTACAAACTCCTGCGCATTTTCCGCTCGTTCTGCGGCATTGTTTTCCAACAACTCGCGAAAATGCGGCACATCTTGCGCCGCCCGAAATGCGGGCGGCGCATAGATAATTACCGGGAGACCCTTCATCATGGCATCAATAAGCCCAGTCGTATGCACACCGACCGCAACAAAAGAGAGCGAAATGGCGTGTAAAAATAAATCAATTAACTCGTTACCTCTTATTCCCTCATAGGAGTATGGCATGAGTATTATATTTTTTTCGCTTGTCTGAAATGCGCGCGCGTTATAGAGAGGCGGACGCACAATGAGCGGACAATCTTTCAGAATCGGGTCAGTATCCATCGCGCGGCGCAATTCCTCCGGCACAGCAAAAGAATCTCCGCTCAAAGCCCCCGAAGCGATATAAAACACAGCAGTGCGCGCATGAGCGTTTGGTAATTGCCGATTAAACCAATTATCAAATTGAAATGCGCCGACACTCTTAATCGTCTCCGGCTGTACGCGATGATACTGCATGGCGTTCTTTTTTTGCTTTTCATTCCACACAAAAAGCAGATCCGGTAAAATGTGCATCTTGCCTTTAGTGGTAAGCGCGTCCCAGGAAGCGACTGGTATGATCGTCATAATGCTTAATTTCTTCGCTGCCTTAAGATAGTCCGTATCCGCAGAACCGGGCGGCTGGCCGCGATAGGCGACAACAATCGCCGCCGGTTTTATGCGCCGAATATGGTCGGAGATTCCTTTATCAACCTGTATTACTCGTTCGCATAAATTAAAAATCTTCTGCGTAATCGGTAGCGCAAGTATGCGAAATAAAAATGGGACGGCATTCAAGACACGCTGCGCGCCAATAGGCAGAAATTTGAACCAATGTTTTGTATAAAAAGAATCGCGACCTTCAAAAACGAGAAATGTCCTATACGAAGCAAGCCCGCGAAGCATTCGGGTGATTCTTTTCAGCCACCCCTTTCTGCGGAGCCCAACCTCGTACGAAAAGCCGGACAATTCGCGCCGAAAACGCTCTAGAATTTCAAGAGATGAGACATCGCCTTCGCCCGGGTCATACACAGCTGTAATATAAAATCCGCGGAGAACCAGTTCCTCTACCAAACTCTGCATTGCTTTGAGATACTTCGCGGAACGGACAAAAAAAAGAATTGTTTTATTTTCCATAGATTTTTGAGAGCAACTGCGCGGCGACATCATACACAACTGAAACAGATATTGAAAGCACCGCATCCCTTCGCGCCGAAAAAGCGCCTGGACGAGCAATGACAAAAGACGACGGGCGGATGCGCGGAGGCGGCAGAATCTGGACGCTTCGTTCATCTTTGGGCGGCTGTTCGTTCGGCTCCACTGGACCGATGATGTCAACAAGAGGAACACCGAGCGCATGCGCGACATATATTGCGCCGGTATCAACTGCAATAAACATAGTGAGCTGCTTCATAAGCGACGGCAATTCTTCTAAAATGAAATTAGTTGCGATGGATATATTTTTTTTGTTTTTCATCGCGGAGAGTGTCTTTTCAATCTTCCGTTCGTTTGACGGCGCGTCAATAAAAATTATTTTCGCGTTTTTCTCGGAAATAAGCATGTCGGCAAGCGCCGCAAATCTTTCCGCGGGCCATTCTTTAACGGCGTTGCCCGCAGAAACAGAGATGCCGACAAGCAAGTCACTTGCGCCTATTCCTTCTGCTCTGAAAAACTCTTCGGCTTTGTACTCACCCGCTTCTGTCGTAAATACTTCCTTCACCGGCTCGCCCGCCGCAATTCCCAAAGGCGAAAGAAGTGACATATAGTGCGCTTGCAAAAATGTCCCATCAGGGTATTCAAGGCGTACATTGTTTAACCAATCGGATAATACCTCAGCAACCGTCCGCGGCTTGTGTACGGTTTTTATGCGCACCGGCGCTGCACTCCAAAGCGCCGCTAAACTTCCGAATGGATTGTTTGCAAGTGCGATAGAGTAATCAAATCTTTGCCGATACAAAAACAAAAAAAACCGTCCACGCCCCCAGAACCCCTTAAATGGCGGATTGTTCATAACGATAATCTCGTCAATGCGTGGATTGTGCCGTACGATGCCTGCGACATTTTTTGCAACGAGCACTGAAAGACGACAGTGCGGGTAACGCATTTTGAGCGCGCGGAAAACTGGCGTTGCGCACACCAAATCTCCCACCCGCGTCATAATAGGAATTACCAGAATACGAGCGTCTGACGGTGAGTGTGTAGTGTTTCGTCGCAGCATTCCAACAAAAAAAAGTGCGGGCGAAAGAAGCATACCGAGCGCGGCGTAAAACGCAAATCTCAGCCGTTCTCCAAAAAGCATATAGATAAACACTAAAACTCTTATTCGAGATAAAATATGACACAAAAAACTAATTCTATGATATCAAGTTATAGAACCGATTCAAGAAATCATTTTTCGTTGTAATAATCTCCGAATTCAACGAGTATGGTTGATTTCTCGTCCGTTCGTTCAAAAGCCCTCTTGTATGCCGGAAAGATCTGATTGGGTTCATCGAGGCGAATAATTTCCACATTCTGAAGCCTCAATGCTTTAAAAGCGTCTGTGAAATCTCCGCTGTGCTGTACACCAGGATAAAGTGGTCGTTCGGAGCCGATCGCTGTTCTGACTATAACCCGTGGTCTTACTTTTCCTTGTGTGATCACCGGCAATTTGTCCAAATGATTCACGACCTGGTTCATCGCAAGTAGAAGAAAATTGAACCGTGGATAGATGCTCACGGGAATGTATCCAGCGATAGCAAGACCGATGCAGATACCCATCTGTGTTTCTTCGAACACTGGCATCTCTATTTTCTGGTTCGCTGGAACATTCTCAAGTGTCTTAAAGATGCTATTTCCTGGATACACAACGCTTTGACCCAAAAAAAGCGTCTTCGGATTTTTCGCGAGATAATCCGTGGCGCGAGTCAGTTCACTTTTATATTTTAATTCTTTATTTTCCATCTTGATTTATATTATAAGTCTCATCTCAACCAAATATTACCCACTTGCCACTTCCGTAGTGAGGATATTTTTCTTTCTTATGCGTATAGCGTATGATCTTCGGCGCCGAAGCACTTTCGCCCCATGCTTTTTTCGTGGGAGTATTTGTGGAAATGCCGTTATCCTCAACAACGAATGTAATCGGAAGATTGTTCTTCGCTGCGTAATTCACCACCTCGTGAAAAACCCCGCCTTCCGCAGCCATATCTCCCACGAATACCCAGATGTGACTCTTCGATCCATTGCGCACGAGCCCCATCGCGACTCCAAGTGCGATTGGTGCGGTGCCTCCCACGATTCCTGAAGAATAAAAATGATGTTCGGGGTTGCAAACAGTGATACTGTTCCCTCTCACAATCTCCCGCTTGAGCCAATCGCGATTTATACCGTGAAGCAGAGCATGGTAGTGGCTTCTGTGCGTAGAAAATACCCAATCGTCCATTTTTACTTTCTTAAATATATTTATTAGATGATCTTCATTGTTGTCCGAAAGATGAATAGGGGCCGAAATTTTCCCGGCTGTAAATATATCGGCTATCTCATCCTCGAATTTTATGAGATATTCTTTAAGTGTTAAATCTTTTTTGGTCATGGTCCGCTAAACAATCTTTTTTATTATAGCATGTTTTACACACTTTTAACGAGGAAGCATCTTTCCGGTTTCTTTTAAAACAATCTCCGGCAATTTTGCGGCAAGCGATTCAATGTTGAAAACTCCGTACCGCTCTAGCGGTATGATGACATTGCAGCGGCGATATGACGCATTTGAACTCCACAACTGACGAAATGAGCACCTAATGGTCGCCAAAATGGAACGGTTGGGAACAATAAATTTGCGGATGTGCTTCCATAATCCAAATGTTTTAAACGGATGTAATACATAAGACAGGCGGCGTTCGGTGCGAATAAGTGCAAGCAACTCCCTTCCATCAGCTCCTCCAACTTTGCACGCCACGCTCTCCGCCTCGCGCCAGAGGCGGCGCATTTCGGAAAGAGGAAATTCCGCGGTAACTAAATCTTTTACATACGCGCGCAAAAGCACGACAGGCGAATATTTTATGCCGGCTAGTTCCTTTTCTACACGCTCTTTGCCAGACAGAATCGCTTCAAGAATATGATTGATATATGTGCCGCCAGTGACCGGACTCCATTGAATCTTATACCTTTTCCGCCATGCGACACGCTTTGGCAAGTAAAACTCCTGTGTGAAAGATATGCCGAGACGACCGGCAATAGAGAGCGGTAAACCGATGCCTAC
>MHSA01000013.1 GCA_001821135.1 Candidatus Taylorbacteria bacterium RIFCSPLOWO2_01_FULL_48_100 | reverse complement strand
CTTTCCGTTAATGTTCCCAATTGATGGACGCATGGGATGATTAGTAGGTGCCGTTGTGAGGGGAAGTGCAAAGCAAGTGTGCGCGCTCAAACCGGCAAGAATGAGTACTGGGCGGCGATGTTCAATTTCAGAACCGTCTTGTTCAAAACCAATATTAACACCCAAATAACACCACCAAATTTCTCGCGCATGATAGAGTTTATTTTCCTCTTTCTTGTGAATACGCTTTTTGCTTGTATTCCACCCGTCAAAATCTTTGTGCATAACAGTATTTTACCATATGATTCGCGTGCTATACTGTTTGTATGGGAGCGATACTAGGAGATATTTTCAATGCGTTTGGAACGCTCGTAACCTATCTTTTTAAAAAAGACAAAGAGAACCCGTGGCGTGCGTACTTTTTTCGCGCGAGCGCGGTCGGGCTTTTTGTGTATGCGTTGTGGATTCCCGATATGCTCGCGCAGATTTTTTTGATTTCCAGCGCGTGGGCGCGTGAGCTCGCGCCGCTATGGGTTCCTATTCTTTTGATTTTTGTGTTTGTCCCTCTGTGGCTAAGATATGTGCG
The DNA here is from genome assembly GCA_001821135.1 of Candidatus Taylorbacteria bacterium RIFCSPLOWO2_01_FULL_48_100. Lineage (GTDB taxonomy): Bacteria > Patescibacteriota > Minisyncoccia > Phycocordibacterales > UBA10002 > UBA10002. The sequence goes on along the minus strand of MHSA01000013.1, from coordinate 40,356 downwards.
CGCAGGGTTTTTTGAAAAGACCGGCTATGTCCTTTTGGAAATAAAACTACCGCGCGAGATTGAACGGTCGCCGAAGGCGATGGAGCTTTTCTTTTCGTCTGCCGTGTGGAGCAGGGGTTCGGTAACCTTCGTAGATACTTTTTGGGACGGAAAAGTTGGACCTTGGTATTCGTTTGAAATCGCTTCTTTCGGAGGGGATGTCCATTTTTTTGTATGGGTATGGCCGAAACTCCGCAAAATTATAGAAACGCAAATTTACGCGCAATATCCGACTGTGGAAATAAGCGAGGCGCCTGACTATGCGGCACGCTACCCCTACGGACCGGAAGGCCGCTTTATGTGGGGAACGCATATTAAACTTGCAAAGCCCGACCCATACCCAATTAAAACCTACATTGACTATGGATTGGATAAGGAAGAAGAGGAGGAAATAAAAGTTGATCCGATTACACCTACGCTTGAGTTTTTAGGCGGGCTTAAAAAAGGCGAGCAGTGCTGGATACAAATTCTCGCGCAGGCACATCAAGACCGCAGTTGGGTTCACGGACACTTGTTTAAAAAACCTGATTGGAAGGACGAGGCAAAGGACTTGGTGAACGATATTTTGATGCGCGACCCAAAAACAAAGTCCACAAGAAAAGAGAGCGCAACAGGTTTTCCTATAATGCCAACTCTTACTGAAGGGGAAAAAGAACAGGTTTCCGCAATAGAACGGAGTTTAAATAAGCCCGCATACGAATGTATGATTCGCGCCCTTTACTTTGCCGAAGGAGATGCACAGTCGGAAATTCAAAAGTCAATTCCAGCGCTTGTGGGAGCATTTCGGCAATACAGCGCAGATAATTTCAACGGATTTAAATTAGGTTGGTACAGCGATCTTGCAGATGAGACAAAAGATGTATTGTGGTTTACGGGGTTTCGGGAAAAAATGGTGGCAATTTTCCAAAAAATATACGGAAAGCAAATGTACGACGCATATCGCAGGCGCTCCTTTTTCCACTACCCATACCGCTTTTTCCACATGAATAAACCGTTTATTTTGACTGCGGAAGAACTTGCAACCATATACCACTTCCCGGGCAAGGTCGCCGCGACTCCGACCATCGGCCGTGCGCCGTCGCGAAAGGGTGAGCCGCCTCCAAACCTTCCCGTATGAGGAGATATTTTTTGATATTCATAAGTATCGCACTTTTTTTGTTTGCGTTTGTGCAAGCGCTGTACAATCGCTCGCCGCTGGATTTTCCACGCGAAACATTTTTAACAATTGAAAAAGGAACGCCGCTTCAAGCGATTGCAAGCGACTTTGAAAAGCGACACCTCGTGCGCTCCGCATTTTGGCTTAAAGCATTCGTAACGCTTCGCGGCGGCTCTGCAGGCGCTATTGCTGGCGATTATTTCTTCAAAGAACGCGCCTCGGCTTTGCGCATCGCCGAGCGTTTGGTGAGTGGGGAATATGGGTTGGAAGAGACACGTGTAGCGATTCCAGAAGGATTAACAAACAAAGAAATGGCGGCAATCTTTGCGCGCGCGCTGCCGAAGTTCAGCGCGCGCGAATTTCTTACTCTTGCCGCACAGAAAGAAGGGTATCTGTTTCCCGACACCTATCATTTTCTGCCGAATGTGTCGGCAGAAACCGTGATTGCCGTGCTGGAAAGGAATTTTAATAAAAAGATTTCCGAGATTGAATCACTTGTACAGATGTTTAAAAAACCGCTGAAAGATGTCGTAATTATGGCATCAATACTTGAAGCGGAAGGTCGTATTATGGAAACTAGACGAATTATTTCTGGGATTTTATGGAAACGGTTATCAATTGGTATGCCGCTTCAAGTTGATGTTACAATTCATTATATAAAAAATGATAAGAATACAGCATTAAGTCTTGACGACCTAAAAATAGATTCTCCATATAACACCTATATTCATAAAGGATTACCTCCTACACCAATCAATAATCCTGGTTTAGAAACTATTTTAGCCGCCGTTACGCCCATTAAGTCAAAATACTTGTATTTTCTTGTTGATAAAAATGGAATCATGCATTATGCAATTACACACGACGAACATGTCGTTAACAAGGAAAAATATCTTCAATAAATATCTGTTAGTTGTTATCAAGCACATTCCAGATTTTAGGATCTTCCATACCTAAAACCCACGCTGAAAACCCGCGCAATTGATCGTTTTTTATTATTTCAATTCTGTTTGTAAAACTCTTTTCATTTTCAAACCAAATAATATATCTCTTTCCACTATCCACATAAAACAACCACGGGACACCCTTAGTGTTATCAAAACCTTGCCACCAAATAGGATATGTAGTTTTTATGAATTTTATTCTTTCGTATGTTCCACCTGTGCGCACTCGTTTAAATGGCTCCATACTCCATCCCCAGTAATAAAGTGGGATTCCTAGCGAAAGTTTTTGTGGCGGAATTTTGTCTATTAGATACGCCAGGATTTCTTCTACAAATGGGATTGTTGCGGGAGAACTTTTTGAGTTCGGGTCGTCATAAGTCATAATGCTTATGAAATCAAGGGATTCTGCAAGTCGCTTATAATCAAACGCCCCGCTCCAATTCATATAAAAATCAGAATCCTCGTAGTCACTTTTTCTTGCAACTGCGGCAATGCTTAAGATAAGATTTTTTTCTCTGAATGCACTCGCTGTTTTTTCAACAAAATTAGAATATAGATCTTTATCTCTGAAATAAATATGCTCTAGATCAAGTTGCCACCCCACATAGTTATTAGATGCGGCTTCTTTTATCATGTACTGTATGATGTTATCTTGTGCGGTTGTTGAAGTGAGCAGATTATGAATGACGCTCTGGCTAAATCCAGCATTTACTATAAGCGGCATAACTTTTATATGATTTTTTGAAGCAAAGTTTTTAATCTCTGCACTTACAGAACCAGATGGCAACAATTTTGCAGAGATTGAATAAGATTGTGGGGCAAGTATGTCTATTTTATCGGCATTATTTTTTAAGCTCTCTATTCCGCTTTTACCACCAGAAAGATAAAACACTTTCTCAAAAGCATACGCATAAGTTATGGTTGGTATGCTTATTATAAAAACAAAAAATAAGAACAATAAAACATTTTTAAGAATTTTATCCATAATGATGGTATTTAAGATAGCATCTTTTTTTGTAATCTCCTATCCACAAACGCTTTCTTTTTGTTCTGGTTTTTGGTATAATAAGAGTACTAAAATGGCTAAAAACAAGACGGGTAAAGACGCGAAAAATAACGGTTCTGGGCATCTGTACGATGCCTCTTCTATTACCGTATTAGAGGGGTTGGAGCCCGTGCGCAAGCGCCCGGGTATGTACATCGGTACGACAGGCCTGGAGGGCTTGCACCACCTGATTACCGAAATTTTTGACAATTCGCGCGATGAGGCGATGGGCGGGTTTGCAGATGATATTGAAGTCGCGCTTCTACCGAACAACCGCGTGCGCGTTGTGGACAACGGCCGCGGTATTCCGGTAGATACGCACAAGCAAACAAAAGTGTCCGCGCTGGAAACAATTATGACGACTCTCCACTCTGGCGGAAAGTTCGGCGGGGAAGGATACAAAATCTCCGGCGGCTTGCATGGAGTAGGAGCATCAGTCGTAAACGCTCTCTCTGTGTTTATGGAAGTCGTAGTGCATCGCGACGGCGGAGTATACAGGCAGGAATATGAGCGCGGCGATGCAAAGGCGCGCGTAAAAAAGATTGACGCAAGCAAGCGGCACGGCACAATTGTTGTTTTTGAACCAGACACAAAGATATTCCCTGAGATTTCGTTCAATTGGGAGAAGATTGTCGCGCATATGCGCGAACAAGCGTACCTCGTGAAGGGTCTTCAGATTGGCGTTATTGATGCCAGTGCATTTCCTAAGCCAATTGACCTCGCGGATGTGTTTTACTTACGCGAACTTAAGCTGAATGTTCCGTCCCAGTCGTTCTACTTTGAGGGTGGGTTAATATCGCTTGTGCGATTTTACAACGAAAACCAAAAACCCGTACACAAGAATATCTTTTCAGTAGAGAAGGCGGGAGATGGGGTGGAAGAAGTTGCCGTGGCGCTCCAGTATGCAGACGACATTTCTTCGCGCATCATTGCCTTTGCAAATAATATCTCAAACCCGGAAGGCGGCACCCACATTACCGGCTTTAAGACAGCGCTCACGCGCACGCTCAACTCGTACGCGCGCAAGGCGGGCATAGTAAAGGAAAACGACGACAATTTTACCGGGGATGATGTGCTGGAAGGGCTTACCGCTGTCGTGTCCGTGAAGCTCCGCGAGATTCAATTTGAAGGTCAGACAAAAGCGAAGCTTGGTAGCGTGGAAGCGCAGAGTGCGGTCGCAACTGTGTTTGGCGAGGCGTTCGGCGCATTTCTAGAAGAACACCCAGAAGACGCGCGCGCGATTATCGGCAAGGTACTCCTCGCGCTCCGCGCGCGCAAAGCGGCAAAAGCGGCTAAGGATTCGGTGTTGCGTAAGGGTGCATTAGAAGGTATGACACTTCCTGGTAAGCTTGCCGACTGCGAAACAAAAAGCGCGGAGGAAGCGGAGATATTTATTGTAGAGGGCGACAGCGCGGGCGGCTCGGGCAAACAAGGGCGTGACCGGCGCACACAAGCCATACTTCCGCTTAAAGGAAAGATTTTAAATGTAGAACGCGCTCGGTTGGACAAAATTCTTGGATTTGCGGAAATAAAGGCGCTTGTCATCGCGCTCGGCACTGGCATATCGGACAGTTTTGATGTGAGCAAGCTCCGTTATCACAAAATTATTATTGCGACAGATGCGGATGTAGACGGCGCGCACATCCGCACTTTGCTTTTGACGCTCTTTTTTCGCTACTTCCGCGCGCTGATAGACGACGGGTATATTTATATCGCACAGCCGCCATTGTATAAAATCAAAAAAGGCAAAGAGTTTTTTTATGCGTTCTCTGATGAGGAGAAGGCAAGAATCTTAGGCAAAGATGCTGGAAAAATCCAAGATATAGAAACAGAAGAAGAAATAACAGAAGAAAAGAAAACGCAAAAAATATCAGTTCAACGCTACAAAGGGTTGGGCGAAATGAACCCGGAAGAACTGTGGGAGACGACGATGGACCCTAATCGCCGCACGCTCAAAAAGGTTTCCGTAGAAGACGGACAAGAAGCCGACAAGGTGTTTGATACTCTGATGGGTGAGGATGTTCCCGCGCGCAAGGCATTCATTCAGGCGAATGCAAAGAAGGCGACACTGGATATCTAACCTTTTTATCCCCACGGAAGGGTTCTTTTATCTTCTAATTCGCGCGAATTAGAAAGTAACAAAAAGAAAAACCCACGACCATATTTCAGATCGCGGGCTTTAGGTGGCTCAATCACCTACACCTAATGTGGCATGAGGATCAATCCGACTTCGCGGCCGTCAAAGATGAATTCATACACTTCATCAACGGTGTCGGAGTGACAGATGTGGCTTTTCTTGAGCGTTGCGCCCAACTCTTTGAGTTTGTTAATCACATGAGCAACAAGCGCTCGGCGAGCAGGAAGCATGTTTGCTTGCGCAAGAGGACGACTCGTAAATCCATGCTCGTCACTGATTGCAGTACGAAACGCTGGCACTCGGATTGCTTTCATTGGGTCAGAGATGCCCCCCTCGAGGATTAAACTGCCACCCATGACCACTGAATGATTGAGCCCGACTTCTTGAACGAGCTCAACTGCTTTAAGCACGGAAGGATTCTCGTTCAGCTCCTTCTTCCGAGATTTCTCCTTGGCTTCGTTCTCTTTGCTACCGAACTTTGCCCATGCTCTCATCTGGATTGACCGGAGGCGAGCATGACTCATTTCGTCGGTGCCACATATTGCTAGGCGTGACGGACATTCGCCGACAGGCAGACCAATATCCTTTCGTAGGATATATATTTCCACCTCTGACAACTCAACATCAGAAGTTTTTGCTTCGAATTCCGTTTCTGTCATAACCGCATTCCTTTCATTGTTGATTGTTTTACCAAAGAACTGTCGCCATTAAGGTTAGCATAGGATAGATACTCCGTCAAGCCGTTACGCCATTAAGTCCAAGCAAGCACCACTCTGTGTTGCTGTTGAGCCGTTTTCTGGGAGTTGAACGAGAAGGTGCTTGACAGGTGAGTAGAGAGGTGCTATACTGTAAGGTAGAAAACGCTGGTGGGCAAAAAGGCATTGTCGGAGACGCATCGCCAACATTTGCGCTGTCAGTTGTCTCCCTTCGGGAGACTACAGGTTTGTTGCTGTCCTTGTTCCAATCAGCAATCTGAAATAGGACAGACTCCTATTTTTGGAGGAGTTATGATTACTCTACCAAATGGGCAGAAAATATCTTGGTCCGAGTGGGTCCAGATAATCGCCGCCCATCTTCCGGCTACCGAGTAACCGGAATGGCTTCGCGGGAGATGTGCCATAAGAGACATCCCGCACCCCCACACTTGTCAGACAAGTGTGGGGGTTTTCATTTTCTTAATCTCGCCCTTATTTAAGGGGGAGTGCCGAGTCCGCGAGGCGATGGGGTGGTTTATTTCTTCTCTGCAATTTGTTTTTTAAGTAGCATAACCGCATCCGCAACCGAGAGCGACTGTTTGTTACCCTCGCGTGATTCAAGAGTTACAGAGTCGGCTTTTTCTTCTTGCTCACCAACCACAATCCAATAGGGGACTTTTTCCAATTTTACAGAGCGCACTTTCTTTCCGAGCGTTTCATTTGACTCGTCAAGTTCAGAGCGAATATCGTTTACAACAAGTTCTTTGTGCACTTTCTCTGCATACTGCAGAAACTTTTCGCCAACTGGGAGCACCTTCATCTGTACCGGCGAGAGCCAGAGAGGGAACGCGCCGTTGTATTTTTCTATAAGAAACGCAATAAGCCGCTCAAGCGCACCGACTGAGGAACGATGAATCACCACAGATTCTTTTTCCATACCGTCTTTGTCTGTATACACAAGCTTAAATCGCTTCGGCATCACGAAGTCGTATTGAACAGTAAAAGCGGTATTTTCCAAACCGCGTATATCTTTCATTTGCACATCAATCTTTGGTCCGTAAAACGCGGCTTCATTTTTCATTTCGCTAAACTTTTCCTTGCGTTTTTGTAAGACGCTTCGCAACACTTCCTCCGCCGCATCCCACGCGGCATCATCTTTGTAATATTTTTTGCTGTCCGCACGGTCTCCAAGCGAGAGACGGTACCAATAGTCCTCGCTTTTACGCAGACCAAATATGCCGGAAAAATAGTCAATGAGGTCAAGAACGCTCGCAACCTCGCTTTCCGCCTGCTCGCGGTTCGCGCATATAATATGCGCATCGGAAAGGCAGAAGCCGCGCACGCGTACAAGTCCTGACAACACGCCGGAAAGCTCGTAACGGTACATATTTGCAAACTCTGCGATGCGCATTGGTAGGTCGCGATAGGAACGCGGCTCAGAAAGATACAACTCAAAGTGATGCGGACACGCCATCGGGCGGAGCATAAACTCTTCGCCGTCTATGTCTATGGGAGCGTACATTGATTCTTTGTAGTACGGGTAATGCCCCGACTTTTTATATAAATCTATTTTTGCAATATCAGGCGTTGCGACATGGCTGTATCCGCGCCGTATTTCTTCGTCGGTGATAAACCGTTCAAGCTCGCGGCGCAGTACGGTTCCCTTTGGCGTCCATAATGGGAGCCCTTTGCCGACTGTGTCGGAAAACGAAAAAAGTCCGAGTTCTTTTCCAATAACCCGATGGTCTCGCGCAGACAGGTCTTCATCTGGTTTTTTGTCGTTCTTTTTCATATTGTTATCATACCATACGGCACCAGATGTCTAAATTGCAGACATCTGGTGCCGGAAATAACACAAATTAAACACTCATCATTTTCGCTTTCTCCGCCACCATACTAACTGTGTTGTTGCGGTTGGAGATGCGGCCTTTTATGGCGACGAGCGCGTCGGGCGAGAAGAGCGCTTTGTGTTCATTCCACACACGCGGGAAAACGACCACTTCAATAGAGCCGGAAAAGTCGGCTAGTTTGAGAAACGCCATAATTTCATTTTTCTTTGTGATAATTGTTTTCACTTCCTGTAAAATACCGGCAACTACGACCGTCATTCCCTCTTTGTATTCTTCTTTTGCCCGACGAATATTAACCTCGCGCTTTTCCAATACAGCGCGAAACTTATCTAATGGGTGCCCAGAGATGTAGAGCCCGAGCAATTCTTTTTCCCACGCGAGCTTTTCTTCTTGAATTGCCGGCGGCGAGTCCGCCAGTCGGACTCCAGCAGAAGCGGGAAGTGCGCTAAAAAGCGATGCGCCGGAATGTTCCGTACTTTCTTTGCCGTATTGTAACAGAAGTTCCATATTCGCAAACATCTGCCCGCGCTCTCCGAATTCATCCATCGCTCCGCTTTTAATAAGCGCTTCAAGTGCTTTTTTGTTTAGATTTCGGTCTTTAATTCGCTCCAGAAAATCGGAAAGATTTTTGAACTGACCGCGCGCCGCGCGCTCTGCAATGATGGACTGAGCAACCCCCTCGCCAAAGTTTTTAATGGTCGTAAGTCCGAAACGGATTTTGTCTTGTTCACTTGTTTTTTTTATTACCGTAAACCCGCCCATGCTTTCATTCACCGACGGCGGCAGTACGGAAATATTCATTCGCTTGCATTCCGTTACCGTCTCGCCGATTTTTTCCACATCTCCCGAATCCGCAGTGAGCACTGCGGACATATAAATTGCAGGGAAGTTCGCTTTCATATACGCGGTCTGATAGGCGACTTTGCCGTAACTCGCGGCATGCGCCTTGCCGAAACCATATGCGGCAAACGGTTCGATAAGGCTCCAGAGCTTGTCGGCTTTCTCCTTGGAAAGGCCATTTGTAATGAAACCTTTCAAAAGCTTTTCTTTTTGCGCTTCCATTTCTGCAGGAATTTTCTTTCCCATCGCCTTTCGGAGTTTGTCTACTTCAAGCCATGAATAGCCCGCGAGGTGAATAGCGGTAAGAAGCACATCATCTTGATAGGTAATCACGCCGTACGAATCCGCCAAAATACTTTGGAGCCGCGGGTCAAGGTAGGAAATGAGGCGCGGGTTGTGTTTGCGCTCAATGTATTGCGGAATTGTTTCCATGGGGCCCGGTCGGTATAGCGCAACCATTGCGTTTATGTCTTGAATCCTACTCGGTTTGAGTTCTTTCAGATACCGCGTCATCCCCGCGCCGTTCAGTTGGAAAAGCCCTTCGGTCTCTCCGCGCGCGAGCATCTCAAATGTTTTCTTATCATCCACTGGAATATTTTCTATATCAACAGTAACGCCTTCCAACTCCTTCGCGCGCGCCACCGCGTCTGCGAGGATGGACAGGTTTTTGATTCCGAGGAAATCAAACTTAAGAAGCCCCGCTTCTTCAACCGCATACATATCGTATTGAGTAATAAGTTTTCCACCTTTTGGGTCCAGTTGAAGCGGCGCATAGTCAGTGAGTGGAGTCGGTGAAATCACAACTCCTGCGGCATGTACCGAAATATGGCGCGCACACCCCTCAATCTTTTTCGCCATATCTATAATCTGTTTTGTTTCATCATCGCCCCCATATAACTTGGCGAGTTCAGGTACAAGCTCAAGCGCGCGCGCGATGGACATCGGGAATCCCTGCGAGCCGAAAGGGATAAGCTTCGCAATACGGTCGCCGGCTGTGTATTCAAACCCCATCGCGCGCGCGACATCGCGCACACTCCCGCGCGCCATCATCGTTCCGAAAGTTCCAATTTGCGCAACTTTGTCGGCGCCGTATTTTTGCTTCACATATTCAATCATTTCGTCGCGCCGATTGTCTGCAAAGTCCATATCAATATCGGGTGCGGACGGCCGTTCTGGGTTCAGGAATCGTTCAAACGGTAATTTGTATTCAAGCGGGTTGACATTGGTAATGCCTGCGAGAAAGGTCGCGAGCGAGCCGGCGACCGAGCCGCGGATGGTCGTTAGAATTCCACGCTCGTGTGCGAAATTGAGCAAGTCCGCAACCACAAGAAAGTATGGGGCGTATCCTTTTTTTGTAATAATATCTAGCTCATACGCGACGCGCTGTTCCGCTTCCTGTGTTTTAGGAATATTTCGGCGCGCGTACCCAGTTTCTACGGTCGTACGAAACGCTTCGTCGGGAGGAATGCCGTCTGTATCAATTTTCGGAAACACCCACTTACCGAGAGCGAGTTCCAGATTACATTCGTCTGCAACGCGCGAGGTTTCCGCGAGCGCGTCCGGAAATCTCGCAAATCGCGCCGCGACCTCATTGACAGAAGGGAAGTGATACTCCATCTCGTTATGCTCTTCGCGCTCTCCGAGAGCTCCGCCTGCGGACACAAGGAGCATTGTATCGCGCGCGGGCTTTTCATCCGGCTCAAGGTAAAACACTGGCTCTACTACAACGAGCGGAATATGTAGCGACTCCGAGAGTTCTTGTATGGCGGACAAGAGTTCTTTCGCGTCTTTAGTCGTCTTTTCGCTTCCGATACCAAGTCGCAAATCGCTTCCGAAAATACCTATAAGTTTTTCTAAAAATGCTTTTGCGCGCGCTGAATCTTTCATACGCAATGCCTGTGCAAGCTCGGACGCGCCAAAAGGTACGATTGCAATAAGCCCACCTTTGTATTGTTCAAGCAATTCTAAATCAACGCGCGGCTTGTAGTAAAACCCGTCAAGGTGCGACGCGGTAGAAATCTTTATAAGGTTTCGGTACCCATTTTCATTTTTCGCAAGGAGAATAAGCCGCGTACGCTTGTTGTCTATACCGCCGACTTTGTCGCGCCGCGTCCGCGCTGCAAGATAACAGTCAATGCCGAGAATCGGCTTAATGCCCTCGTTTTTACATTCTTTGTAAAACTCAATTGCGCCGTAGAGATTGCCGTTGTCGGTCAGAGCGAGCGCGCTCATTCCTTCTTTTTTCGCCTTCGCCACGAGTTCTGGTATTTTCGGCAGAGCAGAAAGGAGGGAGTAGTGCGAGTGGGCGTTGAGGAGGGTAAAGTTTGGGGGCATAAATAAGATTGTAGCATTTTTACATCCCCCCTCGCCTCATCGGCGAGTGCCCCCTTAAAAGGGGGATTGAGAAAAGTAAAACCGCAGACATCGCTGTCTGCGGTTTTGGTGAAGCGTACAGCTTACAAAGTTGCCTCAAGTAACACATGGATCTTAACGCAATTAACGATCAACAAAAACCCGTCCGTGTGTAGGCTAATCTGTCCATTATTTGCCGCGGCATGCTCTTGGTTCCACAACTCCACCAGTTTCTCGGGTTCAAAACCGCGATTCCGAAAAAATTCTGTAAGGACTCGAAACTGCTCTCTGCTGTGCATGTCGCAACTGCAAATCTGCCGTTGGAGGCGAATGTGTAATCCCTCGTAGTCGGTGCCGTCAATCTGTCCGGCTTCAGCCAAATCCTTTACCAACTTGGCGTAGGAAACTACAACACCATCATTCTGCATGGATTCAACCATGCTTTCGGCCGATTTCTTTTCCCATTCAAGATGGTCCACGACCTCCTGTAGATGTTTTTGATGCGCTTTCACACTCCGAACAATCTGAACATTCTTCATCCACTCGCTTATTGTGTTTTTCATACACTTCTTTCTGTAGAGTTCTGTCTTTTTGTTAGGATCATCTAGCGTTTTGAGGTGCTAGTGTCTATGTACAGTATAGCATATCCACATATATTGTCAAGCATTTGCAGAATATAAATCCAACATACACATCTACCGTACAAAATCTCCCCTTGAGGGGAGTACTCCGCCAGCAGGCGGAGGGAGGGATGTTTTTCTCTACATCCCCCGCCTCGTCAAACCTCGGCACCCCCCTCAAGGGGGGAATTATGAGGAGAAGTTTTTGATGCGAATGAGCACACTCCCAATATCTTTCTCAACTTCAGATGTTCGGAAACGCAGAAAAGAAACGCCCAATGACTCAATTTCGCGCTGTCTGAATGTGTCTTCTTTTCGTGTTGTTTGATGAATCGCGCCGTCAATTTCTATTGCAAGCTTAATTTCTTTGCAGTAAAAATCAACAATGTAATTATGAATGGGAAATTGGCGATAGAATTGTAAACCATTTAATTTTTTCTTTTTAAGTTGATTCCACAGCAATACTTCGGACAGCGTGCTTACCGTTCTCATCGCTCGCGCCCTTTGTGTCAGTTTTTTATTGTAGGGTAGGCGAGAGTGCATATACACAATTATACATCCGCCTCATTAAATCTCCCCTTGAGGGGAGTACCCGAGCGGAGCGAGGGGGAGAGATGTTGTTTCTTACATCCCCCCAACCCCCCTTAAAAGGTGGAGCTTCGGAAAATCCTCCCTTGAGGGAGGTGTCTCCCGTAGGGAGACGGAGGATGTTCTGAATGGATGTTAAAATACCTCAATGCGCACAGAGTACATCATCGGCATAGATGAAGTCGGACGCGGACCGTTGGCGGGACCTTTGTGTATCGGAGCGTGTGCGGTGGAAGCGGGTAAGATGCGAGTATGTCGCTGCGCGTTCGCGGGTGTGAAGGACTGTAAACAACTCTCACCAACACAGCGCGACGAATGGTTTACGGTGATGCAAGAAAATGAAAGCGGGGGAATGGTTCAATATGCGACAGCGTTCGTGGGGCATCGGACTATAGACAAGAAAGGGATGGCGCGCGCGCTTCGCGTTGGAATATACAGAGTGCTTAAAAAATTAAACATAGAACCGAATGCATGCCTCGTGCTTCTAGACGGCGGGTTGAAAGCTCCGGCGCACTTTACAAAACAAAAAACAATAGTTCGCGGAGACGAAAAGGAACTGCTGATTGCGCTCGCTTCCATTGCCGCAAAAGTATGCCGCGACTGCAGAATGGTACGACTTGCAAAACAATTCCCTCAGTACGGTTTTGATATTCACAAAGGGTACGGCACAAAATTGCACTATGAAATGCTCCGCCTGCACGGTCTTTCTCCAATCCACCGCCAGTCGTTTATTCACATTTAGCAATTAAGATACGATCGTATCTTAATAACAAAATATAGACAGAAATAGGTATTTATGATAAGATGATTCTTGGATTTTGGTTCCGTTAAGTGTAGTCGAGTTTTCTTACGCCGAGTTTGGTATCCTGCGGAGCCCCGACAACCAAGTTGTCGGGGCTTTTTTGTATAACACAACGACTCACTTACACATATTTGACACCAAATCAACACTATGCTAACCTTTTTTATAGATGGCAACTTGAGTTGCTGTTTAGCGTTTGGAGGCGATTTTTATATTGCTAAACAACGCTCTTCGTCAACTAAACCACAGAGGCAAAAACGCCTATCCCAACTGAAATATGGAGGGGTAAAGTGCAGAAAGAAGATACGGTATGAAAGAAACGATTATCACGACAGCGGTTTCGGCAGAGTTTTTGAGATTCCATCTCAAGAATCTCTCTCCGGGAATGTTGCAGAATCCGGGCAACGACCCCGACTTCTTGGACACGGTCTTGAGGCAGAGACAGCAGAGCCAGAAGCGCACCGATTGGAGCGTGCAGGAAGAATCCGGCACCAAGCTCTACCGCTCTGAAAGCGGTACGAACGGCTCACCGGCGAAAATGGGCTTCCCGATGCAAAACATGATTGCGTGCCTTGTCGGAGCCGGACGATATGTAAAATCCGGCAAGAATCAGATTTCTACGGCGAAGTCCACTACTCTTTTTGAGTTTTTGGACTTTCCCGAGGATTTCTGCGTCTTCAAAGACACCGACAAGGACGGCAACATTCCGTTCTACAGCCTCCTCGCAAAGGGCAATCTGGACTCCGGCGGAAAGAAAGTCGCTGTGGCGATTACGCGCCCGCGCATCCCACATTGGGAGACCTCGTTCACCGTCCGGCTTGATACGAAACGAGGCATAGGCCGCGACACGGTGGTCGCACTCGTCGAGACCGCCGGCAGGAAAATCGGTCTCTGCGACTGGAACCCAATTCACCGCGGCCGCTTCGGCAGATTCGTCATCAGCAAGATGGAAATTTTGCCGGTGAAGGACGCCAAGGTGGAGATTTCGGTCGTTGAGTACGACCTCTCTGACGCGCCCGCGGACCTCCGCGAACTCGCGGGGGTGTAAAACCTTCCAGGTCACGCTCGTCGGAGTTGAGCAAACCTGACTTGTTCAGAATATTGTTGGCATCGGTCGCGTTGAGTTCGGAGCGGCTGGTGATTCTTTCATCCTCCGCTATAACTTATCGGGCTTCGCGGGGTTTCGCACAGTTACCTCCAGTTCCGCAGCGCGTAGTTAGGTTTGGTCTTCTGTTGTTGCGTCCGGAGCCGTCCCAGTTTAAAATTGGGGCGGCTTTTTTCATACCTGTGTTAAAATAGTTTTGTGAAAAAGATCATCCCAAAAGAAAGGATACTGAGCTGGTTCTCGGAGTGGGCAACGCTCAAACCACGCATTCATTTTGCAGAGACGGAAGTATATTTCAGAGAGCGACAGATTTGGTGGGCGAGTATCGGGCACAACATTGGAAGCGAGGAGAATGGAAAACACGGTAATTTTGAACGGCCTGTCATCATTTTCAAAAAGTTTAACCCGCAAACATTTTTAGCGATTCCCATTTCAACGAAAGCAAAAGAAGGAGCATACCGACTTTTATTTAAAAACAACGGGGAACGATTTATCGCAAATCTATCGCAAATGCGCGTCCTGAGCAGTAAGCGGCTTTTGCGCTTTGTTGGATTGATGCCGCCAATAGATTTCGCACAGTTGCGAGAAATACATCGTGACATAGCATAAAAACGGCACCCCGATTTTCATCGGGGTGCCTCGGAACTCCTTTCGGAGTCAAAGTGTATGTTTAGTATATACGGCTGATTTTTCTGCGCAAGATTGACAGCATATTTAATATATGCTTGAATGAACTCCGTAGTTCTGCGGGCTTACGCTCAGTGTCGCCACGCTCGGTTCCGGTTCAGTCCTGTCTGGAGCGGCTCTTGATTCGTCTTGAGCCGCTTTTTCTTGACTTAAATTATCTATTATGCTTATATAGTAACTGGGAAATCGGTTGTTTGACAACCAAAAAGAAAGGTTAATATGCAACATCATTGGCTCAGCTGGGACGAGCTAAAGTCCCAATTCCCGAAAGACGGGATATATAGTGGCGGTATGCGTTCGGAACAAGAATCATCACTCCGCTTCATAGCGGGACACGGTTCGTCCGTGCATGAACTCTGGACGGGGGTCGGCAAGACAGAAATTGCAACAACACTTGCAAAGACGGCGGCGAAGCACTTTCAGAAGTGCGTGGTAACGGTTCCAACCAAGACCATTGCCGACCAGTACCGCGAACGGTTTCCCGATGTCTTTACAGTTGCGTTTGGGCGAAGCGACTTCCTGTGCTTTCTCTATGAACGGGATAAGACAAACCTGACGCGCGAGTCCAAAACGAAGTTCACTGCGGACGAGATTCCGCACACCATCTGCCGAGTATGTCCGCATTTCGTGGACCAGGAAACCGGCAAAGTGCAGGAGAAAGGTGCGCTCGCGTGCCCCTACTATCTGCAAAATCATCAAGCGAAGGTATCACGCAAGCCGGTCTTGACGACCTTTGCGTTCTACCTCTTCAAACGGCTATTCTCAAAGGACTTTCCTGAGCCCGACCTTCTCGTCATTGACGAGGGGCATCGCGTGCCGGAGCTCGTGCGCTCGGCGTTGTCGTACGACATTACCGATTGGCACTTGGAACAGGCAATCTCCATTTTAGAAAAAGTGGAAGAGCATGAAACTGCCGCGGCGCTTGAGCATTTTCGCAAGAGAATGATTGAGATTGTCCGCAAGAAACACCGCATCCTTTTGGATGCTGAGGAAATAAGCGCGCTTATCAAGATACTGGAAACGATAGACGGGGGCGCATTGTCGCGCTCCATCGCAAAAGCGATTAAAAGCGATGCGATTGAAGCGGAAGATAATCTGGAGATTTTCAAGAAGGTGGAAGGTGTGGCGCTTAACTTGCGCCGCTACATCCGCTCTCTTGAGTTCTCACTTCCGCTCGCGAACCGCGGCGCGCTCGCGTACACATACGCGTACCATGAGAAAGAAGAGACGAAAGATAAGCGGGTAATCAACAAACTTGTGGTCTGCTCGCATTATGTCGCGGCGCTCGTGAAGAAGTGCCTGCTTGGGAAGACGACGGTTGCGCTATCCGCCACGATAGGGGACAGCGAAATCTTCGGGCAGGAATCGGGAATTCAATTTCCGTTCTTGTCGCTCCCGCCGTCGTTTCCGCCAGAGAATACCGCCGTCTATATGCCTACCGACACGCCGAACCTTGCGTTCAAAGAACAGAAGCATGGTACGGTTACGAATGTGATGCGTAGGATGGCGCGGGCAACGAAAAAACTAGCGAGACAGGGAATCCATTCACTCCATGTGGTGGTTGCAAACAAAGAGCGGGAGAAACTCGTCGCTCTTATGGAAGAAGAGGGAGTGAAAGCGGTTTCGTACGGCAACGGCGTTACCGCGCGCGAAGCCGCGCTCCGTTTCAGGGAAGGAGAGGGGGATTGTCTAGTCGGCACATCGGCAAACTTCAGCGAAGGTATTGATTTGCCGAAGCAGATTGCACCCGCAATCTTTGCTCTCCGACCTCCATATATGCCTATGTACGAGCCGCGGAGTATGTTTGAAGAACAGCGATACGGTTCGCGGCGATGGGCAATATGGAATTGGCGCGTTCAGCTCTTCGTGCTTCAAGTGCGGGGGCGAAATATACGGCGCGTAGACGACTTGGGCGTCGTCTTCTTCATCTCCCAGCAGTTCCGGCGCATTGTCTTTTCCGCACTGCCGAAAACGCTTCAGGTTGCCTACAAAGGCGACTTGACGCTTGACCAGTGCGTGAAGGAGGCGCTCGCGTTGGTGAGATAGTTATATTCTATCGGGCACTGTATAGTAATCTGCAGTTCTATTAAGTGCTGTGTTGTAATGTACGGAGCGGCGAGTGAGAAATCACCCGCCGCTTTTTTGTTGATTTGACTATTTCGTATACCCTGTGTTATACTAGAAAACAGAGTTGAAAGGTCGTCCGTGTGGACGAGGCACCTTGAGACGCACAAAAACATTCATCCCGTTAGAAGCCCGCAACTTCGTTGCGGCAGGAATCAAAGATTCCTTGCTTCTAACGGGATTCAACCCGAGAGGGAAAAATGAATACAACACAAGGACGACCAAACAGTGCGAATAGCGTAAAGATTACGCATTCCGCGGTGTTGGTTTTCTACGAAGCAATGGGGGTGGGAGAAATCCGCTTTCTGGCATTTCAGTATACAATACAAAAAAACTGTAACCCTTGGACAACCTACAAGTTTCCAACGGAGACGGGTATTGAGGGGGAGACCCCAGAGCAAACCGCCATCAGCGGTGCACATCAGGAAATTCCAGAAAACCCAAGTGATTTCGGTTTTTGTTTTGCACAAGAAAAACCGATTTATGTGCAAAAATGCGACGGCGACCCGGAGAAAGGGGGTGGAATTCACGAGAAGATTGTGTTTCTGCTTTCTGACCTCCGCGGCGAGTTGCGAAAAACTGCGAAAATTGAAAAGGGTAAACACGGGCGTGGAGACGAGACACTGAGTCCTCCGCGCTGGTACGAAGCCGCAGAACTGTTTGAACTTATGGAAGAGCGCGGTGTGCTTTTCCATAGGATTGCTCTATTGCGGGCGCTTGCTGTCCTTGCAAAAGACAGTGCGGTGTGCAAACGGTATGCGGGTATCATTTCCGATGCCAGGTATCAGCAATACCTTTCAGATTGAGGATTTGGTTTGGTCACGGCGCGTCCACGACAGTATGTCGGGACGCGCCTTTTCTTTTATTTTATAATTTGCTATACTGTTTACATATGGTAGTCCGAATGCGTTCAACAAAAGGCCGTCGCGACCAAAGGCGCGCGCACCACAAGCTTTGTGCGCAAGCACTTTCGCCCTGTCCCGAATGCAAGGCACTGAAAATGATGCATACGGCATGCGCCAATTGCGGGAAGTATAGGGGAAGAACAGTTGTTAATGTAGTTGAAAAATCAAAAAAACAAAAAGCAAAGTAAAGTTTCTTGATAATTATGGCAAACAGGCACCTTGGCAGGTCAATAGCGCTCCAATCCCTCTTTGAGTGGGATTTCCGCACGCTTCCAGAAAAGGCGCTTGCGGAGATAGAAGCGCGCAACATCGCAGAGTTTGCGCCGGGCATAGAAGACAACTCCTTTGTACACACACTCATAAACGGCGCGCTGAAAAAGCGCAAAGAAATTGACAATATTATCGGCAAGGCGGCGCCTGAATGGCCGATTGAACGAATATCATATTTAGACCGCAATGTCTTGCGGCTCGGGCTTTACGAACTTTTATTTGCAGACCGCAAAGAAGTGCCGGCAAAAGTTGCGATTAACGAAGCGATAGAACTTGCGAAAACATACGGCGGGGACGCTAGCGGCAGGTTTGTAAATGGTGTACTCGGCTCCGTGTACCGCGAGCTTGGCGAGCCGGGAAAAGCCGACGCTCCGAAACGCAAAAAGCGCCCCGCAGATGTGCCATACGAAAAGATGCCTATTCAGAAATTGGGTGGCGCGGTAGTGTACGCAAAAGCCGAAGGCGATACTTACATCGCTCTGGTGCACGACATTTTCGGGCACTGGACGCTTTCCAAAGGCAAAATAGGAGACACTCCCGACATCGCGAGCGAGAGCGTTGAAACGGGAACTGTTCGCGAAATTAAAGAAGAACTCGGTTTGGATATTACAATAAAAGAGCCGATCGGTTTTAACGAATACATTGCGTCCGACCCCGAAAAGGGCAAGATTCGCAAACAGGTGCATTATTTCCTAGGCGAGTCGGCGTTCACGCCGCTAACGCTAGGCACTTCGGGCGGGCTGGACGATGCACAGTGGTTTAAGCTAAAAGATATAGTCAATCTTAATTTTTACCCCGACACTTTGCCGATTGTAACAAAAGCCGTAAATATTTTATTAAAGAAATGAATTTTGATTCTTTTGAGAAAAAGATAGGCATAGATTTCGCAGATAAGGGCTTACTTAAGACCGCCTTCACGCACCGCTCGTATCTAAACGAAAACAAGAAACTCAAGACCGAACACAACGAGCGGTTGGAATTTCTCGGAGACGCGGTGCTTGAGCTTTTGACGACGGAGTTTTTGTTTAAGAAATATCCGCACAAAAACGAGGGCGATATGACCTTGTACCGCTCGGCGCTTGTGAATGCAGTAACACTTGCAGGCGTTGCGGAACGGCTTGGTATGAACGATTATATGCTCCTTTCCAAAGGCGAGGCGAAGGATACGGGTCGCGCGCGCGAGGTTATCCTCGCAAACGCGATTGAAGCACTCATCGGCGCGCTGTACTTGGATGGCGGATACGCGAAAGTGGGCGACTTCGTGTCGCGATTTGTACTCCCTTTGACCGACAGCATTGTGGCGGAAGGGAAGTGGATGGATGCAAAAAGCAAGTTTCAAGAAAAGGCGCAAGAAATCGCTAGCGTCACGCCTTCGTACGAAACGGTGCGCGAGACGGGTCCCGACCACGACAAACACTTCACTGTTGCGGTATTTCTCGGGCGCGAAAAAGCGGCGGAAGGGGAAGGTAAGTCAAAACAAGAAGCGGAGCAAGACGCCGCCGCCAATGCGCTGGAAGCAAAGAGGTGGAAATAAAACCATTGACAAGTGCATATTGACAATGCTATAATATATAGTACCGGGGTCGGGAAGCGCCCGCGCCTACGGTCGTTAGATTTAACTGATTTGAGTGAACATTATGATTGAAACATTGAACGGACTTTTACTTTTTCTTTCTGTCTTTAACACCGCACCCGCCATCGCCGCAACTGAAGTTGCCCCGATGGTTCCGGTCGCGAATAATCCGATAACGCTTGAGGAGTATGTCCGCGATTATTTCGCGGACAATCCGGCGCTTGCGGAGGTTGCAAAGTGCGAGTCGCGTTTCCGCCACTTTGACAGAAATGGAGTGCTTCGCGGCGACTACGACTATAATGATGTCGGCGTGATGCAAATCAACGAACGGTATCACGCAGAGCGCGCGAAGAAGCTTGGGTTGGACATTAAGACACTTGAAGGCAACTTATCGTACGCCAAATGGCTTTACGAAAAGGAAGGCCTTCAGCCGTGGGCTTCGTCCGGCAAATGCTGGAAAGCAGGCGCCACGCTCGCAGTCGCTCAAAGCCAGAAAGTAAAAGAGTAAAAGTTATTAGCAACCCCCTCACTTGTCCGACAAGTGAGGGGGTTTGCTTTATGATAGTTCCTCTACTCCGTGAAATTTTTTATGTATTTCACGCAGACGCTTGGAAGTCACATGTGTATACACTTGCGTCGTTGCGATATTACGATGTCCGAGAAACTCCTGCACCATACGCAAATCCACACCCTTGTTTAGCAAATCGGTTGCGAAAGAGTGCCGTAAAGTGTGCGGAGTCGCCAAAAATCCAATGCCGGCAATTTTTGAGCATTTTTCTACAACGAGCTCTACGCCGCGCACAGAGATGCGCCGCGAGTCCTTCTTTGGCCCCCTGAAGTTTATAAACAGCGCCTCATCATCGTCGGTGCGACTTGCGAGATATTTCTTGAGCCAATACAACGCGCGGTCGGAGAAATAGACGACGCGTGGGTGCCCGCCCTTACCGACGACGCTCAATTCAAAGTCGGTCTTGTGCAAAGCGCTCTGCAACTGCTTCACATTGAGCGCAACAAGCTCCGCGACGCGCAGTCCGGTGCTGAAAAGCGTTTCAATTAGCGCGCGGTCGCGGAGCCCCGCATTGATTTTAGTATCGGGCGCGGCAAGGAACTTCCGCAGGTTTTCAATGTCTAAGAATTTTATATGCCGCTCCGCGCTCCGGTCTTTCGGAAGCTTAATTTTTTCGGTCGGGAGGGTAGGGATGTTCTTTTCGTGGAAATACGCGAGTAACGAGCGCAGGGCTATCAGATAGCGTATTTGGGTGGACTGGTGGAGGTTCGGCGACGCGTGACGCACCTTGTTGGGGCGCCGCGATAGCCAAATGCGATATTTGGAGATATGGTCCTCAGTGAGCTTTTCAGGCGATAGATTTTCTAATCTGTGTTCCGCGAGCCACCCGAAAAACTTTTGTACAAACCGCGAATAATTCTTCACAGAGTTTATGGAAAGCCCTTTTTCAACTTCGCAGTATTCCAGAAAATCGTTCAAATGTTGGGTAAGTGGTTTTTGCATAGTATATGTGGATTAACATACATTATACGAAGTATAGCATATGAAGAAACACTTCGCAGAAAGCAAATTTGCTTTCTACTTCGTGTTCCAACTACTTTGATGGCAAGAGGTCTTTCAACCAGTTCCAAGCCCTTACGACAATGTCCCAAACATAGGCGAGGTTGTCGCGCACCGCAGGCGATGCAATAATGTCGCGCAGGTTGTACCCGAAGTATCCGAGTATTACTAGCGCCACCACAATAAGCAAAACCGCCTTCACCAATCCCCTATCGGTACTTAATTTTCTCATAACAAGGATTATACCACAAAATAAATACGGCTATTGCTGTCTTTCTATAAGTGTTTCAACAGCGCGTTTTGCTTCTTCCAAGAGTTCCTTTGCTTTTTTGCGCGCTTCGTGCGATTTTCGCACCAACTTGGCAATTTCTTGTTGGGTTGGTTTGGGTAAAATCGGAATAAGCATACTTTTTACTTGCTCCGGTTTCCAATGCTTAATTATAGAACCACCCGCATCCCGTTCAACTTGCGATTGTCCAATTTTAGAGTTTATACATAGTGTAAGATATTCCGATTCAACATCCTCGTTTATTTTAACTCGCAACACGCCACCAGAAATCACTCCCTCAATTGACTCTTTCACCGCATATGCAATACCGGGACTTGCGTCTTTTGTAAGAAGAATCTCACCGACTTTTGGTTGATAATTCTTTTTTAATTTTTGATACAGATCATTTTTGAGATATTTCTGGTCTTTTTCGGTAATACCATCTTTTGAGACGGAGCTCACGCGAATAAACAGTTTACCATCCTCTTGGTACGCTTCGCTCCCAGGTTCAAAACCTTTTTTGAGCGTGGCAATTTCGCCAAGTGTTATTCCTTTATTCTCACGAATTAGAGAATAGATTTTCCGGTACTTCAGCTGAAAATATTCCGCATCCATTCGGCATGATTCTTTGAGTTCCGAGAAATTCACGGCAGTGTATAAACTCTGCTCCTCTGTGAAATCTTTTAATCCTAATTCTTCCAAAAGCAAATTTTCCGCTTGGGAATATAAGATTTCGCTTTGTATTCTTGCTCGTTCAATTTCAATGCATCGCTTTTCTATATCTTTTTGTTGATGTTCCGAGATAACCGGTATTTTGATTTCTTTAATGTTTGGGATGTTCAGATTCGGCTGTGCTGCGCCGGTCTGTGATCTTAATGTCTGTAAAAATCCATATCTTGTGTTTAAGAAAACCGAAGCGAAAAAAGGATTTACTTTGTCAAAACGAATTCGTATCGTGTATGAACCAAAAGTTGACCCCTCCAGTCGTGGATAAATTACACTGACTAAACCAGTGTTTGCTCCACTTCTTACAATAAGACAATCTCCAGCGTGTAAGAAATAATCACTTGGAACTTTTTTGTTAGATATTTTGAGCACTTCGCCATCAACCCAAAAATTAGTTGTATTCATTGCGCGAATAAAGTTTATTCCTTCGTCTAGATAGTCGGGCTCAACATACAATCCGTAACGAATATCTGACGCAAGGGTTTTTATTGCGCGTGCATTTTTAAGTTTTGATGTAATATCCAAATACTCCGGCTGGTAGTATTCCGCATCCAGTCGCTTCGCGCCCTCAAGTTCCGATTTTTTGATTATTGAGAAAACAGCCATATGTTTTTTGTTATCCACACTCCCTTGCTTTTTTATAAGTCCGTATGTTACACTTTTTACATGAAAAGCCGGGGAGCGAGCGAAAGCCGCGATCCGGCTTTTCTCCTTTATGGAATCACCAAAAATGGTTCTAGACCAGCAAAAAACCGAGCCTTTTTAGGTCCGGCATATTGTGGCACTTTAAAAATCGACCTATTAAACGCTCGCAGTATCATCTGTTCATATATACCACCGGAAATCTTTTGTTTTGCTTTTTGTTGATATTTCAGCTGTGCAGCATAACAAAACAAGTCAGCGATTTGTTCTTCAATATCATTATTGTGTTTTGTGACAAATGAAATTGATGTGAGCAATGTTTGTATCTTTTGATAATCAATTTTTATGCTTTCAATACCGGATGCGAGAAAATATCCAACAGCTTGCAAAAGATAAATATCTTTTGTAGCGGTTGCTGATTCAATGATAATTTCTCCTTTCGAATTAGTGGCTAAAAGGGCAAGTAAAAAGTTCCGGACAAGATGCAGGGTTGTATCTTTATATACTTTTACTTCGTTCCATCCAGCATTTTTTGCTTTTGCTTTATCCACAACAACGAATAACATTTTAAATTTCTGGTCTGCAAGAAAACTCTCAAGGTCGGCAAGAAACTGTTTAGACAATGTTTCGTCTTTCAGTATTGAAAAAGCTCCATCCCGCCTTCCTATTTCTCGCGAATGAAACATGATATTGGTCTTATTCCAGTACTTAAATTTAATTTGGTCGGCGCGAATTTTTACATCCTGACAATCTGATTTCTTTATCACGCAACCTGATAAAATATAAATATCGGAAGTTAGGTCGAGCGGATTCCCAGTACCCGATTCGTCAATAAATAATTTTATGGATTCTTGTGGAAGAATTGGCTGTGTAATCATATAATCAGAAGTTTAATTTTTGCTCCTTTGCAAACTTGATAAACCCGTCGGCGATGTTGTCTAGGTCGTGGTCAAGGACTTTGCGAAACTTTGCGTCGTGCACCGCCTTCCCGCTTGCGTCCTTTTTGTACATATAGTCGCCGGAGTTGTCCTTGCCCGCCTTTTTTGATACAGCCATGAAAATAGGATAATCGGCTTGCGGCTCCCCCGCCTCTCCCCACCATTTCTGCAAAAAAATGACGCTTGTTTTCGTACCTGTGTGCGGCTTAAAGGTGTTGCCGTGAAGCCCAACCACCGCAAGAATCCGCGCTTTATCAAACAAGTACTCGCGCACATACTCCATATTGGTATTGTTAAGCACGCCCTGAGGCAAGACAATCGCCATGCGCCCGCCGGGGCGGAGCATATCCAGTGTGCGTTCTATAAAAAGAATGTGCCGTTCAATTTTATTAACCAACTTCCCTTTCTTTTTGCCGAAAAAGTACTGGCGCAACATCCCTTGGTCTTTAATCTCTCCAGCAAACGGGGGGTTCGTGAGCAAAACATCAAAATCCATACAGTGAAATGTTTTTCTATTTTCGGTATTGTCAGCGGTGCTCCCCATATTGTGCAGGCGTTTTTGGAGCTCACCTCGCGAAATTGAAAGTTGGCTTTCATCGCCCTGCCACTCTCTAGGGTCAAGCGAGTTGAGCTTAAACAAGTGCGAGCGGCCGTCTCCTGCAATAAGCATAAGCGCGCGGGAGACCTTTGATATTTCTTCCGCAAAGTCAATGCCCCAGATATATTCTTTTGCATATTCGCGCATAGATTCCTCGCTACCGTTCAGATGTCGGTCTTTAACGGAATACATCGCGCTGATAAGAAATCCGCCGGAGCCCGCCGCCGGGTCTATGATATATTCCTTCGGCTTCGGGTTAAGCATTCTGACCGCCATATTAATAACATGGCGCGGCGTGAAGTATTGCCCCTTTTTCCCCTTCGCCACTTCGGGGATGAGATACTCAAACGCTTCGTCAATAATAGAAAGGTCGGAGCCGAACAAACGAGTGCGTTCCAGCTCGCCCACGACGATTGAGAGATGTTCTTGCGAGAGATTTATATTTTCCTGCTCGTAAAAAGTGCCGGGCCATTTCTTAATCGCGCTCTTAAATAAATCGTTGATGACCGCGTATGTTTTGGACGGGTCGCGATATTTACGAAAATGCACTTCGTGTTCGGAACGGCTTAATTTTGCTTCGTGTTCGTCGTACATCTTTGCATAAATAAGCTTGAACACTTCCGTAAAAACATCTACACCAGCATTTGCAAGCACCAGTTCTTCCATTGAATCAACAACATCTTTGAGATTTTCTTTTGTGGAAGTATATTCAAAATAGGTGCGTTTTGTTTCAAAAAGGTCGTCAATGGTTTGGTTTGCTTGCGGCAAATCCGGCAAGGTATCGTCAAACTCTTTCGGATAAGGGCGGTACAAAATGACGCGCTTTGCGCCGTTTGACCATAATCCGATTTCTGAACCTTCAGCGTTGAGATAACTCTTTAATTGCTCAATACCCTTACTCTCGGTTGGGCTTTTTACTTCTATGAGAATATAGGGTGTAACATTATCTTTCTTATTCACCACGATATCTACCGCCTTATCGTGTATCTCACGGCCGAATTGCACCGAGTGTTCAATATGTATGCGCGTAATGGGATATCCATATTGCTTTATCAACTTATATATCCACAATTGGCGGACTATTTCTTCCGGTTTGCCGTGTTGTTTTTTGTCGTCCCATACAAAGCGATTTTTGCCGCCCGATAAGTCCTTAATATAAAAACGATTTGGCTCGTCTTCTGTAATTTCTAGCGAAGTATAAACATCAATACCATCAAACCCCTTGAGTCCGTAAACAGTTTCGCCGCTTCCGAATATCTTTTCTATCACTTCTTTTGTTTTGTTTTGTTTTTTAGTCGGCATATTATTTTATCGCTTTCCAATAATCGCTTTTTAACACAGAAATAACTTTCCCTTTTAACTCAACTTCGTCCGTGCATAGAATATTCTTGTATTTTGGATTTTCCGGTTTGAGAAATACATAAGGTGGCTTATCATCTGAAACGAATCTCTTAATAGTGCCTTCGCTGCCAATTTGAGCATATACAATTTCACCTGACACGAACTCTTTTTTTGTTTGCACCAGCACCGTGTCGCCGTCGTCTATGCCTGCGTTTATCATAGAATCACCGGATATGCGTAACATAAAAATATCCTCTTGTAGCCGCTCAACTTTCTCATCGCCGTGCGAAACGGTGCGCCACTCGCCGCTAACTTCAATCGCTTCAATCGGTGCGCCAGCGCTAGTAACCCCCATAAAAGGGGTCAGCGCGGGCGCGCCAAGTGCTTTATAGCCAAGCGGGAGTATTGCTATATTTCGTGCGCCTGCTTCATTGCGCCGCACAAAACCGCCCTTCTTTAATTTATCAAGTAAGTCAAGAATTGATTGGTTAGACGACACGCCGAGCCGCTCGCGCATTTCTGCGACAGAAGGCGGATACCCCTCATTTTTAATGTACTCATAAATGATAAACAACAACTCTTTTTGCCTTGTTGTTATTGCATCTTTCATCTAAAACAGCATACCCGACTATATATTCAATGACAAATCAAAACTGTGGATAACCACCATCATAAATACGAAAGCGGGTTGAGGTAGGCGTTTGGGTTGGCGGCGGGGAGGATGTAATTGCGCCCGCACACACGGCTTGGGCGCGTGGCGATGGAAACGCCCTGTGTTGCAAAAACGGTGAGGTGCAAATGCGGACCTGTCGCGTAGCCAGTTACACCGCTGTAGCCGATAACTTCGCCTGTGGAAACACTCTGCCCTTCCGATACACGGATGAGCGATAGATGCGCGTAGAGCGTTGAGAGACCGTTGCCGTGTTCAATCAAAATCCATTTGCCGTACGACGCGCCCGCGCAGGTCTTGTCTGTGTCCCCCACTCCCTTAACGACGCCGCTCAAAGAGGATTTGACGGGCGTGCCTATGCTTGCGCGAAAATCAATTCCGTTGTGTCCGCTTCCGTTGTACGCGCCGCTTTTTGCAAACGCAGTGTTGCCAAAATATTGCGTAATCTTCACATTGTTCAACGGCCATTTCAGAACGCCTGAGCCGGACTGCGGGAGCCGCGACGGGTCTAGTTCAAATTTCAACTGCAATTCATATTCCAGAAGCTCCTGTGCGAACGACTCGCGCAGAGCGAGGCGCGCGTCCAAGAGTTTCTGATAATTAACTTCTTTATTTTTGGTTTGATTAAGAAACGACTGTTGTTCCGCGCGCTGGCCGTCGGCAATGCGCTTGCGGTCCGCTAGCTCGCCCTTGAGCGCGGTAAGTTCTTTTCGCTTCGCGTCAAGTTTTTCTCGGTCGCTCTCAAGCCCCGCTTTTAATTCTTTTACTGAACGAACGCGCTCTGCGAGGCGCGCTTGCACAACGCGGAGCGCGTCCGCCTCGCGCCACGCGCCCGAAAATCCGTTTTCGTTCAAGAAAATCTCCGCCATACTAGAGCGGCCGTTTTCGGCAAGAATGCGCAGGGTCTTTTCCATTCCCGCACTTCCGCGCCCAATGCTTACCTGCTGGACGGCTATATTTTCGGTGAGTGAATCAATAGACAGCGTAGCGGCGCTAATTTTGCTTTCCGTTGCTGTAATTTCCGCAAGAAGTTTTCGCCGCGTTATATCCAGCTCGGAAATAGCATTTTTGAGGGAATTTGCTTCGCCGCCGAGCTTGTCCAACTCGCCCTGATACGCAGCAATTTCTTTTTCCAGCGCGGCAATCTGCTGATTGCGCTCACTAATTTTGTACTGCAAATCGGAAATGTCTGCAGAGGCAACGCCGACTGCTATAAAGAGCGCGAGAAAAAGCGTAATTGAAAAAACCCGTCTCATTCCCCTATCATATCTTTTTTCTTTGTGTAATGCTTGTTCAGCCAATTGAGCTTGTTTGCATCCAGCACTGCACCGCCTTTTTGCACTCGTTCTAGTTGAAATTGCGCCACAAGGTCTGCAAACGAGAGCACTTCGCTCGCATCGCTTGCAGAAGGGTGCCAGCCGAGTAACGCGAGGAAATTTATAATTGCTTCCGGAGTGTAACCGAGCGCACGGTAGTGCGCGAGCGACACGGCTTCGCCGTGTTTTCGTTTTGAGAGTTTGCTTCGGTCTTTTGCTAATATAAGCGGAATGTGCGCGTATATTGGGCGTGAAAAACCAAGCACTTCTTGAATTAAAATCTGCCTCGGCGTGTTGGAAATATGGTCTTCGCCGCGAATGATATGCGTGATTCCCATCTCAAAATCGTCAACAACAACGGCAAGATGAAATAATGGTTCGGTTACTGATTTAGCGATGACAAAGTCCTTGAGTTCGGTGGTGTCAAAAGACACCTCGCCGCGAACCATATCGCTAAATGCAACGCGTTTGTTCGGATTCTTAAATCGCACAACCTCTACCATTTCCCCTTCCGCTCCATCTCTCTTCGCCTCTCGCGATACATACGCCGCGCCGTTTTTTATGAGAGCATCAAGATGTCTCTTGTAAATCTCCGTCCGTTCCGATTGGCGATATATTTCGTCGGGAATAATGCCGAGCCACTTGATGCCAGACAAAATATCTTCTTCGTATTTTTTCTCCGACCGTTCTTTGTCGGTGTCTTCAATGCGTAAAATAAACTTCCCCCCGCGCTGTTTGGCGAAAATATAATTGAAAAGCGCAGTACGCGCACCGCCAATATGCAACGGACCTGTAGGGCTTGGAGCAAAGCGAACGACAGTTTTTTGGTTAGCGTTCATGAGATAATCCTATTTCTAATAATTTCTCCGCAATCACGCGCGCGGCGAGCGGATGCGCGAATGCGCCAGCCGCCTGGAGCATTCGTTCGCGGCGGCTTTCGTCGCCCATAATCTTTGCAATCTCAGCGAGAAAAAGTGCAGTAGAGAGATTAGTTTCCTCAAGCACTGCCGCCGCACCGGATTCGGCATAGGCGTACGCGTTTTTGCGCTGATGAGCGCCATTTGATTCGGCGATTGGAATAATGATTGCCGGAATTCCCCACCCCGCAATTTCAAAAATAGTTGAACCTGCGCGTGAGACAACGAGTGAGGAAACGCTTGCTGCCATTTGTAGCGCCTGTTCATCTAAAAACGCAAATGGGTGATAACGAGTATTACGACCTGTTCCTTCAAGAATCACGCGCCCGCGCGCTTCCGCGTCGACAAGGTTTTCTTTCCCTGTCTGGTGGATAATCTGAAATTGTTCCGTGAGTTTTGGAAGTGATGAGAGAATAAGATCGTTTATTGATTGAGCGCCCTGCGAACCGCCTAATACGATAAGCACGGGCACATCTCTTTCTAATTTCAAAAACTCATAGGCGCCTTCAGATTCCAGCCCGCGAAGCGCTCGCCGAATCGGATGCCCCGTCCACGCGGTTTTTTCCGCGGGGAAAAAAGATGCCGCTTGTGCGAAGGAAACCGCGATACACGACGAAAACCTTCCCGCCCATTTGTTCACCCTACCAGGCACAGAATCGGATTCGTGAATGACGACTGGAATGCGCAAGATGCGCGCGGCGAGCAAGGTCGGAAAGCTCCCATATCCGCCTTTGCCGAATACGACATCGGGGTAATTCACAAAAAGCATACAAAGTGCTCTAACAACGCCCCACACAGTCGCGAGCGCATCGGTGAGATTTCTTTTGTCTGCGTAGAGCCGAAGTTTTCCTGCTGGTATTTTTACAAACCGTACTTCGTTTTTTGCGAGAAGCCCTGCATCGTATGGAGCGGGAGCAAAGAAAAAGAGTTGTGGCGCGACGAGGCGCTGTTCGCGCACGAGGGTGCGGATTTCTTCTGTAATGGCGATAATCGGGTAGAAATGCCCGCCCGTTCCACCTCCAGTAAAAACGATTTTCATGCAAGAATTATACCACATCTTTTCCTGCGTACCCTCTCTACGAGTCCCCTTTTTGTATTTAACTTGTCACAAAACTCACCAATTTGTTTTTCACAAAAAAGCGTTTAGAAATGATTTTATCGGAAAGCCATACGGAGACGGCAGGTAATTTTTCTGCTTGTGAAAATGCGTTCGCTTCGCTTATGTCGCGCGCCGCGGAGAATGAGCCGCGCACTTTGCCGTTCACCTGTACGACAATTGTTACCGATTCGCTCTCTGTTTTTTGCGCGTCATAC
Organism: Candidatus Taylorbacteria bacterium RIFCSPLOWO2_01_FULL_48_100; assembly: GCA_001821135.1. Taxonomy (GTDB): domain Bacteria; phylum Patescibacteriota; class Minisyncoccia; order Phycocordibacterales; family UBA10002; genus UBA10002. Next base: position 10,327 of record MHSA01000013.1, on the reverse strand, counting down.
GCAGGCCACGACGCGCGATGCACCGACCCATTTCCACACTTCGCTGTGCCCCACAATTCTTCCGCCATATGCGGAGCGAACGGCGCGAGCATGCGTACGAAAACCGAGAAGTCCTCGCGCGAGATAGAGGTTTCTTTTTCCAGTGCGTTCGCGAGCACCATAAGCGCGCTGATAGCCGTATTAAACTTAAGCGCGGAAATATCCTCCCCGACTTTTTTTATGGTTTGGTGTAAGACACTTTGTAAAACAACAGTGTGTTTCGCTTCGTACATTTCCAGTTTTGATTGCAGTCGCCACACACGCTCCAAAAAGCGGCGAATACCAGCGATTCCACCCTTGTCCCACGGGTATGAGCCCGTCTCTCCATACGGTCCTATAAATGCTAAGTACATACGCACTGTGTCCGCGCCGAGCCGCTTCACCTCTTCGTCGGGGTCCACGACATTGCCGCGCGATTTGCTCATCTTATGCCCGTCGGGACCGAGGATAAGCCCGCGGTTCATACGGCGCGCATACGGTTCTTTATCTGCAACGAGTCCTAAGTCAAAGAGCGCCTTATGCCAAAATCGGGAATACAAAAGATGCATCGTGGTGTGTTCCGCACCGCCTAAATAAAAATCAACGGGAAGCCACGCGTCCATTTTTGCGCGCCCAGCGAATTCTTTTTTGTTTTTCGGGTCGGTGTAGCGGAGGAAGTACCACGAGGAATCCACGAAGGTGTCCAGCGTGTCGGTTTCGCGCTCCGCGCTCGCTCCGCACGACGAGCACTTCACTCTTTTCCATTTATCCGCTTTTGCGAGCGGCGATTTGCCGTCGCCAGTCGGTACATAGTCCTTTATTTCCGGCAACTTCACCGGTAGTTTATTTTCCGGCACGGCAACCCAATTGCATTTCTCACATTTAATAAGCGGAATGGGCACGCCCCAGTACCGTTGGCGCGAAACGGTCCAGTCGTGAAGTTTGTACTGAATTGTTTTTGTGGAGAACTTCCCCACTATTTCCGTTGATGCAAAATCCGCATTCTTTATTGGAATGTTATTTTTTAATGCAAACTCTCGGTCGCGTTCATCGTGAGCAGGTACGCCCATCACCGCGCCCGTGCCGTAATCGTCCATCACATAGTCGGCAACAAACACCGGCACCTCATCGTTGTTTGCCGGATTTATAGCGCGCAGATTTTTTACATCTTTCGCGAGCGAATGAGACGGCGCGAGCGCAATAAACGAAACCCCAAACAAAGTGTCTGGACGAGTAGTAAATACCTCTACTTCCTTTTTGTTTTGTGTTCCGTGATTTGTTTGTGTTTTGTGTTCTGTGATTTGGAACTTTACCGTTGCTCCTTCCGACTTCCCTATCCAATTTCTCTGCGCCGCTTTTATTTCTTCCGGAAAGTCAACGCTGTCAAGATCTTTCAGAAGTCGTTCTGCATAATCGGTAATTTTAATGTTCCATTGCTCCATCTGTTTTTTCTCAACCTCCGTATCACACCGTTCGCACTTCCCGTCTTTCACCTGTTCGTTGGCGAGTACCGTCTTGTCTTTCGGACACCAATTCACCTCCGTCTTTTTGCGATACATGAGCCCGCGCTTAAAAAGTTGCAAAAAAAGCCACTGCGTCCAGCGGTAGTATGCTGGGTCGGCGGTAACGACTTCGCGCGACCAGTCAAAAGACGCACCCATAGAGCGCAACTGCTTGCGCATATAGGCGATATTCCCATCTGTCCACTTTCGTGGGTTGAGACCGCGCTTTAGCGCGGCGTTTTCCGCAGGAAGTCCAAACGCATCAAACCCGATTGGGTACAAAACATTCTTGCCGTTCATCCGCAAATACCGCGCGAGTATGTCGGGCACGGCAAACGCGTACCAATGCCCCACATGAAGGTTGCCCGACGGGTATGGAAACTCGGTCAGCAAATAAAAATTCTCTGCGCCTTTTTTCTTATCTGGCGTTTTGTATAGGTTATTACCCCACTTTTTCTTCCATTTCTTTTCAATCGCAGAATGATTGTAGGATTTCATAGTATTCATTTTACAGCAAAAAAGACAAAAAGAAAACCGCCCAACACTTACTACGAAATGCTGGGCGGGTGCTCAAAAATCCACTTTTTGTCTTTATTCATTCCACAAGAGCCATTCTTTTTCCAACTCTTCGGAAAAAACAGCAAGCCCCGCAAGACACGCAAGCGCCTGTGTCGGATTATCCATATTGTGGCAACTAATGTCGCAACCTTTATCGTAGCTCGCCCTCCAATTTTCGTTTACGGTATATACTCCAGCGGCATCTCCAGGACATGTGATAAAAAGATTCGCATCTTCGCGAATTTCCACACGAAGATTATGGTTATCGTAGTCGCATTTAGCCATCATATGTTGCCACGATTGGGTAAGTGCCTCTGTAATTCGGCGTTCTACATTTACGCAACGCTCTTTGCCGGAAGCAATAACACACCTTAACATCTTCAGCGCATCCTTACCTAAATGACCGCCCATAGAACTTCCATGCATACTGCGCTCCGCGCACAAATGAAGTGTGAACAGTTGCGGAACTTCAGTATGCATTTCTGCTTCCAGCCTTATATCCAAGAGCCAGAATAGCAACTGTAAACTCTCGGTAATTGAATACGCGCCGTACCAGTCGTATTTCATTTCCAGCTTAAACCCGTTACAGTGGAAACATCGATGATCGTCGCTTTCGCCTGTGCCGCCGCATTCCTGACAAGCCATTCCTGTGGAAGTATGAACTCTCGGCAAAGCAACCGAAAAAGATACGAATCCAGTTTTTGGATCCGTGGCGTCTAATCTGCGGACACTTCCGTTAAAACCAAACTGTTTTGCAGTTAGGTCTAAACTATAAGAAGCAAATAAATCGCCGGATACTTTTTTCTCAGCGAAAATCCGTAGAGGAGAATTGTCTGGAATTGGCGGAAGTGCGGCTATGTACGCTTCAGCAATATGAATTTGCAGAGCATTTTGAGAGGCATTCCAAGAGAGCCGATACCACGACGGTAGGGTGTCAAGGAGCAAGGTCTTTGTTTTCAATTTATTCCTTTCGATTGACTATTCTGCGTTTAGAATACTCTACATACAAGAAAAAACAAATTTATCTTGTTTTCGCATACGGCGGGTATCGTTCGGGGTCCAGCGTGCGCTCAAAACATACGCGCCCTGCTGTATGTTCCCAATTCTCGGCAGACATATCAGCGATTGGATATTTTGCGATGTTTTGATTGCGTCCATTATTCGGCAATTCAAATGTTGCGCAGAGCGAAAAGGCATACCCTTCTCCAAGCGTAAATTCGTACGGCGCTTTCGTAACTGGGTCAGTAGGTGTTTTGTATCCTGAAAGCGGGTCTTCAATCTCAGCAAGCGATTTCGGAAACCTTTCTTTCTGTTGCCAATAATTCACAACCTGCCATTGAATGCTTTGCAAATCCGATACGCGCCGCTCGTCCATACGGAGATTGCGCACTGTAAACGGCGAGCCCATCACGAAGAACCCCCACACTACCGCCGCGAGCACGCCAACCAAAGAACTGATAATAAACCCTTTCCGCAACGACACGGGCCGTTCCGGCGTGAGGCGGATTTCCAGCACTGCGTACCAAAACACTGCTGCGGAAACCGCGAGCACGACGAGCGCCTTGAGCACAAATCGCACCGTGAGTTCCCCGCCGAGAAAACCGGAAAGAACGGCAATAAGGTCTCCGGCGAGCATTGCGCCGGTAATGAAAATAGTAACCCAAAGTGCCCATCGGCGAAGCGCGAGCCCAAGCTTCGCGGGCTCGCGCGCAATTCCTTTTTTGATAAACGAAAACAAAACGAGCGAAAGCGGAAAGACGACAATAAGCGACGCTATTGCAAAACGGATGCCGCCAGAATACGGGTCGTAATAATACTGGAGTTCATCGCGAAACACGCGGTCAATCGTAGAAAACAAAAGCCCAATCAAGCTCCCCGCGGAAACATATAGCGTTAAAAGCGCGCCAACATACAAAAAGAAATCCTTCGGAGTCAATTTTGGTTTGTCCATATTTATATTTTAAATTCTATAATATCGCCATCTTGTACTATATACTCTTTTCCTTCCGTACGCACCCACCCGCGCTCGCGCGCCGCAATGTAGCTCCCCGCTTCCATAAGTTTGTTATAATGTATAACTTCGGCGCGAATGAATTTGTCGCGGAAGTCGGTGTGTAGCGCCTTCCCCGCCTCGGGCGCGGTGCTTCCGCGCCTCGTCGTCCATGCGCGCGTTTCATCCTCGCCCGTCGTAAAAAACGAGATTAAATCCAAAAGCGCATACGCTTCTACAATCAGTTGAGCTATTCCCGTACCGAATACAGGGTCCACAACGACAAACCGCCCCGGGATTTTATCTTTTATCTTTTCCGTTACATTCTCGGCGGCTTCAGACGAATTCAGCACATACAAAATCGGCTTCACAAGCCCCGCGCGCTCCAGTTCCAAATTTATAATTTCAATATCAAACAACGGGTCCACTTTCTCGTGCACATGAATAATGTCTTTGTCCTCAAAGACGCGCACAACTTCCGCAACCGCATCTACTTCACGAATGTGCGACAAAAACTTATTGCCTAGTCCTTCGCCCTCACTCGCACCTTTTACAAGCCCAGCAATGTCTACAAATTCCACAATTGCAGGAATCGTCTTTTTGGAATGTGAAAGTTCCGATAATTTTTGGAGTCGCTCATCCGGCACAGGCACAATTCCAATGCTCGGGTTAATAGTGCAAAACGGGTAATTCTCAGCCGGCACGCTCTGTTTCGTAAGCGCATTAAACAGCGTACTCTTCCCCACATTCGGCAAACCTACGATTCCTATCTTCATATTGATATTGTTTTTTTAATGCATTTCTTATTGCAGTTTTTTGCAAAACACTAGTATAGACCTGCCGCGAGGCGTCAACCGATGAAGCACGCTTGGACCGGAATTGCGTTTCATCACGAGGCCTGCGATGGCAATTTTTCGTATGTGATCAGAAGCGTTTTCATAACCCATTTTGAGCCGTTCGGTAATGTCAGCAACAGAAAGTTCCGGTTCGTCTTCCAAAAGTTCTAATATTTTCAATCGGTTATGATTCGCAAAACCTTTCACCATTCGCTCCACTTTCCTGTATTCAAGCGCCATATTTTTATCATACCATCTTATCTTTATTATATCACCTTGCCCAATCTCTATACTAGTGTTTTGCAAAATACTAGCATAAAAGCGGTATGCGCGTGCAGTAGGCATCCAGATAATCTTAACTATGCACAACCAGCAACGGTTACAACTTAATCAGAAGCACAAGCGGTCCAAAGACCAAGTTTGTCCTCGCGAGCTTTCTTTTCGGCTGCAACGAATAAGTCTTGGTATTTAACATCTGGCGGATAGGAATATGATGTGGCGAAGCCCTGCTCCACAAGCGCTTTGTTGATAAGAATGTCACCGAGCCATACATACCGAAGCAGGCGATTGTATTTATCTCTGTCAGTAATGTCCTTTTCAAGCCGTACCATCTTGCCTTCCACCAATTCTTTGTTTTTCTTTGACGCTTCTATGCCGAAGCATTGCACGGGCTTGCGCGGGTCAACTGTTTCCGGTGTATCAATACCGATATACCGCACGGGTTCTACCTTGCTGTTTATTTCCACATTAATCGTGTCGCCATCTACCACACGCACGACCCTCACTTTTTCCTCCCCTCCTTTTCCAAGGATGGGTTCGGGGGTGGTGGTATTCTCTGTTGGGGAGATTACGCTTTCAACAACCGCCGCTGTTTGCGCCGGCGGCGATGTTTCCTTTTTATTTCCAAAAGACGCGCCGATAAAAATACCAAGCGCGAGGAGCGCGACACCGCCAATTACATAAAGAGTTTTATTTTGGACGGGCATAGTTAGATATTATCATGATGTTGGACTAGTTAAAAAAAGAACCCAGCACTTTTGATTTTCTTAGAAAATCAAAAGTGCTGGGTTATTGAGCAGAGGCGATTTTTTCAATGTCAAAATTGTTTTTCTGAATTGATTTAGGAAATGTCTCAAGTCGAATTGTAAGCAGGGCTTTTTGCTGCTCACCAGAAACTGAAAGTAACTCACTTTTGTGCGTTACCGTTCCAACTTGATTTGTCCAATCACCTCTTATAATTCTGACGGCGTCAGCAACATCAACTTCGTTTGCTTTCATTTTTATTCCTATTTTATACTTCTACGAATAGTATCTACCAATTAAAAATAAAATCAAGCGGTATTGCAGAGGCGATGGGGAGCGCGATTGCGTACCACGCGAATTGTAAGAGTATGTACATTTTCACAGTCAACATTGTTTTCTTGGTGTTCACAAAAAGAGTTGCGATATTTCGGATGTCATCATTTGCGCATACAACATCATAACTGCCTCGACTATTTCCGCAAAAACAGATATTCACATCCGCCTGCGCGCGCGCACCCGCATCACCTGCGCTCCCGTCGCCTACGAGCGCGACCGCGCGCGCTTTACCAGTTACATCTTTTTGTAATTCTTCAATAATGCGCGCTCGGTCGCGCGGAAACACTTCCGCGCGCATTTCGGTGATTCCGAGCGCGTGCGCCGCCGCCTCCGCTGTCTTTTTGTTATCTCCCGTCAACAAAACAATTTCTTTACCGACATCGCGGATAGCCGCAACCATTTCTTTCGCAAATGGCCGCGGAGAATCGGCAAGCGCAATCAGCGCTGTGAGTTTTTTGTCTATAAACATAAACACGACGGTCTTCCCTTCCGTTTGAAACCGCCCAAAACCCATATCCTTACCTTGTACATTTGCCGCTAGCCCTTCCAGATACGACAAATTTCCAATCTCAATATGCTTGCCCTCTACCACCCCAGACACCCCCATACCCGAAATTTCCTTAAACTCAAATGGCGTTGCGAGTGAGCGTTTGAGCGCCAAACCTTTTTCCGCAATAGCGCGACCTATGGGGTGAGTACACGCGCTCTCTAAAGACGCGGCAAGGTAGAGCGCGTCCGCAAGCGGGAGCGCGTCGTCAAAAACAACGAAGTCGGTTATGTCCGGATTACCCGTAGTCAACACGCCGGTTTTATTAAACACAACAATCTTCACCTGCTCTAATTTCTTGAAAACAGAGGCGTTTCTCAATTGAATACCTGTGCGCGCTGCACGCGCGAGCCCCGCGTGCAACGCGGACGGCACTGCATAGCGCAACAAATACGGATACGCAAAAATCAAAATAATTACAGCGCGAAAAAGCGCGTTTACAATAGAATCGGCAAATACATACCACCAAAAGAAAACCAGCGCCGCGAGAATTACGCCTACCGGCATTGCATATACGCGCGCTTTTTCGGCTAATATTTCTAACATATCTACGCCGCAAGCCAGCCACCATCTACAAACAAGGTTGCGCCGGTCACATAGCTCGCCTCTTCAGACGCAAGGAACACGCCTGCGGCGGCTATCTCTTCCGGTCGCCCCATTCGCTTCAATGGAATCCGCGCGAGCATCCCCTCAAACGCTTCTTTCGGAATCTGCGCCGCGGAAACCATTGGCGTATCAATCGCGCCCGGACCAATCACATTCACTGTAATGCCGAGCGGTGCAAACTCAATCGCGAGCGTTTCTGTCATTCCTATAATTCCGCCCTTTGACGCCGTATAGTGTACTCCGCCTGCAATTCCCACACCGACTTGCCCAGACGCAACCGACGCGATATTCACGATGCGTCCCCACTTGTTTTTCATCATCTCCTTAGCCGCGCGCTGCGCGCACAAAAACTGTCCTTTGAGATTGATATGAATCATCCGCTCCCACTCCGCTTCCGATAAATCAATCGCCGCTTTCGGCTCATAAATACCTGCGTTGTTGATAAGAATATCCAACCGTCCGAACCTTGATACAATTTCGCCGAACACGGCATTCACCTCCGCTGCGGATGACACATCCAACTTCCACGCAGCGCCCGCGCCGCCCGCTTTTTTAATTTCTTCCACAACCGCCTCGCATTCCGCGAGGTTAATGTCGGTTACTGCAACCTTTGCGCCCTGCTTCGCGAGCGCAAGCGCGTGCGCTCTCCCCATCCCGCGCCTCGCGCCCGTTACGACCGCAACCTTTCCTGTGAGTTCAAACATACTTATGTGTGTGTAAAAAAGTTCTTTGCACAAGTAATAAATAATCGTTATTATCGCGCTTATTCTGGTAGAGCACAACCCGACAATTCCGACAATCTTTTTACGCCCTGTTCGCCCTCAAACTTGCGCCCATCGGGAAAAATCCAGGTTGGGTATCCGTTAATTCCGGCATCCGTGCATTTCTTCACATCAGCCGTGCATTCCACATACGGCACAAAGCGGAACGAATCGCCGAACGCCGCCTTTTCATTTTTGCAGTGCGAGCACCAATACGCCCCGTACATTGTTATTTTCTTTTCCGCGAGGCACTGCGCGAAGCCGTCCAGTTCCGCGGCAACAGGCCGCGGGCGTACGAGAAACATCGTCGTTAGAAGCGCCGCGCCGACCAGCACGACAAGGACAATCCAACCGACATAATTATTTTTTGCATTTTCCATATTATTTTTCGTCACAACAATCCGCCAATTTTGCGACCAAGTCCTCCAATGACCACTTCTTTTCTACGCTCTCCTTCCCCACTTCAACCGTTTTTGCAACAGACACAAGTTTTGCTTTTAACGCCCAAAAAATTGAATACAATCGGTAGGCGTCCGCGAACGATTGCTTCATTTTTTCTTTTTCTCCCGCCGCATTGTAACGGTTACCCACTTCAATCAGGCGCATTGACGCAGAGAGGAGGTGCTTCGTCGCGCACCATGTTTCGCCTTCATGCTTGTCCACTAGCCCTTCCATAACGCGCGTGCGCATCGCGCGGATGTCTTTGGAAATGTCATGATACGACGCGTCCCCCGTCTTCGACGCCGTGAAAAAGAAATGCTCTTCAAGAGAAATTAGGTTCATCACGGCGACGCTCGCGTCCTCCGCAGCAGACAAATCAACCCTGCCCGCCTTTTTCAAGGTCTCAACTTTCTTCAGAAACTCCGCGATTTTTCCACTGTCAATTTGTTCAATTTGTCCCATATGCTATACAAAAAACATAATAATTATACCTAGTGCAACCATAAGCCCGCCGATCCACAACTTCGCCTTACCAATATTGTCGCGCTTCCACGCACTTACCTTTTCAAGCAGTTCGCGTTGAGACGCAACCAGCAGAATAAGTACAAGCGGCGATACGAATAGTATATTGTAAAAAATTAAATACCAAAACCCCTTGAAATATGTCGCCGTGTCGTGCAAAAGCCCGAGCACCAGAAGGTACGGCCCGCCAGTGCAGGGAAACTCGCAAAGCGCGACAAGCGCGCCCACCAAAAACACCGCCGGAAGCGATACTTTTTCCATCAGCGTAGCCATTTTCTGATGCATGCTTTGCGGAATGCCTGGGAGCCATTTTATGTGCGGGAAGAAATAGCCAAGCAGGTTTAATATCCCAAACACGATAATCGCCGCCGCGCCGAGCCGCCCCATAAAGTTCGGAACACCGAATAAGTTCAACGCTTGAAGCAGACCCAGACCGATAAAAAGATACACAACAAAGAGACCTGCGATGTATGACGCTCCGAGCGCAAGCACTTCGCGGCGCGGTTTGCCTAAGTTAAAAAGAAACGCGATTGTAATTAGAAGAACCGAGAAGGCGCACGGATTGATGCTGTCTAAAAGCGCGGCGATGGCTACGATCGGCAAGAGCCACGCGCCGCCATTGCTCGCAAGCGACACAAGCCCATCACCTAACGAGGAATATTTCAATACAAAAAGAAGCGCGACAAACATCGCCGCCCCTCCTAGTAATAGCCACAATTTCTTGTGCATAGATGCACAGCATAACACACTGACGGCGTATTTTCATATGCTATACTGTTTATTGCTATGACCACGAGGCGAGAATGGGGCGGCATATTGTGGATAGACGCGGAACATCCGACTGCGCACGAAATTCGCGCGCTTGTTGACGAATTTAATTTGTCTCCCACTGTCGGCGAGGAGCTTACGCGCCCATCGTGGAAGCCGCGCGCCGACCGTCACGGAGAAGTGATACACCTAACTCTACACTTCCCAATTCCACGCCGTAAAAAAGAAAAGACGGAAGACACCGACGATGAGATTGACTTTATCGTGGGAAAGAGGTTTTTCATTACCGCGCGCTATCGGCACAACGACGCGCTCTACCAACTACTTAAACAAGCCGATGCCGCCGCGCTTATGAAAAGCCGTGTCGCGGCGCACGCGAGCGGCACATCTCTTTTTGCATCCGTCGTTATCAAGTTGTA
>MHSA01000012.1 GCA_001821135.1 Candidatus Taylorbacteria bacterium RIFCSPLOWO2_01_FULL_48_100 | reverse complement strand
GTATTTTCTGATGTTCCTACATTCCTAGGAATGTAGGAGGGTTCAGATTTTAGTTTGCCGAGTGCCGCCTCAATCCCACCGACAATCTCCGCGCCTCGGTATTTGAGATACACATCGGAAAAGCTGTGCCCGGCGGTAAGCCCCGTGTCATTCGCCGCTTCTTCTATCCGCGTGTTGGGAGGCAGAATGTCTTTGCGCAAGACGCGCGCGACGAGCCCCGCAATCATTTTGTCGGTTTCGGAAGTAATGTAGTCGCCACCACCGGCGACATAACTGGACGGCGTTGCGACGCTATACACGGCCGTGGATTCAAGCGGAACGCTTGCTTTTTTGTAAAATGCGTTGGCGTAGAAATTGCCCTGTGAGTGCCCGACAATCAAAAGTTTGCGTGTCTTCACTTTCTCGCTCGCGCTTTTCAGCATTTCCGTCAAATCGTAATCGTCCACCTCTTTGCCGTCGTTCATCATCTGCGCAAGTGTTTTTGCAATGTCCCCTCCGCCGGCAAAGTGGGAGGGGTTGTGAAGGTAGTCAACAGTTACAGGTTCTCCGTTGTAAGTTCCATCTAGTCGCCGAAATAAACGACTACTATTTTCTGCTGCCTCTTCTTTATTAGTTAAGATTCCGTTTATCGTTAAAATTGTATAGCCAACAGGCGAACAAACACTACTCGTTTGTGCAAAAACAAAAGCAGGTATAAAAAACAAAACTAATTGGGCAATGTAGATAAATCTATATCGCATATTCTTTCTAAAGAAGCATAACTGTCAATTTTTTCATAAAATTTTGTTCGTTCTTCTTTTCGTTTCTCTGTGTTCAGTTGTTTTTCTTTTACAAAATTAGTGAGTTTGTCCGTTTCTTCGTCAAACTGAGACGATGTTCGGGGAACAACATCACCAATACAAACAAAAGCTCGGCTCTCCTCTTGCGCCACTGCAATAACAGTCCCTGTATTCACTAACTCTTGCGTTACTTCCATCTGCAAAGCCAGCGCATACTGCAAAAGAACAGTGCGGGTTTTTGCAGAGTTCGGATACTCCGCAAAAATCGCAAGTTCTACATCATCGCGGATTCCGTTTTTGTTTTGGTCTACCCCTTCAACTGTTGCGTCTGGATTTTCCGGCACTGGCGGCAAGTTGTCGCCCATCACATCCGCAAGCGCAAGTTTTGTGTTATGAATTTTCTCCACCACCGCCTTCGTCTTATCTTGCTTCACAAAATACACCGCCCGCCCAATCACCACAGCCACAAATGCAACAACAATAATTACCCCCGTCCATTTCAATATTTTTTTCAACATAGGAGGTTATTATCGCGCAATCCGCACACTCACGCAAAATTATTTATCCACCTTCTCGTAAATTACGACAATATATACACACACTTTATCTCGCGCTCTAATTTTTTCTAATTCTTCTTCAGGAAGAGCGTATATATTGGACATAAAGATTTCTAATAATCCTACCACCTTCTCCGCCGCAAAAACAATGGGGTGCGAGATCTGATAAACGGCTCACACGCTCGTGTGAGCCGTTTCAAGATTTATTCATACCGCAAGGCCTCAATAGGGTTCAACCGCGAGGCGCGGCGGGCGGGGTAATACCCAAACACAATCCCTATGCCTGCGGAAACGCCGAACGCGAGGAGGACCGCTCCGAGCGAGACCTCTGTTGCAATACCAGCAACTTGCGAGACGGTTTTAGAAATGAGCCAGCCGAGAATTACGCCTACAATGCCGCCGATAACGGTAAGCACAATCGCTTCAGCGAGAAACTGCGCGCTGATGTCGCGGTTCTTCGCGCCGAGCGCTTTGCGAAGCCCGATTTCGCGCGTGCGCTCCGTTACGGTCGTGAGCATCATATTCATAATACCGATGCCGCCGACGAGGAGCGAGATGCCGGCGATGGATGCTAGGAAAATTGTGAAAGTGTCGGTTACTTGCGTGAGCGCGCCGACAATATCCGCCTGCGACACGATTGAGAAATCAGGGTTGTCAATCGTTACTCGATGCCGCGCCGCGAGTAGCGATGATGCTTCCGACTGTACGAGCGGCATCTCGTCTTTGTTCAAAACAGAAACCGCGATGAGCGAAAGGTGTTCCGCGCCAGACAAAATCTTTTGCATTGTTGAAAGCGGTACAATCACCATATCGTCTGCATTGAAAAATCCAGAACTCCCCTTCGCCTCCATTACGCCGATAACTTTAAAAATAACTCTATTGACACGAATTGTTTTACCGAGCGGTTCCTCTTCTCCGAAAAGGTCGCTCGCAACAGTCGCGCCAACGACCGCCACACGCCCCATACTCCGCAGATGTTGTTCGGTAATAAACGAGCCCACGCCAACCGATACATTGCGTACCGTTTCGTACGCGGGCACTGCGCCTATGACAAGCGAGTTGGTATTGTTGCCGACAGTGGAAACAATCTGGAAACGCTGTTGATACTCCGGCGATACTGCCGCAACACCTTGAATGTCCATAATTGCGTCCGCGTCCGCGTTTTTCAATGTCTCAGCGCTCCCACGCCCCGACGACACGAAGCCGCGCCCTGGTTGGACAGTGCCAGGAATTATCGTCAGAAGATTTGAACCGAGCCCTTCAATACTTGATTCAATACTGGCAGACGCGCCCTGACCGATGGAAATCATCGCGACAACGGACGAAATGCCTATGACGATGCCGAGCACGGTGAGCCCAGACCGCACTTTGTTTGCGGACAGCCCGACATGCGTTTCTTTTATTAAGTCAATAAATTTCATACAATCTGACCGTCTCTAATATGAATAATCCGTTCAGCGTGCTCGGCGACATACGGCTCGTGCGTTATGAGCACAACCGTGCGCCCGTGCTCGCTGTGCAATCGCTCAAGCGTCGCCAGCACCGCCTCGCCAGTTTTTGTGTCAAGATTTCCGGTCGGCTCGTCGGCAAGAATGAGGGACGGCTCATTTACGAGCGCGCGCGCGATTGCAACCCTCTGCATCATTCCTCCCGACAACTCGTTTGAGCGATGATTAAAAAACTTTTCGGGAAACGCGGAACGGCGGAGGGCGTCTCGCGCGCGCTCCGCGCGCGCTGGAGCCGGCGCACCTGCATACACAAGCGGGAGTTCTACATTGCGTAGTACAGTCGCGCGTGGAAGCAAGTTGAACGCCTGAAACACGAAGCCGATTTTTTGCGTGCGTATTTCTGCGAGTTCGTCGTCGGAAAGTCCCGCAACATCTTTGCCGTCCAGAAAATACGCGCCGCTCGTCGGCTTATCCAAACAACCTAAAATATGCATCAGCGTGCTTTTACCCGAGCCCGACGGCCCCGTAATCGCGACAAACTCGCCGTCGCGAATCGTGAACGAAGCATTTTTAACAGCCGAGGTCTGCGAATCCCCGCTCTCATATGTCTTAGTGATGTTTTTGCATTCAATCATCTCCGGAAGTTACCGCCAGCGCCAGGAACGCGAAACGCGTTGCTCGGATTGTTATTGTTGATTACTGGCGCAACCGACGCACCCTCAATCGTGCGCACGACAAACTCCGCGCCCTCTTCCAGCCCCGACACAATTTGCGTTGACTCGTCGTTCGCAAGCCCTATTTCAACAAATACGCGGCGTGGCGTCTCTCCTTCCATCACTTCAACAAACGCGCGTCCGCCCGCCGTCTTCAACGCGGAGTTTGGAACAATCAGCGCGTCCGCAACCGTGTTGGTTACAATTTCGGCAGTAACGCTCATCCCTGGGCGGACGCGCGTATCTTGCAAAACAAAAGAAATCTTTGCGATATACGATACAACCCCCTGCGACATCGTGCCGATAGTATCCATTTCAGACACAACGCCATCCGCTTTCACATCCGATACGGCGTCAAAAATAAGCGTCGCTTTTTGCCCGAGCGCGACCTTTGCCGCATCAACTTCGTTCAGTGATATTTCGGCAATTTTCCGCGTCGTTATAAGCGTCGCGACCGCCGTCCCCGACGACACATCATCTCCTTTTTCTATATTTAGTTTCGCGAGAATGCCCGAAAACGGCGCGCGCACCGTGTAATCGTCTAACTTTTCTTTTGCGTCCAAAAGCGAGTTTTCCTTCTGCTTCAGCGCGAGCGCCTGCGACGCTAGGTCAAGGTCGGAATCCGAGTAATTATCTTTCGCGTCTTTTATTGTGTCAGCCGCTGAAAGCAGTTTAGTGAGGTGGCTGTTCAGCGTGCCTGTATATTCATTGAGTGCGGACTGATGCGACGCAACGCCCGCGGGAATGCCGTAATTCTTGCCCTCCATAAAATCGCGCGTGAAATCAATGTAGTTGTTCATCGCCTTCACCGCGTCCGCAGTCGTCTTCACCGCTTCGTATGTCTGTAAAATAAGCGTTTCAAGCTCGGTGCGCGGGCTTTGGCGTGTTGCGTTTTTGTACGCATCAAAGCTCGCGTCAAACGCTTTTTCTGCGGCGTTAAAACTTGCCCGCGCCGCGTCGCGAAATGCTTCCGCTTTCGCGCGCATCGCCTCTTCCGACTGCAACACTTGGTTGGCGTACCAGGAAATGTTTTCTTGGCTCTTGTCCAGTGTTTCGTCCGTCAGCAAATTCTCAAAATCTGTCATTAGCGACGGCATATCAATGAACGCGTTCGCCGTTGCGCTAAAGCCGTCGTCGTACGCGCGCGCTAGGTCTGCCGCCGCTTGCTCCTTGAGGCGCGGAACGAGTGCGCCTGCGGGACCGACAACTTTTTCGTACGAGAGTTTTGCGTTTTCCAAAGAAATCTCCGCATCGCGGACTGACTTGCGCGCGTCTCGCGCGTCAATCTCCGCAATAATCGCGCCGGCGTTAACATACTTTCCGCTTACAACAGGAACCGAGAGCGCCTCGCCCGACGCCTTCGCCTTCACTTCTACTTGGTTTGATGCCGACACTTGCCCGCTTCCAGACACGGTAACCGAGAGCGTTCCGCGCTTCACTTCCGCAAACACATAGCGCGTTATGCTGTCGCTCCTCGCAAACGCCTTGTAACCGAAATACACGCCCGCCAAAACCGCGAGAACAATTATCCACGCATAGACCTTGTGCTTTCGCGCCCATTTAAACAGTTTCTTGAACATACGCTCCTTATAACTCTTTTGAGCGCAAAAAACAACACGGATTACTTTTTCTCTCTTCCCGCTTTGAGCACTCTCCCCCACCACGCAAGTTGCGTGAGCATATCGTCTGCGGATTCTTGAAGCGTGTCGGTTTTTAATTTGCCATTTTTATCAAGCAACCCCCAAAAATTTTGTATGTGCACGGCGTTCCGTATCGGTGCCATTTGAAGTTCAATCGCGACAAGCCGCAACTGTTCAACGGCGCGCGCGCCGCCAACTCCGCCCCAACTCACGAAACCGACTGGTTTGTTGTTCCATTCCTCATATACATAATCAAGCGCATTTTTCAACACCGCAGGATACCCATGGTTGTATTCGGGTGAACAAATAATGAATGCGTCTTTCTCTTTAATTTTCTCCGCCCACTTTTTAATTGCCGGATTTTTGTAATTCGTGCCGCTCATAAACGGCGATGACGGCTCGTCAAAAAACGGTAACGGATAATCGCGCAAGTCCAAAAGTTCCGCGTCAAATCCTTTGCGCTTATTCGCTTCCACGAATATCCACCGCGCCGGCTGCTCACCGAACCGCCCATGCCGCGTGCTCCCAAGAATCACCCCAACCTTCAACGCCATACCACGATTTATTTTCGCCATACCGATATTGTATCATACACACTTATTTTTCCAACTATTTTACCAGCATAATCCTCCTACTTTCCTAGGAATGTAGGAGTATCGTTTTAATCATAGAAAAGATAATTTATTTAAACTGTTCCTGACGCTGTATTTTGGTTACTTTCCCCACTAATTACCTTAAATTAAATCTTTAAAATACTGCCAACCGCGACTCTTTTCACTTATACCATAATGTGCACTTTTTTCTTTAACCCCAGTTGCCAAAGCAAATGGTTTATATACATCATCACTGTTTATTCTAAAATGACTTCCCTCTTTAATCACTAGCCCGCCAAATATTACTTCCTTCTTTTTTCTTTTGATTTCCTCTTTTATGTATTTCTGAAGCGCTTCCGCTTTTAGTTTATTTTCTTCTTCTCTCTGTCCGACAGCTTTAGTGTCAAATATGCCAAGTTTCCCATTTTTGAACATAACTAAAAAATCCGGCTGAAATGTTGAACCGTTGCCGTACTTGATGCCAAAATTCAAAGCCATGTGCTCGCTTCCATTCTGCCACCACCATGAAATCTTATCATTATTTTCTTCCAATAAATCAATAAAGGATTCTTCTGTTGGGTTGACATCTAGATATGTTTTTTTATCACACGGCTGTTTATAAACCGATAATTTATAATTATAGGCCTTGTAGATATTTTGGTTATAGTTTCTGTTTTCTGCAATTTCCCACTCGGTATTCCATTCTTCCACTTCTTTAATTTTATCTTTTATTTCTTTATCTTTTATTGGTTGATATTCTTTAATCGCTTGGTCAAAGAGTTTACCGAAAATATCATAGTTATTCAAAATGACATTTTGAACATAAATAATGCCGTTTTCACGCAAATTGACGCCAATATATTTTTTAAACCAATTGTATAGAGCATTTTTTACTATTGACTTTGACCGTTTAGGCGCATAGCCGTTTAGATTTTCTTTTATGACATTTTCAAAAACTCTTTCCTTGTCGTCCGCAGAAAGGCGAGACTGAAAATTCTCATTCGACTTGATAACTTCATCAGAAAGATGGTCAAACAACCCTGTGTCAAGTTGTTTATTTAAAATAATCTCTTCTTTTCCTTCCAAACTGCCAATTTCAACTTTTTTATCTTCCAACTTTTTTTTATTTTTATCCACTATTCCTTCGGTAAAAACGCACCTTGTTATTCCAAAATATCTACAAAACACACCGTCAAGGGCTTCATTGAAACTAAAAGTGATGTCGCCGTAGTCAATTCTATTTCGGTAGTATGACTTTAGTTTTAATGATCCATAGATAGATTCTCGCTTAACAAAAATTGATTTAATAATGTTTGGATTATATTTTTCTTTTGCAACAGTAAAACTCTTGACATTGGTATATACATAAGCACGATTAAGGTTGTCATTTTTATAGTGGATAGTCTCAGGCATGCGCAAAATACGCCCGACTGTTTGAATCTCAAAAATCAGACTCTTGGTCTCGCGAAACTTCACTAGTATTTGAGCGCGCGGGCAATCCCATCCCGTATCCACCGCTTTCTTAAAAATTAAAAACTCGACTTCATTATCTTTTTTTGTTATAAGCTCCGCTTCTTGATTCACCTTTTCTTCATTTAACCATACCGCTAATTTATGATTGTCTTTATTTATACCTTTTTGCCCCAAAAAATTTTCCACAAAATCTTTTTTATCGTTTCCATCTTCACTGTCTGGAATCTGCACCAACACCAGGGGGTTAATATCAATGTCTTCTTTTTCAAAATCTTTTTTCAGTTCTAGTCGCTTGCGATAGGCCATTTCCATCACGAGTTCTTGGGAGGTTATTTCGTCATCATCTATTTTGTCTATATTTTCATTGATAATAATTTCCTTTTTTATCATCCCGTATTCAATTACATCATTTGGCTCTACGCTCACTTTTTCATTATATTGCCCATCGTGCAAAATAGGCGTCGCGCTCATTTCTATCGCTAAATCGGGATTAATGATTTCTTTACGCAATTCAAACGCCCGCTCGGCTTTGTCGCGGGAATGGCTTTCGTCAATAATCATAAGGATTCTCAATCCCGCTTTCTTGGTATTAGTAATAAGCTCGCGAAAGTTCGTTGTTTCTTTATCTTTCATCAACTTTGATTTCCATTCACCAGTTGTACTGTCTTTATTGCTTAATTTCTCCCAATTTCCTACGACGACCTCGTTTTTGTCTATCAACTTTCGTGAACCGAAGAATTCCTCTTCTAAAAGACAAGCGTTGGGAAAACCAGCAAACTCTTTTTTAAGCGACTTAAAACTCTGTTCGTGTAGTTTTCCTTTTCCAGGACTCAACCACAAAAAACAGATATACTCATCTCTCATTTCTTCAATGAGTTGAATAATATACTGCGACATCATAAATGTTTTCCCGCTTCCTGTCGGCGACTGAAAAACAATCGTGCGTTTGTCCAAGTTTTTATTCAAGAGAAGCTTTGATTTTAATATCAACTCATCAACGGCCGTCTCTTGATATTTTTTTAATTCCTTGATCATAGATTTATATATTGAAAACATTTAAAAGTTCCTGTATGTGCCGGTAAAACTGCTCTACTTGTCGCAAATCGTATTCGCTGTAATCTCCATGAGAAGCGTGATTGCCGATTACCAAATATGTCTTATTTTCTTCCCATTGCACATGTGTAAATACTTTAATACTTTTTAGCATATCATTCAATACGGATATCCTCTCTTCTTTTGAATTCTCCTTAAAAATACTTACTCCGTTTTTTTGAGCGATTTTTTGGATTGTCTTTTCAAGAACGATGCGTAAACTCTGTGCCCCTCCGTCTTTGTCTTTGTCTTTGTCTGTGAAGACTTTTTTATTCGCCTTATCAAATTCAAGGAAGATAACATCGGCTTTAACCGATATGTTCATTTTGACGAGTTGTTTGTAGACATCAATAATTTTCTGCGGTATTTCTTCAATCTCAAAATCTCTCACTCCAACAAAAAGCGACTTTCTGACTTTCCCGTCCATAGAAAACATATAAATCTTTTTCTCTCCATTAAGCTTTTTGATTTCTTTCAGAAAACCATGGAAACTGTCGTCGTAAAAGTTGTAATAAACGCATAAAAACTTGTTACATTTGTTTGAAGAGAAGATTTTATAGTCATCCGTTTCTTTTTCAAGATTAAAAATGTTTTCTTTTACGCAGAGCATCTCTGTGCATTTTTCCGTCAAATCCACCCGCATCTGGTCTTTGTTTTTAGTATCCTTAATCAAAGCCGTTCTAAAATACTGTAAATTTCCGCCAAGTCCTTCAATTTTTTCACCATCGCCATTTTTCTTGTATCCTTTAATCACTTTTTGTAATCGCGGATAAGTCACTTGTTCGCAGATATTATTTTCGTTGTTGGTACATAAAATAAATTTCCTATTTCCGACATCTTGTTTATTCAATTCCAAAACCGCATGACCAGTTGTTCCTGAACCAGCAAAAAAATCTAGTACGACGGCAGATTTTTTCTTTTTCGCAACAACCGAAAGACAATCCTGAACAGTAAGAAGTGATTTAGGGTAGGGGAAATCCATGTTTGTAATTTGCCTTACTACTTTTGATCCGTAGGTACTAGCGTCATATTTCTGATCTACCCATACCGTCCTTGGCTTTTGTTCGGTTTTTGTTCTTAATACATCTAATAAACCATCCGACCTCCGTGTTATTTTAAGGTTACCTAGAATCTCAGAAACAGTATCTCTTGCAAAAACCCATTTACGCTCTATCCCTGTTATATCAATAGGCCAAATTGCTATTAGACCGTTTTTTAATTTTGTATTCTTAGATTTTGGATGAAAGTTTACAATAGGCACATCTCCAATCTCAATAATTTCTTTACCGTCGGTAATAATGGGGTAGAAACAATTTTTTGCGTCTGTGCGTAAAGATTCTCCTCCATGGTCTCTCAATTCTTCTGTTAGGTGTACATTTCGTTCAATGTTCCCAATATACTCTTTCCCATCATTTGGATAAACAAAAAGTGCATACTCATGATTGTAGGAAAAGTTTTTACTTTGTACACCTCGCGGGTTGTGAACAATTACGACTTGATCGAGTTTATAATTTGGAAAAACCTTACTAAGTAAGAGATACAGATTTGCAAATTCGTTTTCGTCAATCGCGCATATTAATACCCCATCTTCTTTTAGGAGTTTCTTAGCGATATTTAATCTCTTTTCCATCATGTTGAGCCACTTACTGTGGTAATATCCGTCCTCAGGTTCCACATAGTTATTGTTATACTTCCATGATTTATTTCCAGTGTTATACGGCGGGTCAATATAAATCACATCAATTTTTTCTTGATGTGTATAGTTTAAAACTGTTAGCGCGTGATAGTTATCGCCTTCAATCAAGATGTTATCCTCGTTTTTATCGGTTTTTATTTCTTTCTTATTTATCCTCTTTAAAATCGGCAAATTATGTTCGCAATCAAAAACCACCTGCTCCGGTTCCCGTTCAGAATCCCACACAAGCCCGTATTTTTTAGACGCAAGCTCACTATCCTGCTTTTCCGCAAGAGCAATCAGATCTTCCCTTGAAAACTTTTCGTATTTACTCATATATCTTTCTTTTGCAGACGAAACGGCACATCCTTATCATGCCCCACCACCTTATCTTTTCCAATCCATGTAAATAACGGCATATTATTTTTTAGATTCTTTAAAGTCCGCCATATAAAGACCGATAAACTTCTTTACGGCATCAACCGTTGCGTCTTTAACATACGCATTACTCTCCGCAACCCATTTTGCAAAATTATAAAGTTCTTGATTGCTAACATGAAGCCATTTCTCATTCTTATACAAGAAATATAGGAGCGTAGTAACGGCGATTCTCTTATTGCCATTCTGAAAAGGGTGGTTTTTGATTAAAAAATAAAAAAGCACCGAGGACTTTTCAATAAGCCCTTGATACAGATATTTCTTGTCAAATTTCTGAAATGGAGCAATAAGGCAACTTTCCAGAATGTTTGGATTTCTTGTTTTAAACTCCGGAATCGGCTCATTCCATGTCATCCATTCTTTCGCAAGCGTATGAGCGACATATTCAACTTCTGTAATAGAAATTGGTTGCATGATTATTCTTTTCCGAGCAAGCGAAGTGCTTCGCCATATTCCCTTATGGTTTTTGCAACAGACGCTTCAATATCGTTCTTTTTTTTGTCTGTTAATTCTCTGCCTAGAATTCGGTTGAGCTCATCGTGGGCGACGATGTAATTTCTACCAACTTTTTGTGCCTTAATGTCACCGTTTTGTATTTTATTAAATACAGCCGTTCGGCTTATACCCAGAATTTTAGCCGTTTCCGTTGCAGATATATACTTTTGAGTTTTATTTTCCATAGTCATATTATAATCGTGTTAACTTAATAGTCAAGTGTGAACATATGTTAACTTGTGTATAACTATATTTACCGATACAACATCCCGCCGTTTAAAGCAACCCTTTCTCCTTAAAACTCAGAAATTTATCCCCTGCCACAATAATATGGTCTAGCACTTCTATTCCCATAATCTTTCCCGCTTCAACGAGCCGTTTGGTTGTCTCTAAGTCCTCCTCTGACGGCTCAGGGTCACCTGACGGGTGGTTGTGGGCGAAGATAACCGATGCGGCTTTGTTTTTAATGGCTTCCGCGAAGACCTCGCGCGGATGCGCAATACTTGCGCTGAGCGAACCGACCGATATTTCCGCGATTGAATGGTTTCTGCTATTGAGCGCGATACTATAAAAATGCTCCTTGTGGTAATCCTTCAGCTTGCTTTTGACAAGCCGACACACTTTTTCAGGGTCAGTGAGTTCTTTATTCTTATACGGTGGGGTTTGCGTGGAAAGCCGCCGTCCAATTTCAAACACGGCTTTTATTTGCGTTGCCTTTGCAAGTCCGATTCCTTTAATTGAAGACAACTCCTCAATGCTTGCTTCGGCTAATTTTTGCAAACTGCCGAATTGCGTTAATAGTTTTTGCGCTGTAACGGAGACCGACTCGCCCGCGATGCCGCGCCCCAAAATAACTTGCAATAATTCTTGCGCGGAAAGCGCCTGTTCGCCAAACTTCACCAATCGCTCGCGCGGTCGTTCCTCTTTCGGCAAGTCGCGAATCGTAAATGATTTAATCATAAAATATCCTAAAATCCTAACATTTTTTGGTGCATAAAAACAGCTTCCCCACATAATACAAAAGACATCCTTACAAACTTGAGAATGTAAGGATGTTTTTATTGAATTACCGCCAGTAGCATTTCGGACATTCCCAATATTCAACATGTTTATACGGTTTGGGGTCTCGTTTCAAAATTTGAAATACTCTGCCGCCGAATTTCCATTCGCGCGTACCAGCACGAAACGCCTTTCGTTTTTCCGCATTGGTGCTGATGGGAATATCAAAAAAATAATGCCCTCCACGGTAGGTCTTGTCGCTGTAACAAACGACTTTTATATCCTTGCCGCACACCGCGCATCTTTTAGAAATCCGTTTTGTTATCTTCTTGTTTTTTCTACAAAGAGTTCTCATAATCTCATCATAAAACATTCTCACATTCTTAAGAATGTGAGAATGTTTTTATTAAGTCGAACATACGATGACCGTATGGCGAGAGGGTGTGTTCCACTTCCCTGCCGCGATATTTCTTGTTCACAAGCCCCGCAAGCGTCAACCTGCGCGTATGCTCGGCAATTGTTTTTAGATTGCAATGCAGATTTTTTGCTATCGCGATAAGCGAAAGCACTTTATATGCATGAAGTAAGAGCAATATCTGAAGTCTCCGGTGATTCGCGACACCTTTGAAATGCCGTTCCAATTGTTTCGGCGTTTTCATATGCCTATCATACCACAACCTATCGAAACTCAATCTCCCCTATTAAAGACATTCTCACATTCTTAAGAATGTGAGAATGTTTGTTATTGGGTTGCAGTAAGAGAATGTCGGGTGTGGTAAAAACAGTAGCATTGCGCCATTAAGTATTTTGTCGTATTATATAAAAACAATTTTGGCCGTCGGGCTTTTTTTGTTTATTTATGCAAGAAATTAGAAACATCGCCATCATCGCCCATGTGGACCACGGTAAAACCACGCTGACTGACGCGCTTCTGAAACAATCGGGCGTGGGCAAGGAGGGCGCATCTATGGATTCCAACGCGCTTGAGCAGGAGCGCGGCATTACGATTTATGCGAAAAATACTTCCATTCCATACAACGGCGGGAAAATAAATATAGTAGACACGCCCGGGCACGCTGACTTCGGAAGCGAAGTGGAGCGCGTGCTCCGCTCTATTGACTCGGTGCTACTCGTTGTAGACGCGCAAGAAGGTCCGATGCCGCAAACGCGCTTTGTGTTAAAGAAGTCGCTTGAGCTTGGGCTTAAGCCGATTGTCGTTATAAACAAAATAGACAAGCCGGCAGCAGACGCAGAACGAACGCACGAGCAAGTGCTTGAACTTTTCTTTGAACTTGGCGCAAATGATGCACAATCCAACTTTCCTGTTGTGTACGCAATCGGCAGAACAGGTGTTGCAAAAAAGAATCTGGCGGACGAATCAAAAGACTTGACGCCACTTCTTGATACGATTGTAGAACATGTGCCCAATGCCTCTCTGCCAGAACTTTCAGCGAAGCCGCTTCGCCTACAACCATTTAATCTTGCCTACGACAATTTCCTCGGCAGAATGGCGATTGCACGCGTGTATGAAGGTGTTGCAAAACCCGGTATGAGCGTGTTTATTAAAAATCAAAAAGGCGAAGTACGCGCAGGAAAAATCTTAAAGATTTTCACATGGAACGGGATGGAGAAAAGTGAGGCGGCGGAGGTTTATGCGGGAGACATTACGCTAGTCGCTGGGCTAACCGATATAGAAATCGGCGAGACCGTATCTGCGGAAAAGGATGCGGTTGCGCTTCCTATGATTGCGATAGACGAGCCGACGATTGAATTGCAATTCCTCGTCAACAATTCGCCGCTGGGCGGACGCGACGGCAAATTTATAACATCTCGCCAAATCCGCGATTACCTTGAACGAGAACTGGAAGTGAATGTCGGGCTCAAAGTTGATTTTTCGTCAAACGAATATTTTAAAGTGCTCGGGCGCGGCGAACTGCACATCGCGATTCTTTTGGAAAATATGCGCCGTGCCGGCTACGAAGTGCAAGTGTCGCAACCGCAAGTCATTATTCGCGAAGAAAACGGGGTCAAACAGGAACCATTTGAAGAAGTAATTATAGACACACCGCTCGCTTTCCAAGGCGCGATTATTGAAAAGCTCGGGAGACGCGCGTTTATCATAAAAAATATACACGAGCACAATGGCTCAGTGCGTCTCACGCTTGAAGGACCGACGCGCGGACTCCTCGGTTATCGCAACCAGTTTGTCGTAGACACGCGAGGCGAAGGAATTATGTCTTCGCGCGTTGTTGGCTTCAAACCGTACGCAGGAGAAATATCAAAACGCGCCGTTGGTTCTATGATTTCTATGGCGACCGGCAAGGCGCTCGGCTACGCGTTGTGGGGTTTCCAAGAACGCGGCGTTTTGTATATCGGGCCAGGTACAGAAGTGTATGAAGGTATGGTTATCGGCAATACTTCCAAAGGCGAACAAATGTCGGTCAACCCAACCAAAGGCAAACAACTAACTAATGTGCGCGCGTCGGGCACCGACGAAGCGATAGACCTCGTGCCGCCGTACGAGCTTACGATTGAGCGCGGGCTGGAAGTGATGGCGGAAGATGAGTATCTGGAAATTACGCCGAAAAGCGTGCGCTTGCGCAAAAAATATCTAACGGAAATAGCTCGCAATCGCGCGAAGCGCGCGGAGGGGAAATAAATCGCGGTTTGTTTTGGACCTACGGGGAATCGGACCCCGACCCCATCCATGCCATGGATGTGTAATACCGTTTTACTATAGGCCCGCGGTTTCTATCATACACGCCACCGCCGCGATTTTCCACCCCATCATTCCGTTCATCACCACACGATCTTCTCTTTTGTTTACGGAATGGTTCGGGCGAAGGGTTCTATAATAAGAGATTCGTTCGAGAAACAAAAAAGATTTCGCACACCTATATCAAATCAATAATTACCTGCGCCGCAGGATCCAAACCATCAGCAATACGGTAATGCATCTCGTACATACTTTGTTGTCTATCTACCACATCAACATGAAACAAAATGGATAGATGTTTGGAGGTCGCCTTGTACGAACATTTAGTATTTCTTGAAATATTTATAACTGACGCGAATTTGTTTGCTTTCAGATACCTAACGATTTTTAACCGGCTTATATTGCTGAATGCTTTGAGAATCTTCTCAAGTTTTTTCATATATGTGTGTGGGAGGCGGTTGCCTCTATCTGCTGAAATATACCAAGGAAAAATCTTTTGCTTATTTTTATATGCAATCCTGCTGATGCAATGATGTTTAATGGATCGCTAAGCAATCGGCATCCGTGTTTCTGAAAATGCTTACCTGATTTTCCCTCTTGCAACCGCGCCACCAAGCCGATACAACTTTTACCATGTTCTAAAAAGAGCAGCCGTCCGCCCCCTTTACACACTCGCGCCATTTCTCTAACCGCCTGTACCGGATGCGGAACAGTGCATAAGGTAAGGGTTGAGACCACTGCATCAAAATAACCGTCTGGAAACTCTAGATTTTCTGCATCCATCTCACGAAAGTCCGCAGAAATCCCGTGCCTTTCCGCTTTGCGTTGTGCGATTTTCAACATCTCCGGACTTGCATCTACACCAATAAAAGAAATATCGTTGCGGTAATACGCGAGGTTAGCTCCAGTACCTACGCCAATTTCTAATATCTTCCCAGAAAGAGGAACGACAAGTTTGCGTCTTTTTTTTCGCAAAAGAAAAAATTCAATCGGCTTTACCAGAAAATCATACCAGCGCGCATTGCGATTATAAATATCCTTGATGTTTCGTATGTTGTTCATCTGTTCATTCATTTCTTTTATTTTTTCATACATTTCCCCCAAACTCAACAATGCTTATGGAATGGTTCGGGCGAAGGGTTCTATATACTCAATATCAGAACCTGTAGCGATAGAATGTTGTTGTAGTATACTATCATATATGGACGCACAACTTTTTCATCTGCTCAATAATTTCGCTGGGATGTCGCTGGCGTTTGATGCGACTGTTATTTTTCTTGCCGAGTATCTCCCCTACACCGTCGTACTCGCATTTCTCGCTTTACTTTTTTATTCCGGCTACACAAAACGAGAAAAAATAAAAATCTTTTGGACCACAGCGTTCGCGACTGTCGTCGCTCGCTACGGAATTGCAGAGATTATTCGTTTTTTCTACCACCGCCCACGACCGTTTGTTGCATACGACACGCCCGCGCTGTTTGCAGAAAATTCATGGTCGTTCCCTTCCGGACATGCAACATTTTTCTTTGCGCTCGCCGCCACCATATATTTTTACAACAAAAAATGGGGCGCGTGGTTCTTCCTAGCGGCAATTATTATCTCCGTAAGCCGTGTCATAGCCGGCGTGCATTACCCGTCCGATATCCTAGGCGGCGCGCTCGTTGGTATTGCAGTTGCGTATGTAATTTTCCAGACAACAAAAAAGTCCCAGTAGGGACTTTTTTGTTTGAGCGACTATTTATTAGAAGCTCATGCGATCACCGCCTCCGCGGTGATAACCGCCGCCTCCTGCGCGAGGAGGGCGCTCCGCCATCGGGCGTGCCTCGTTCACTGTCAGTGCGCGGCCATCAACATCCTTTCCATTCATCGACTCAACCGCCTTCTGAGCATCCGCGTCTTCCATTTCAACAAAACCGAAACCGCGTGAGCGGCCCGACATTTTGTCCATAATGACATTCGCAGACACCACCGCGCCAACCTTTGAGAAGGCCTCGCGGAGCGATTCTGATGTCGTGGAGTAGGAAAGATTCCCTACATACAATTTCTTTGCCATTTTGAGTTCACTATTCTTCTAAACTGTCGTCCGACCGAATCTCAATATGGCTGTAACGCTTACGCTTCCACACCTCCTTGAGAAAATAACGACTTATCTATCCTAGCACACTTGCTCTTTTTGTGCAACTCGTGTAGAAAAGGGCTATGGCGAAGCCAAAACAGACCTATTTCAAAAAAGTCGTTAGCTTCTATTTCGCGCCGCTCTGGCGCACCTTTTTCACAACGCTATACCTACTATGTTTCGGCTATTTCGTGCTCTTTTTTTCCGACTACATTTTGCTCGGCGTGCGCTTCCTATATTACACATTTACCCTACCTACCATTGCCCTGACGCTTGACTACCTTTTCTGGGGTGCGGCGTTTGTTGTTATGCTAGTTATTCCTTTTTCCATTTCGCTCTACGCAATCTTTATTCCATTTGAACTGATGAAGAAATTGGACTGGACACGAAACCAAAAAATCTTGGTCGCGTTCATCGTTGCACTCGCAACGATTGATGTGGTGGTCGCTTCCGACATGGTAATTCGCATTATTGAAAAACAGCCGCCCATCGTCCGCTTTTTGCAAGAGATAGAACTTATGCAGTAGAATAGAGAGATTGCGTATGAGAAAAATTGTTTTTGACATAGAAACCGCAAATGAATTTGCTGATGTTGGCAGGCGCGAGCCGGAGGCGCTGGACCTCTCTATGGTTTGCATCCACGACTCTGACGACGATTCGTATAAAAGTTTTGTGAAGGAAGAATTGAAATCACTCTGGCCAATCCTTGAACGCGCCGATTTGCTTATCGGGTTCAACTCCGAACATTTTGATTTGCCGCTCCTTGCGAAGTATTACTCTGGCGACCTATCGCGCATCCGTAGCGTTGATTTGCTGAAGGAGGTGAAGGCGGTTTTGGGGCGGCGGCTGAAGCTGGACACGCTCGCCGAAGCAACGCTCGGCAAGAAGAAAACCGCTGACGGAATGGAATCAATCCGCTGGTGGCGAAACGGAGAAGTGGAAAGGGTGCGGAAGTATTGCATTGAAGATGTGCGAATTACTAAAGAACTCTACGATTACGCTAGAAAAAATGGCGTCTTAAAATATCTTGACAACAAAAAGACCAACGACATCCTCCTCCCAGACGCCAAAAATTGGGAGGTCTTCACCGCGCACACCCTAACCCACACCTTGCCGTTTTAACAACTTTTGAGATAATACTTTCTATGATTAAACAAATTAGTGAATATTCATCATTCACCGTTCTCGATATTCGTGTTGGGGAAATTGTTAAAGTTGAAGATGCTACAACGAAAAAACCTACATATAGAATGACGGTCGATTTTGGACCTGAAATTGGTACAAAAATATCATGTGGGGCATATCGCAACTATAAACCAGAAGAACTTATTGGAAAGCAGATAATAGGTGTTGTTAATTTTGCCGCGAAAAAAATGGGTCCTGAAATATCAGAAGTTCTCATTTTGGGTGTGCCTAATTCGGCTGGAGAAACAATTTATCTAACACCGCAAACTAAAGTTGATTTGGGTGTTCAAGTTTTCTAATTTAAATGGTTGCTTCACTTTGTATTGTCTTATACAAGTATTTTGCCTGCCTGCGGTAGGCAGGCAAAATACTGAAATAGATACAGGCAGGGAAAAATTGTATTGCATATTAAAAGAATTGCGAATATACTTAAGACATTACAATTAGATTTAATAAACTATGGATCCCGTTAGAAACCGCGGTCGCAAATGCGATAACGAGATGTAAGCGTAGTTTTTATTATCATAATCATAAACAGGCGGATAGTTCTTTGACGAACGACCGCGACCTGTTTCTAACGGGATGGAACCTCAATCCAAAACGCAAAATAATTTCTTGACGATTCCGATCGCGATTGTGGTCGCGGGGATTGTGATTGCCGGCGCAATATTTTTCGGCGGACGGAGTGGCAGTACTGCAACCGGCAATCAGCCGACCGATACACAACCGGCGGCAGTGGCGGTTGCTCTGCGCGATGTCAGCGCTGGCGAGCACATTCGCGGCAATCCGGACGCGGCCGTTGTGCTCGTAGAATACTCCGACACCGAATGTCCGTTCTGCAAATCGTTCCATACCACAATGAAGAGAATAGTAGATGAGTACGGAAAAGCGGGTTCGCTAGCGTGGGTATATCGGCATTTCCCACTGGACCAGATTCACTCCAAGGCGCGCAAAGAAGCCGAGGCGACTGAGTGCGCGGCGGAGATTGGCGGCAACGCCGCGTTTTGGTCGTATCTTGACCGAATTTTTGAGATTACTCCCGCAAACAACGGACTAGACCCTGCCGAACTTCCAAAAATTGCAGAGTTCGTAAAACTTGACGCACAGAAATTTGACGCGTGCCTCGCGAGCGGAAAATACGCGGACAAAATACAGAAGGACTTTGACGACGGCGCGAGCGCTGGCGCAAACGGGACGCCGTTTAGCATACTTGTCTTAAAGAAAGAGGTAACAAAAACACAGGAAACCGTGCTCGCGCCGCTTATCGCGCAATTCCGCGGCGGCGTTGCGTTCTCGCAAGACAAAACAAAAATCACCCTTAACGGCGCGCTTCCGTACGAAAGCATAAAAACAATTTTGGATGTGTTGCTTAAATAGTCTTCACGAATAAATATCGTGTGTGCCGACATCAAGAAAGAGAACCTGTTGTGTGTCTAGAAAAATAAATTTAATTCGGTATTTATTGTTTATCCAAAATGCCCACAAGCCGCGGTCTTTGCCGTGGAGTTTGTGTGTATGCAACAGTGAATCAAAAGCATTCTCACGAAAAAATGTTTCCTTGTGTTTCGCTTGCTTCTTAATTTCCTGCGGCAACTTTTTGTATTTTCTATCAAACCGCGGGTGCGTAAAGATTTCCATACACGATTAATCCAAATCAGATAAGGACTTAATTCTACGGCACTTTCCCGTTGCATAATCGCGTAATCCATCACTGACAAGCGTGTCAAGGTCGCGCGCCGCTTTTCCAGCAAGATGATATTCCGGGACGGCGCGCTCCGAGAGTTTGTTGTACTCCTCAAGCGGTAAAACAACGACGCCTTTTTGCCGCATAATTTTATTCTTTGAAAGCGTAATGGTAGCCATAATGCAATACTATATCATTTTAAGAAACAACTCGCAATCAATCACTTATAAAAAAACACCCCAAGCCAAGAAAACTTGAGGTGGTGGTAAGTTTTTCGTCATTCATCTTGGACGTTTTTCCTGAAACCGTCGTTTCAGTAAGAGCAGTTTTTCGGCCAGATACTCTGGCGTAAGCAATACTCAGGCTTGCTGGCCATTGGGTTAGGATTTTCATTCTTACGAATCAACCCGGCGCAACCGCAACTTCGTAAGAACTATCGCTGTCACTGTTGTTGCTTTCGCAACGCACCAAGATAATCCGCGAAACGACCACCTTGACACTTCCAGTATAGCATACCCACAAACCCTGTCAAGCGTTTTTGCATTTTCTTTCTGTGGATAGTCAAAATACGCTTCTATAGAGCCATATTTTGACCTAGCCGGCACCATTCACAGTCATTTTCGCCACAGCCGTTTTCTAAAAATGAAAGGTGTAGAATGGATGCCGCAACATCGGCAATCTGTGTTTCAAGCGCGGCAACATCGGCACGGACAATTTCAAATTCCTCACGGCAGTATGAGCCATTTTTTGCGGGTTTTATGAAATCAATGACGCCGGTTTTCATATTCCAGTCCTTCTTTCTCGCGCTGTCTAAAAGCAATTTGTAAAACACGAGTTGGCGATAATAGTTGCCGTCGCTCGTTTTTGTCTTTCCTAAAATCTCGTTCCGCGTTCGCGGCTTCCCTGTTTTGTAGTCAATTACTGACACACTTCCATTTGATAACATCCCAACTTTATCCAAGTTGCCCGTGAGTTCTAATTCTTCTTTTCCAACTTTCAGCATAACACCGGCGATATGATATTCGTTCCAACACGCGCGCGGGAACGCGCGCGAAGAAAGATAACCCTTCAACTCTTTTTTCCCCTGCGCCAGATATTCTCTAAAATCCAAAAGCGATAGATGCGTGCGCCGCAGTGCGCCCTCAAAAATGCGGTAGGTGTCGGCAAACGGCTTGTCTTCATCGCGACGGTACGCATTGAAGTGCGCCGCGAGCGCGGTATGTATTGCCGAACCGTACAGTTCCGCGCCCGACTGTGCGCGCGGCAAGCGCACCAAGTTTAAGAAAAAGTATTTGCGAGGACATTCCAGAAAATTATTGAGATGCGTTACGGCAAAACCCTGATTGAGGAATAAAAAGTTCAGATATTTCTTGTTTTGCAAAACATCCCCCGTCTCCCTACTGGAGACACCCCCTTCCAAAGGGGAATCTCTTTTATTCTCACCTTGAGGGGAGTACCCGAGCGGAGCGAGGGGGAGGGATGTAATTTGTATATGCTCCCTCGTCTTTTCCTCCATCTCAAAAATAAAACGGCTAGGGAGGAGCGCGCGGCCGTCCTCGTTTGTGGCGTGCCAACTCACAAACACTTCCTTGCGCGCGCGCGTAAGCGCAACATAGAAGAGCCGCCGCTCGTCGTGCGAACCGTCATCTGTATTTTCTTTTGTATCTGCATATATAGGTAAATCGAACAGCGTGCGGCTTCGCCTTCCTCCCCACTTCCCTTCCTGTGCGAACACGATAAACACGGCATCAAATTCCAAACCTTTTGCTTTGTGCGCTGTCATCACTTGTACGCCGCTATGCGCTTCGCGTGATGCCGCGATACCGATACCGTGCGCCTCCGCTCGCGCGAGACGCGCGGTGAAATCGACCAACTTCGCGCGTTTATCGCGCTCCGCGAGGCGCTCCGCGCTTCCGAGAAATACCGCATATGCGCGAAGCTCTTCACGCGCGTCTTCTCGCGCGAGCATTTGTTCAATAAAACCCGACTCGCGCGCAATGCTTTCAACCGCTTCAACAAGCGGTTCGTTGTGCGAAATCTTGTTCCACTCCAAAATTTTTTCCTGCATTTTCTCGCATTCCTTTCCGTACCGCGCCATTCGGCGAATAAGAAAACCTTTGTCTTTATCGCGCACCATATCAATAACCGAGAGCGCGGGTAACTTCAGAAAATCAAAAAACAAAACGGGAGCGAGAAGCGCATCGTTGGACGGTTCAAGAATTGCCGCGCACAACTTTCGCAAAGCATCTATGCGCACCGAGTCAAGTGCATTTGCGTCTCCACGACGAACGGCTGGTATTCCGCGCGCGCGAAGCGCGCGTTCTACCTTCTCCGCATCTCTATTCTCGCGCACAAGTACGGCGATTTCTTCCGGTAAAGTTCCCTTTTTAATCATCCGCTCAATTTTGCCCGATAGCCACGCAAGCTCATCGCGTTCATCTGCTGCTTCGGCAATTTGTATTTGGAGCGGCGCGTGCCCTGCACGCGCCGCGAGTTCTATGTGGAAGATGCTTCCCGCCGCCACGGACTTGCCTATTAGCGAATGTGCCGCCACGAGCACAGTGGGTTGGGAGCGATAATTGTGCACAAGCGCGATGATGCGCGCTTTCGGAAACCGCCGCTTGAAATACAAAAAGTTTTCCAGTGATGCGCCTTGAAAACGGAAAATCGCCTGCTTCTCGTCGCCGACGATAAACAAGTTAGGAGCAGTATCGTAATCGCAGAGAAGTTCCAACAGACGGTTCTGGCTTCGGTTCGCATCCTGATGCTCGTCGGCGAGAATGTATTGATACTCCTCCTGCAATTCCTGCTTAAACTCCGGTGCCGTCTGGAGCGCACCCACCGCCTCTGTAATCATATCTTCAAAGTCGTACAAACGCCGTCGGCGCAATTCCTTTTCGTATGCATGGTAGAGTTTTGCAAGTTCTTTGCTTCGCGTGTGCTTTTCATTTTTTTCTACATTTTTCAACAACTTCTCAAACTCCTTCGGCGACACTGCCTCTCGTTTTAATTGCCTTATGGCATCAATCACGGGTAAAACATAGTATGTTGGATTGTTTTTTGGCCGCAATTTTTCAGAAGCATACTTGTTTAGCAATTCTTCCACAATCTTCACTTGTTCCAAGTCCTCCATATGCTCAGAGCCGACAATGCGCGGAAACGCCTCTGGATACCTTTTTATCAAGTCGTTCGCAAAACTATGAAAGGTGTGAATCCGCACTTCGTACGCGCGCGGCCCGATTATTCCCAATATCTTTTTGCGCATCGCGGACACGCCCGCTTCGGTAAATGAAAGCGCAAGAATTGTGTCCGCGGGCGTGTCGGTGCGCTTCAGTATGTTTGCGATGCGCAAAGTGAGTATAGATGTCTTCCCCGTCCCAGGACCGGCAATCACCATCACAGGACCCTGAATCGCATCCACCGCCTCGCGCTGTTCTGCGTTCAGATTTTTGTACAACTCATTAAACACCGCTTCCTTCATAAGGGTAGTATACATTACAGATAATTTCTGCTATATTAAAGTCGCCTGTCCCGTAAGGGGCGCGTATGCATAATCCCCTCCACTACGGTCGGGATGAAAAGGCACTTATTAGTAACTTACCTTTTAATTTTGTGACTGAGGCAAAAACCGTTACTCTTTCTTCCTATAAACACAAGGAGAGAAAAGAAATTATCAATGAATTGACTCCTAGCGCAAAAGCGCTCGCAGGAGTAAAGAACCCACCGAAAGTCGGCGACCTCGCCGAAGGCATCGTCATTGCGAACGCTCGCGGCCGCATCTACATAGACCTGCCTCCGTTTGGCACTGGCGTGATTTACGGGCGCGAATACCTTGCGGCTCGCGAAATTCTTAAGAAAGTGTTGATTGGCGACTCTGTAACCGCGAAGGTTATTGAGACGGACAGTAAGCACGGCTACATAGAACTCTCGCTCAAGGAAGCGCGCCAAGCGATGCTTTGGGGCGACGCGGAAGCCGCGTCGCGCGAACACAAATCGTTTGACATCTCGGTTGGCGAAGCGAATAAGGGCGGTCTCATTATGGAATGGCAAGGAATCCAGGGCTTCCTCCCAGCGTCCCAACTCGGCGCAAACCACTACCCGCGTGTTGAAGATGGAGATAAAGATAAAATACTTGAAGAACTAAAAAAACTTGTTGGACAAAAGCTAACAGTGGCGATTATTTCCGTGCTTCCAAAAGAAGGTAAGCTTATTTTTTCTGAGAAGGCACTTACGGAAAAAGACCGCGCGCAGATGGTCGGCAAGTATACGATTGGCGATGATATGGACGGCGCGATAACAGGCGCGGTGGATTTCGGTGTGTTTGTAAAAATTGAAGACGGGCTTGAAGGTCTTGTACATATTTCGGAAATGGATTGGGCGTTGGTAGAAAATCCGCGCCTGCGTTACAAGACAGGCGAAAAGGTAAAAGTGAAGATTATAGATATCAAAGATGGCAAGGTTTCGCTCTCCATCAAAGCGCTCCAACCGAACCCATGGATGGATGCAGAAAAGCGATTTAAGAAAGGCGACACAGTGCAGGGCGTGATTATAAAGTACAACAAATACGGCGCGCTCGCGTCTATTGAGGAAGGTGTCGCCGGGCTCGTGCATATTTCCGAGTTTGGCGGCGATGAAACGAAACTGCGCTCTTCGTTGGAACTTGGAAAATCCTATAACTTCACCATCACCATCTTTGAACCAAAAGAGCAGAGGATGACACTGTCGTACAAGACATCTAATTAAACCTATTCATCGCTTTTTCACGCCCCTCGGTTATTAGGCAGATAACGGATTCGTTTATTTTTTTGTGCAATTTTTGGAGAACCGCGAGCTCTGCGGGCTTGAACTTGCCGAGTATGTGGCGCTCTACATCCTCCTCGCCTTTCGGCTTCTTTAATTTTCCTCCTGATGTAATGGGTGAAATGCCTATGCGGATGCGCGTGAACGCCTGTGTTTTCACAGCACGGATGATTGATTCCACTCCTTTGTGTCCGCCGGAGCTTTTGTTGAAAGAAATCTTGAATGTTCCAAACGGCACATCAAGGTCGTCGTGAACAACAACAAGCTTTTCCGCCTGTTTCGCGTTCTTTATAAGTGGCTTCACCGCCTCTCCCGACTTATTCATAAAAGTGTCGGGGGTTATGATTCTTGCGGACACATCTTTCAACGCCAAAACCGCCATACGCCCAGCGTTGTGGCGCGTTTGCTCGTATTTTTCTCCAGGATTTCCAAGTCCGACTATCGTGTACAACATTTTTTATAACATACCACGATATTGAGCGTCACGCCACAACTTTTTTCTTGTGTCGCGCGCCGTGCGCGCTATAATATATCCGTATGGCGAAAAAAATTGCAGAGATTTTCCATTTTGCAGTGATTGCCGCAGTTATTGTTATTCCATTCCGCCTCCTAATTGCTCAACCATTCCTCGTATCGGGCGACTCAATGGTCCCTTCGTTCCACAACAATGACTATCTTATAGTTGACGAACTTTCGTACAGATTCCGCGAGCCCACGAAGAGCGAGGTGGTCATCTTTCGCTCGCCCGTTGAGCCGAGTAAATATCTGATTAAGCGCGTGATAGGGCTCCCGGGGGAAACTGTAGAATTTTTATTTCCTGAGAAATTAAGCACCGTGCAAGGCCTAACGAACAGCGTAATTCTTAAAGATGGCGAATATTTCGTAGAAGGAGACAATCGCAACGAGAGTTTTGATTCGCGCTATTGGGGCCCTCTTCCGCGCGCAAATATCAAGGGTCGCGCATTTCTGCGCCTGTGGCCGCTTACGCAAATCGGATTTTTCCCAGGAGCAACGACAACTACTCTTGTTCCGTAATTTTAATCATATGCACCCACCAGTACCAGAACGCACATTTTCCGCACCGCCAGCGCGCACTGCGTTCGGACTTTCGCGTGTCTCCGAAATACCAATCTATTACGGATTCGTGCCGATAGAGGCGGCGCGCGTAGAGCGCGAAGACCGCGTGGAAGAAAAAATGGCGCTCATTCGCAGATATGAAGAAGAAAAGATGGACCGAATGCCACAACCAGTAATGCTCTACCGCGAAACGCGCGGGAAGGAATCCGATATGCTCTCGGCGCATCTTGACCTTCTTGGGTCGTATAAAAGCATAGCGGAAGCAATTCTCATAAAAACCGCTATTGAAACGCTTCGCGCAACTGTCGCGGAACCTGTAACGCTATACCTCAACTCGCTTGGAGACCGTGATTCGTTCGGCAGATTTACACGCGAACTTTCTGCATTTTATAGAAAAAATATTGCCGATATGCACGCGCCATGCCGTCAGGCACTCAAAGAAAATGTGTGCTCGCTACTTTCGTGTGAACACGGCGTCTGCGTAGCACTACGCGAGAATGCGCCGAAGCCAATAAGCTTCTTGTCGGATGCGTCGCGCGCGCATTTCAAAGAAGTGCTTGAGTATCTGGAGCGATTAAACCTACCGTACGACATCAAAGAACACCTTGTCGGACCTGCCGGTATTTGCTCGCATACCATTTTTGAAATGCGCGCTGAAAACGGAGAGGTGCTCGCATCGGGGTTCCGTTACAACCACCTAGCGCGCCGCGCAGGAGCGCGACGCGAAATACCATGCCTCGGCGCGACGCTGTTTGTACGCGGGCGCGCTGGGCAAGCGCGGGCGCGAAGCGCCGCGCCGCGCAGTCCAAACATTTATTTCATCCAGCTTGGAGCTGAAGCGAAACTACGCAGCTTGCACATTATGGAACTCTTGCGAAATGCGGGGCTTCCCGTCGCACAATCAATCGCATGCGAGAAATTGTCCACGCA
The DNA here is from genome assembly GCA_001821135.1 of Candidatus Taylorbacteria bacterium RIFCSPLOWO2_01_FULL_48_100. GTDB lineage: Bacteria > Patescibacteriota > Minisyncoccia > Phycocordibacterales > UBA10002 > UBA10002. The sequence goes on along the minus strand of MHSA01000012.1, from coordinate 64,363 downwards.
AATTGCGCACGCTGAATCGTTGAAGACCCCATATTTCATAATTATAGGACAAAAAGAAGCGCTTGATGATACAGCGCTCGTGCGCGACCGCGAGCGAAGCTTCCAAGAAACATTACCTGTTGAAAAGCTCGCCGGCTTCCTAAAGCGCTTGCTTAAATAAAAGAAACGCGCTACGCTGTGTCTCTATCTATGATTGCAAACGCAGAAGTCGTTCGTGACGACAACGAAAACAATGTGAGCTTCCTACGGCGTTTTACCAAGCGTGTGCAGGGTTCTGGCGTATTAAACCGCGTCCGTTCCATACGGTTTTTTGAGCGTGCGCCGTCAAAATACAAACGCAAGACACACGCGTTGAAGCGCATCAACAGACGCGAAGCATACGAAGAGATGTCCAAGCTCGGAAAAATAAAAGAGGTTGAAAAAAGGCGGAGATGAACGGCTCTCTCTCCATCACTAACCTGACGCGTAACAAAAAGCTCTCACAAAGCGCGCTTTTTACGCGCATAAAAAACAAAACGGTCGGCAAAAGATTCTCCGTATGCCTCATTTTTGCCGGAAAAGCGCGCATGCGCGCCTTGAACCGCGTATATCGTAAAAAATCGTATGTTCCGAATGTGCTTGCGTTCCGACTGGCTGAAAGCGACGGCGAGGTCTTCATTTGTCCGGAAATTGCGGCGCGAGAGGCCCGACGCGAAGGCGTTCTTCCGTCTGCTCGCATCTCGTACCTATTTATCCACGGTTTGCTCCATTTGAAAGGAGAGACACATAGCGCTACAATGACACAGTCAGAAAGACGGCTGTGTAAATTTTTTAGACTGCCGGAACCATGACGCCAATAAACTCGTGGCTCAAAGAATCTCCTGCGGAATTGATATAGGGACAGCGCGCGTGAAAGCGCTCATTATGGCGCACGGTCTGCCTGCCATGCCTGCGCACGCAGGGCAGGCAGGCGACCCAGTGCCTAATATTTTAGGTTGCGGATCAGCCGAGACATTCGGCGTACGGCAAGGATATATAGAACATCCGGAAGAAACAGCAAAGGCGGTGCGCGCCGCGGTCGCAGCCGCAGCAAAAGTAGCTGGTGTAACGCCACGGCGCGCTGTGGTCGGCGTATGCGGAATCGGGCTTTCGTCAATAACCGCTTCCGGAAGTATTGCGGTTTCGCGTGCTGACTCTGAAATCACGGCGCTTGACGCAGAAAAAGCCGAGGAAGCAAGTCAGAACGCAATTCCATCTTCATTTCTTCAAAACAAGCGTGTTATTTATCAAACAGTCCTGCAATACAAAATTGACGGTAAATCCATTCCATCTTCACCTGTTGGACTTAAGGGTGCAAAGCTTGAAGCGCGTTCGTTCTTTGTTTCTTGTATGGGACAACATATGGAAAATCTTCTGGAAGCAGTGGAAGCAGCCGACATCGCAGTAGAAAGAACGGTACCATCGCCTCTTGCGGCTAGCACAGTGACTCTTACGCGCGCGCAAAAAGTCGCTGGAGTTGTGCTTGCAAATATCGGTTCTGAAACAGTTTCTATTGCTGTGTTTGAAAACAATATACCTATTTCACTTGAGGTGTTCCCGGTCGGAGGCGGTAATGTGACCAACGATATCGCGCTTGGGCTCCGCATTCCTCTGGAAGAAGCCGAGAGCGTGAAGCGCGGCGCGATTACCGGCACGACATTTCCGAAGAAAAAGCTGGATGAAATTATTGCGGCGCGTCTCACTGACATATTTGAACTTATTGAAGCGCACCTGAAAAAAATCGGGAGGAGCGGGCTTCTTCCCGCTGGAGTTGTTCTAACCGGCGGCGGCTCATCGCTAGCAACGATAGACGACCTCGCGAAAGCGGCGCTACGACTTCCTGCTCGTATTGCAAACTCGCTCGCAGTAGAAAATGGAAAAAGCCAAATAAAAGATGCAAGCTGGTCTGTAGCATACGGTCTAGCCAATATGGGACTCTTGGAAACAGGACAATCGCTATCGTTTGGAATGGAAAGCGCGCGGCGCGCGAAAAATACTATCTCGGAATGGTTCAAGCAGTTCTTGCCGTAAGAAAACTTATTCAATTTTCAATATTTCATACTTACTCTCGCCGGCAGGGGTTTTGACCAAGAAAGTATTGCCGATTTTTTTACCAGTCATCGCTTGCGCGAGCGGTGAGTCCGCAGAAACGCGCCCGGCAGTGATGTCACCCTCCTCCGAACCTACTATTTTGTATGTAAGCTCCTTACTGTCTTTTTCGCGCCGCAATAGCACCGAGGAGCCGATGCCTATTGCATCGCCCGCCTTGCGGCCTTCCACGATTGTAGCGCTTTTTAATAGATAATCCAGCTTTGCAATGCGGTCTTCTAACTGCGCCTGAGTCGCGCGCGCCTCGTGGTACTCGGCGTTTTCGGAGAGGTCGCCGAGTGACTTCGCATATTCAAGATTCTCCGCTACTTCTTTGCGGCGCGCTGTCTGAAGCGACGCAAGCTCCTGCGACAGCTCATCAAACTTTTCTTTCGTCAAACGAACGACAGTGTCAGCCATAAAAAATTAAAACGAATTTTTAATAAGTACATAGTACACCAAAAACAGGAAAATTAAAATAATTATTTCAGATACTCCGGCGCAGTTGCATAGAGCCACTCAAAAAATTGCCGCATTACATACACGCCGCCGATTGTGTTTGCGCTCGGTCCTTTTTCCAAAAGCGCGACAAACGCATAGCGCGGCGCTGTGCTCGGGAAGAAACCGACTACCCATGAATGAACTCTTTTCTTTGCAATACCTATTTCGGCAGTTCCTGTTTTTGCCGCTATGGAAACAAACGGCAAGTAAAGCCCGCTTGCTGTACCCCACGTTACGGCGCGGCGCATACCCTCGCGGGCAACGCGCAAATGTTCTTCCGACACGGGCACTCGGCGCGCACTCGCCGTCTCGCCGGCAATGAGCGACGGCTCAAGCAGGTTTCCGCCGTTTGCAATTGCGCCTATCGCGCGAAGCATTTGCAAAGGCGTAGTTAACATTCCGTATTGTCCGATTGATGTATTGTATGTGTCGCCAACACGCCATGGATCGTCTGGAAATGAAATTTTCTTCCATGCGGGACTTGGAATTGTTCCATACGCTTGCCCAAGAAGCGGGTCGGCTAGTTCTTCGCCTAAGCCGAACAAGCGAAAGTATTTCTCTATGAGTGCGATGCCGAGTCCTTTTTGATCTTCAAATCCGCCGCCGATTTCATAAAAATACACATCAGACGACACGGCGAGCGCATCGCGCATATCCACCCACCCGTGCGCCTTCCAGTCGTTGAAAACGGAAGTGCGTGTAGGGTCGTACGGATTAGGAATTGAGATGGAGCCCGTACTCAAAATCTTCTTTTCTGGCGAGATGATGTTTTCTTCAAGCGCCGCGGCGGCGAGGAGCGGCTTTACGACAGAGCCGGGAGCATACAAGCCCGCCGCGGAGCGGTCCAGAAACGGCTTCTGCTGGTCGGATACAAAACCATTTATGCGACGCGAGTCAGTGCCGTCGGATAGAACTTGCGGTACATATTCAGGAGCGCTCGTCAGTGCTATTATCTCTCCGTTTGATACATCCATAATTGCCGCCGCGCCTCCCTCAAATGGAGCCGCGCGAATGCGCTCCATCAGAAATCCGTACAATGCTTCGGATAGACGCGCGTCCACGGAAAGCAGTAAATCATTTCCGCGTTTCGGTGGTTTAATTAAACTCTCTGAAATAGGGCTTCCTCGCACATCCAGTTCAATTGTGCGCACTCCATTTTCGCCGGAAAGCACTTCGTTATATTCGCGTTCAGCGCCGGCAATTCCGTTAAAATCATTGCGAAAATAAAATCCAGATGAGTCCTTGGTCGGATATTTGAGAAAACCAATTACATGCGCCGAGCCAGCGCGCGCCGTATAACTGCGCGCTAAAAATTCCTGATGCTCGGGGTCGGGTGTATTCCACGCGAGCGGTTCTCTGTTTCTATCTGTAATACCGCCTCGTTCCGCGAAAAGCGGCGTTGTTTTAAGCGTATTGTCGCGGCTCCGTTCTGCATATTGTTCGCCTTCTGTAATCTGAATTTGCCACAGACGACCGCCGAATACGAATAGCGCGAGAACGAAAAATGCTCCTAACGCAAGCGCAGAGCCAGATCCAAGAGGACGCTCAATACGCCCCTCCAGTTGCGATTTATCAAACTTTGGAAGATTAATGTCGTCAAGAAAAATCTCGTCGGGCGATATTTCTCCTCCTCGCCTTTTTGTTTTTTTTAATTTCTGGAATACCATCGCAGTGATTTTTTTAACCGCTCTATTGCGACAATCAATGCTAGCATTATAACCGTATATATGAATTGAAATCCGAACCAACGCGGTTCCGACACGCTGTAGAGCGCGTCCAAAAATACACCACACGCAACCGCTTCCCAAAATCTTGGAAACAAAAAAATACCGATTGCCGCGAGCGCAAGCGTGATTGGGTGCGGTGACACAGTCGCGGACACCAAAAGCACAATGATTGCGAGTATGCGGTAGAGAGACATAAAGATATTTCGTATTTACATACCAACCTCCACTGTACGCAGTTCAAAAATGTTGATGGGGAGGCGTAGATATATTTTTGCTGTCCCCTCGCCAGATTCGGCAACTGCATCTACAATCGCAAACAATTTCGGAGAAATATCGTGAGCGAACGCGCCGTCACCTACGGACACGGGTAGTCCACGCGGAACGATTGCCTCAAATGTCCCGCCGCCGCTCCCAGCAAGTTCTGTGGGGAACTTTCCCGCAATCTGCGCGACCACTTTTCTATCCGGCGTTGAATACAGAAAAACCGAAGCGGTACGACTTCCAACTTCCACAACTTCCCCGATTACAAACCCAGACGCGAACGCGCGCATACCGACTTCCACGCCACCAGCCACGCCCGCACCGATAATCAATGTATCGTACGCGCTCCAGCGCGGGCGCGAAAGGATTGACGCGATTATTGTATTTTCTCCAACGCCAGAAAAAACCGCGCCGTCTTTCTGTACTGCCGAAATCGCTTTCATAAATTCATTCTCGGCGCGCGCGTCCGCGAGCGCCTCCTTAAGTGCTGCATTTTCTGACGCGAGACCAGCGCGCGAGCGGAAAAATGCGGAAATACCTTCACCTGCGCTCGAGATAGACGCTTCCACAAAAAAGAACGGCTCGGCAATGCGCACCGCAAACGGCGCGAGCATATTGGGTGCGAGCCACTGCAAGAAGAAAATAGCAACGACTGCAACCGTCGCGCCACCCAAAGCGCGTAGGAGACCAGCACGCGTACGCTTATGCCAGAGGAGGTAGTTCATTGGAGTCGGGTTCTGTTAGTAAATCGGAAAACTCGTCAAGCCGTTCAAGGATAATGCCAGCGCCGCGCGCAACCGCCGTAAGCGGTTCTTCTCCAATATGCACTGGAATCTTCATATGCTCTTCAATCAATTCGCTTAATCCGCGTAAAAGAGCACCGCCTCCGACCACATGCACGCCGCGACGCATAATGTCGGATACGAGCTCCGGCGGCGTTCCTTCCAGAACTTCACGAATTGACTCAAGTAGAATGTCCAGCGACGGTGCGAGCGCATCGCGCACATCCGAGTCGGTTACTACGATTTCTCGCGGAAGCCCTGTAATGATGTCGCGACCTCGCACGGATGTCTGAAGCGCTTCGCGCAGTGGTATTGCGGAACCAAGCGCAATTTTTACGCTCTCCGCTGTCTTTTCGCCAATAAGCACTTTATGTTCAGCACGAATGAAATTGGTGATATCGCTGTTGAATCGGTCGCCGGCAATCTTAAGCCCCTTTGAGCGCACGATGCCGCCCATAGAAACGACTACGATGTCGGAAGTGCCGCCGCCAATGTCCACAACCATCGTGCCAACCGGCTCTTTTATAGGAAGGCGCATACCAACCGCCGCCGCGAGCGCTTCGTCCACAAGAAACACTTCGCGCGCGCCGCGGCTTTCGGTCGCATCGCGCACTGCGCGCGTTTCAACATTCGTAACACCAGCCGGCACGCCGACAATCACGCGCGGTCCAAGTATGCTTCGGCTTCCGCCTTCGGCGCGGCGCAAAAGATACGCAAGCATTTCTTCCGTAACCTCAAAATCCGAAATGACGCCGCCAACCATCGGCTTCACCGCAATAATGTGCTGTGGTGTGCGGCCGAGCATCTCCTTCGCCGCAGAGCCGACCGCAACCACTTGATTTGTTTTTTGATTCACGGCGACCACCGACGGCTCGTTTATGACGATTCCCTTCCCGCGCACATACACGAGCGTGTTCGCAGTGCCGAGGTCAATCGCAATATCGTTAGAAAACTTGCTCTTAATTTTGTTCCAGTAGTTCTTAAGCATACGCGTGCGGATAGTATGCCTGTTTTCCGCCAAAATGAAAACGCTTGACATAGGTATGCTACTATGCTAGCACATACCAGAAAGGATCTTTATGACAAAAACAATAAAAGTGCAACTTCTCACCACCGCATTCACTAATTACCTATCTTATAATACGCAATTAAAATGCGGGGGTGTGCAAAGCGGGTTTTTTCTTGTTAATATATAAGAATATGCTGCCCGAAAAACTCACGAAGCCGTACCAATCCGCTGATACCGAAGCGCGGATTTACAAGCAGTGGGAAGACAGCGGGTTTTTTGCGCCTGAGGCGCACCCTGCCGTAGCCTTGGCGAAGCAGGGCAAAGCTCCGGAACCGAAGCCATTCACTATCATTATGCCTCCGCCGAATGTAACCGGCGTGTTGCATATGGGGCACGCGCTGATGCTAACTATTCAAGATATATTGGTGCGCTACAAACGGATGCGCGGATATAAGACACTCTGGATTCCAGGCACCGACCATGCGGCGATTGCAACGCAGGCGCGCGTTGAGAAAGATATTTATAAAACAGAAAAGAAAACACGGCACGACCTTGGGCGCTATGAATTCCTGAAGCGCGTGGAAAAATTTGCAAAAGAGAGCCACGATACTATCGTCTCACAAATAAAGGCGATGGGGGCGAGTTGCGACTGGTCGCGTGAGGCGTTTACACTTGATGAAAAACGCAGTGAGGCAGTCCGTGCGATGTTTAAAATGATGCACGATGATGGGCTTATTTACCGCCGTAATCGCATTGTCAACTGGGACCCGAAAGGCCAAACAACAATTTCAGACGATGAGATTGTTTATGTTGAACAGAAAACAAAATTGTATACCTTTCGCTACGCGAAGGACTTCCCTATCCCGATTGCTACGACGCGCCCCGAAACAAAACTAGGCGACACGGGCGTTGCGGTGCATCCCGATGGAAAGTTGAAGGAATATATCGGGCAGACATTTGCGTTCGCCGACTTTGCCGGCGTTCCGCTTTCCATCAAAGTTGTAGGAGACACGGAAGTGGACCCGGAATTCGGCACCGGTGCGGTTGGTATAACTCCCGCGCATAGCCAGACGGATTGGGAGATTGCGGAGCGGAACGGCCTGGACAAGACACGCATCATTATCAATGAATATGCGCGGATGCAAAATGCGGGTGCGCTCGTAGAAGGTAAGAAGGTTACGGAAGCGCGCGAAATTGTGAACGCATGGCTCAAAGAAAAAGGATTATTAGAAAAGGAAGAAGACATTACGCACAATATTGCGACTGCGGAACGCACTGGCGGCATCATTGAGCCGCTTCCGAAATTGCAGTGGTTTATAGATGTAAACAAGCCGATTCCAGTGCGCGGAAATAAAACGCTGAAAGAGCTTATGCGCGAGCCGGTGGAAAAAGGTGAGATAAAAATAATTCCTGAACACTTTGCGAAAACATATTTTCACTGGATTGAGAACTTGCGCGACTGGTGCATCTCGCGCCAGATTTGGTACGGGCACAAGATTCCGATTGACGGAGAGGAAGATACTCTGGACACTTGGTTCTCATCTGGACTTTGGACATTTTCTACGCTCGGTTGGCCTGAGAAAACAAAGGATTTAGAAACATACCATCCGACTGATGTGCTGGAAACCGGTTCTGATATTTTATTTTTCTGGGTGGCGCGGATGATTCTGATGTCGGAATATGCACTCGGAGTTGTTCCGTTTCGCACTGTTTATTTGAACGGCCTTGTGCGCGATGCGCAGGGCAGGAAATTCTCAAAATCCCTCGGCAACGGCATAGACCCGATAGATGTCGCAAAGAAATTTGGCGCGGATGCGGGGCGAATGGCACTCATTGTCGGCAACACGCCCGGGACGGACACCAACATTTCAGAGGATAAAATAAAAGGATATAAACACTTTGCAAACAAGGTGTGGAATATCGCGCGATATATTCTCTCGCGCGAAAATACAGGTGAAATAGATGAAGCACTCAAAAAAGAGTTTGACGCGCTTGCGCGCGACATCACCAGTGATATGGAGGAGTACCGCTTCCACCTCGCCGCCGAAAAAATCTATCATTATCTATGGCATCGCCTCGCAGACGAAATTATTGAGGAAAGCAAAACAATGCAGGAGCGAGGCGCGACACTTCATTACCTTTTAGAAAACACACTGAAACTCCTCCATCCATTTATGCCGTTTATTACGGAAGAAATTTGGCAGTTGTGGAAGCAGCCGAAAGAAAAAGAAGGTATGCTTATAGTGCAAAAATGGTCTCTTGCATAAAATAGTATGAATGCATCAACACTTCTTTATGCTCTTCTTGGCGGCGTTCTCCCCGCTCTTCTATGGCTTTGGTTTTGGCTGAAGGAAGACCGCTTGCATCCGGAACCGCGCGGCGCGCTCGTGCTTACCTTTATCGGTGGAATGCTCGCTGCGGGAACAGCGTACTTTGCCGAGCGTTCTATTATGAAAATGGGTTTCGCTTTTTCCACGACGCTTGTGTTGTGGGCGACAATAGAAGAAGTGTTCAAGTTTGGGTTCGCGTGGTGGCTTGCGCTACGCAAGAGATTTTGCGACGAGCCGATTGACGCGATGATATATATGCTAACCGCGGCGCTCGGCTTCGCCGCGCTGGAAAATACTCTCTTCCTCATTGCACCGCTTGCAAACGGCGATATTACCAAAAGCTTGCTCACGGGGAATCTTCGCTTCATCGGCGCGACGCTTCTCCACATTGCCGCATCATCTATTATCGGCGCGTTCGCCGCGTTTTTCTTTTACAAAAGCAAGAAAATTAAGGACGCGGCGATTTTTGCTGGCTTGCTCGTTGCGGTTGCTCTGCACGCCGCGTTTAATTTGATTATCAATACCGAAAAAGACAACGCGCTGATGATTGCATTTGCAGTTGCGTGGGCGACTATTATTGTCGTGCTTGCGGTGTTTGAGAAGGTGAAGCGCCTCCCACGCTAACCTGTGGATTACTCGCTTGACTGTCTATGTTACAATACTTTCAACCATGATTCGTAAACGCTCATTTTTTGAACGGCTCACGGGCGCAGTTCCTGAAGAAGAGAAGGAGCCCGTGCGCAAACTTGTGCCGCGCAAGAATGGAAAAGAATTAAAAAGCGAGGTGCCGGAAGAACTCATCTCCGAAAGCGAGGATGGCGAGCTTGCCGTGGATGTGTATCAGACACCTGATGATTTGATTATAAAAACAATGGTCGCAGGCGTGCGGCCGGATGATTTAGATTTGTCTATTACGCGCGATATGGTAACCATCAAAGGCAAGCGCGAGGAATCACACGAAGTTGAAAACGAGGACTTTTTCCACAAAGAGCTCTACTGGGGTTCATTCTCGCGCACAGTGCTTCTTCCGCAAGAAATAGATGTTGAAGCGTCAGAGGCCTCCGAAAAGCACGGCCTCCTCATCATAAAGCTCCCGAAAATAGACAAAGACCGCCAGACGAAGCTGAAAGTCAGGAGTAATTAGTTTGTATCTTTTCGCAAACGAATATACAAAACTGCCCTTGCTCTTGCGAGCAGGGGCAGTGGTGTTAATAGCACTATTATACACAAGATAGATTATCGCGCAAGCCCTTTATGTGGATAACAAAAAACATGACCTCATCATCAAGCTCCCGAAAATAGACAAGGACAGGCAGACAAAACTGAAGGTGAAATCAAACTAGGCAATTCATCCATTCCACAACACCCGATGTTGATGGGCTTCAAACATCGGGTGTGTGTTATAATTTTTTAACGATTACCTTTTGCCCGATTGTGGGTTTTGCATAACATCTGATAACTTTCTGAAAGAGAGTGGGATTTTCTATACTATTTTAGTAGTTCATATTCAAACAGCTTTGGCTGAATAGCGATCTCATAATACTTAGCTAATTTCGTCTTTAAACTGTTAATCGCCGTGTTGAGTTCCGGATAATCGTAGATCCATTCATCGTTATCATTTTTATAGCGAGTGTTAAGTTCTTCGTCGATTTGATATGTTCCATATGTGTACTTTGAGTTGTACTCTTTAGTAGATTTTGCTTTTGTAAGCACATCTGTAAAAGTATCTATCAAATCCAGTTCCTGATTAGTAAATTTGTAGCTTTTTAGTTTGCTACTTGCCACCGTGCCTTTATCAAAACAAAGCTCGTTCTTGTAAAATCGACCATCGCTACCATCGAAGCTCCGACAATGGTTGCGCTGACTAATACAAGCAAATATAAAACATGCTTTCAAAAAATCTTTGTCTTTTAGATAACGGTCACCACCATCGGCTGTAGTAAAGTATGTGTCGCGCTCATACCAATTTTTTTGCGGATACAGTTTGGCTGCAAATAGAGGTAATTTTTCAATAAAATTGTCAGAACGCAAATAAAAACCAATTGTCTTCGTTAGACCGTTATGTGTTACCACTGTAGTCAATGACATGCTTATCGGATCAAGATTGAAGCTTGTGATTCTTATATGGCCGACTATATTTTTGTTGTAGATTGGTTTTTTTGTAATCTTTTTAGACGATTCAAGACCAGATAGTTCGACAACAACGGAGATATCGACATCGTCATCAAATCTTCGTTTATCAAAATATGGCTTCAACGATTCATGTACTTTGTTGACTGTTATATCTTTGAAATAAACGATTGTGTCGTCTTCTTGTTCTGGTGTGTTATTCGTGTCTATATCAAAAGCTTTAAGTGTTAACGACTCACGACTGTCGTTAGTATTGTTCCATAAAATACAACTGATAGCACTAGGACCAGCATGAAAAAATTGGCGGTTAAACAAAAAGCCGTCAATGAATTTCTTTTCACCAAGACCAAGTGATTTCCAATACTTTATGGGGCTGAAAAGTACAAAATAATCATCTGGCTTTGTGAGATAATGCTTCCATCCTGACCAAATAAATTGGTTGGCAATATCGTTTTGCGTAGCACCCCACCTCTTTTCAGATGCCATTTCATCCTTAACAAAATTCGCGCCTTTCCCAGAACTTGCTAAATGCGTATTAGATGTCGTATCTCGATAGGGCGGATTTTCATATAAAATAATGTTTGTCTTTTTGTTTTTGACACACTCCGAAAGCATATCGATGCTATCATTATATTCATCCGTCATACCGATAGACTTCTGGCCAGTAACAAATTGCACACTTAGTGCATCGCCACCATCGACTAACGATTCAGTATTATCAATCTCCTGTGGCGGTGGAATTATGAGCTTGACACGATTTCCTATGCGCCAGTTCAACACTATCCATTCTTTTAACTCGTAGGTATTGACGATGGTATGAGATAGCTCATCGTCAAAAATATAATCGTAAAGTGAGAGACCGGTTTTGTGATTCTCCAATTCTCCAACGGTGATTTCGTTAAAATTTCGCTTGTTATAAAATATTGCAATAATATCAGCCTTGTCCTGCAGATATTTTATTTTAAGAGTGTTATCGATGTAGCGGCTTAACTCACCGATAGTTATATCTTTTACCGCTTTATCGGTTAAGAATTCTTCCAAATTGCCCGTACCGGCGCATCGATCAAGAATAATGTAATCGTGGCCAACCGGTATTTGCCTAATAGCTTTTCGGACTAATTCCGTGGCTTTGCGACAATACGCTGGTGGTGTATAAAAGGCACCGAGTTCTTTTTTGTGTTGCGTGTCATTGAGAAGGTCCATGATGTACTTGAAATCTTTTTCATCGCCTGTCCATGGATAAATGTAAGTTGCAAAATGTTTTGGTGCACGCAGCTCCTTGAAAAGTTCGATTTTACTAGCAGATGGGTTTTCTCGGTAAAATCGATTTGCCCAACCGACAACATCAAAAACATCAATATTTATTTTAGTGAAGTGTTCTTTGTTTAGGATTTTTTTGATATGTTGCAGGCCAAATGCCTCACCGTAATCAATTTTTTCCGGTTTAATCTTAGTGCTAAAATCAGCATTATTTTTACTAGCAGCACCAGCATAAACCTTTTCAATCTCTGTAAGGAAATCGCCAGAATCAAATAAATATGCATTCTCTTCGTTGAGTGCTACGAGTAAGATCTGCGCTGGCACTGGTTCACCTCTAATTCGTCTGTGACTGAGATATTTTATGGCTTGAAAAAGTGCTTTGTTAATGTCTGATACGGTGAGTTTGAACTCGAATAATGTACCCTTATATACACCATCGGTATTATGAGTAAGTTCGACATCGACACTTATCTTGAAATCGTCGAAAAATTTAATCTGACCCTCGCGCTCAGTTAGAAAGTTATTTCCAGATTTGGATATTTTTTTCGCCATAAATCTATTTCTAAAATTGTCTCTACTTACAGCGCTGTCTTAAAAGATTTCAACCAACTATCAAGGTCGTTAAGCGCATTATTTTGGCTTTCGGTAAATAGTTTTTGCACATTGACATCGAGCTTAAGATTTTTTTCATATTGAATGAACCTACTTTTAAGCGCATCGATCATTTTCACGCCATCTGTACCTGTCAAGCGGTTTTCCTTCAAAAGTGAATCCATATTACGCATCTTCGATAAATTTTGGTGAGCTAGGTAATCATGTCTCAGGTTTAGTATTTTTTTGCGAATCTCATTTAATTCTTCGTTATTAAATTCTTCGTTATTAAATGTTTTTCCCGAGCCGTCGTTGAATGGCCTTCCCAAGCTTTTTTCCCTGTCATAAAGTATTTTTGCTAATCCAAGTAATGCATCTGATTCTAAGCTAATAAGCAAGGTATCCCAAGTTATCCTGTTTGCTTCGTATGCGTCGTGATTTACCCTTTTGTGCAAATAAGCGTAGAATAGAAATTTCCTATATGTAAATAAGAAATCCCGAACTATATTTTCAAAATCAATTTTGTTAAGCATATTTTTACTTCACCAAATCATCCACACTAACACCGAGCGCGTTCATTACTTTTCTGACTGTTTCAATATCAGATTTTGATGCCGAGAGATGTAATTTTCTTTTTTCTTGCTCCAACTCCAATCTCTTCTTTTCCTCCAACACCGTCTTATTTAGCCCGTCAACCGACGCCTGACCCCAGTTAATTTTTGCCATAGTGGTTTTTATAAAAAATTCCTAATTTTACAAATGCCGAGGGGCAGAATCGAACTGCCGACCTACCGCTCTTCCATAATTTGGACTATATCATCACCCGTCCATCTTTGATGGAGTAGGGGGCGGGCGCTTCCCCATCTTTTGTTAAAAAGAGGGTACTTCCCAAAGGAATAGTCTCTACACCTTCTCGCCTATTCGGCGAGCTTGGCTCGGGATTGTCCGATTGTTTGTCATTGGATGTTCCCCGATTTCACCCGCTTTTCTATCCGCCTTGCGGCGGAAAGGCCCGAAGATTTCAGGCGGACGCTCTACCAACTGAGCTACCTCGGCTCTAAATATATGTTATCACAAAATATAAACTATGTCCCGAGACGCACCAGATGTTTGAAACCATCAACATCTGGTGCCAAAGAGGATGTCGGGATATACAGACATTTTGCCCTCCTCGTCGGCGGGCAGGCAAAATGATTGGATACACTATCTTTGGCGATTGCTAGAGATAGTGTATGTTGAATTGAGTAAACTATTCCAGTTACTTGCTATAGCGTTTAATTGGAATAGTGTTGAAATAAATAACGAGAGTGAGGAATGTGCTTTTGCGGAACGGCGAGGAGCCGAGCGGGCATGGATTCCGAGTCTGCGAGGAAGAGCGAGGCGAGCGGATAAGGAAGATTTCCTCGCAGGGGAAATCTTCCGGTTCTGCAAAAGCAGCATTCCGAGCGTCTTTTATTGCAGCAACTTCCCGAAGTCGCCTATGGTATCCGCCGTGCCGCGTACATTGTCTATATCGCCTCTGATGCCCGAATAGATTTTTTCCACCTGTGCGATGTAGGGTTCAAGAAAGTAATATGCGCCGAACGAAAGCCCGATAATAACTACCCAATAAAGAGCGTGGAGAACCGCGCGGAAACGCGCGCCGCGTCGCATCTTGCGGAGTAGCGAATTATTTTCTTTCACCAACTCCGCGGTCTTGAGAAGCAGTGCTTTTTCTTCTGGAGACATAATATAAGTATAGCATCCCCCTAGCAGGAATTGCACCCACATCTTCCCCTTAGGACGGGGATGTTCTATCTATTGAACTATAGGAGGTTTGCATCACGATACCACGCCTCCGAGTGCCTCTTCAAGCAACGATTGATTGAATCCTATAATTGTGCGTGAACCGATTGTGATTACAGGCACGCCCATCTGCCCGCTCTTTGCAGTCATTTCCTCTCGCTTTTTAATGTCGTCCGCCACATTGTATTCAGTGTACGCAACACCGCGTTCGGTGAAGAATTTCTTTGCCGAATTGCAATATACACACGACGGCGTTGAATAAATGGTTACTGTTTCTTGCGTCATAAATTAAAAATTACGCCAATAAATATGTTACAGTATAAACGAGAATCGCTTATGCGGATAGGGAGAATCGAACTCCCGCCCGATGCTTGGGAAGCACCTGTTCTGCCACTAAACCATATCCGCACTATCTATTTATAACCCAATCTACAAACCGTTGCCACAACAATGTCTCTTCGTCAGCAAGTATTTCATCGCGTGAGAAATCTTCTTCATCAGTAATTACAATCACTTCCTCGCCAGGAAGAGCCATATGCAGTTTTTCCCGTATCTCCTCCTCCGCAGCGCGCGCGCTCCCCGCCGTGGCCGCGCGCACCGAAGCTCTTGTTTTCTCCGTTTCTAATTCAAGTGCGCGCGCTTCCGCCACCACTCGCGCGCGCGCGGCTTCACGATACCCGACGAATGAACCCCACACAATGCGCACCAAAAAGAACGCAAGCGTAACCAAAAGCGCGATTGCAACAGGCGAATACAAAAAATCGCGAAATGTTTTTCTCGTGCGAAATTGGTGCATTGTGTTATACTCTACCACATGCTACTCAATAAAAAACACAAAAAGATAGTCGGGATCATTTGGGCGGTCGTATGTTTTCTGATTATCATTTCAATGGTGCTGCTTTACACCCCCATCTTTTAACTACTGAAGCATCTTCACGAACGCTTCGGCGGGTATCTCTACTCGCCCGCGCTCGGCAAGCCGTTTCTTACCTTCTTTCTGCTGTTTCCACAACTTCATTTTCCTCGTGCGGTCTCCGCCGTACAAGTAACCCGTTACATCTTTTCGGAGCGCAGTGAGCCGCCGCGATGCGACAATCTTTCCGTCAACGCGCGCCTGTATTTTCAGTTCAAACTGTTGGCGAGGGAGGATTTTTGATAGTTTTTCCACAACGGCTTCCGCCTCGTCGTTTGCAGCGCGGCGCGAAACGACCCGTCCAAATGCAGGCATAGGGTCATCTGCAACAAGGATTTCCATTTTTACGACATCTGCTTTCCGAAGCTCACGGAGAAGGCGGTAAGATAAGGATGCAAAACCCGACGACACGCTTTTTAGTTCATCAAAAAATCCGCGCATAAGTTCCCTGAGTGGTGCCTCAAAACGCACCACGAAGCGGTTGCCTATATTTTCGGTCTCCCCAACCCGCGCCTCGTGCTTGCCGAGAAGGAGCATCACGGGCGCAAGATATTCGGGCGGCGAAATGAGCTCCGCCGCCACCCACTGTTCGCGAACTTCCTCAACCTCTCCGTGTTCAGGAAACTGCATAATGGTGTACGCAGTAATTTTCTTAACGCGCTTCGTTAGTACTTCATATGCGATAGATGGATGCGTTACAACTAGATTTATTTTGAATTCGCGGCGAAGCCGCTCTGAAATTATTTCCAAATGAAGCATTCCTAGAAACCCACATCGGAATCCGCGCCCCAAGGCACCCGACGACTCTTCTTCCGCAGTAAACGCAGAATCCGAGAGACGAAGCCGCCCGAGCGCGTGGCGAAGCGCGTTAAATTCGTCTCCACTTTCAGGAAAGAAGCTCGCCCACACGACTGGGCTCGGGCGCGCATAGCCAGGGAGTGCAGAGAGCGAACCCTTTACCTCAACTACCGTATCGCCGACTGACGCAACACCCGGTTCCTTCACACCGGTTACAATGTACCCAATTTCTCCAGCCGAGAGCGCGTTCGCAGCCGTTTCTTCCGGCGAAAAGGTGCCGACTTCTATTACGGTGAACTCTCTGCCCGCCGCGGCAAACTTCAATCGCGCGCCCTTCGCCATCGTGCCGCCAAAAACTCGGCAGTACACTACAACGCCCGCGTGGTTTGAATATTTAAAATCAAAAATAAGTGCCCTAAATCCATCTCCCCCTTGTTTAAGGGGGAGTGCCGAGTCGGCGGGGCGAGGGGGTGGTACTCGTTTGATAACTTCCTCCAAAAGTTCTGGTACCCATTGCCCAGTTTTTCCAGAAACCTCTAAAATCTCGCCTTCTCCGCACCCAAGCAATAACGCGATTTCTTTTTTCGTTTCGGGAACACGCGCGAGTTGCGAATCAATTTTGTTCACGACTGGAATAATGGTGAGCCCAGCCGCCTGCGCCGCGTGTAGCACAGTTATGGTCTGCGCCTGCACGCCTTGTGTTGCATCCACAAGAAGCACCGCGCCTTCAACCGCGCGCAAAGCGCGCGATACTTCATACGAGAAATCAATATGCCCTGGAGTGTCTATAAGATTCAGAATGTATTCCTGATACGCCATACGAACAGGCGTCATCTTTATCGTAATACCGCGCTCGCGCTCAAGATCCATAGAATCCAGCACCTGCGCGCGCATCTTGCGCTTCTCAATCGTACCGGTAATCTCTAGTAGTCGGTCTGCCAAGGTGGACTTTCCGTGGTCCACATGACTTATGATACAGAAATTTCTGATGTTATTTAATTGAGCCATTTTTTCTTCTTAATTTGATATTGGTGATACATTTTTTTACATCCCTAATCCGATGCGCATGGCGTAAAAAAGGAAAAATCTCTTTTATAAATCTTTCCAGTGAACCTGCTTCGTTGATATTCAACCGCCATAAATCTCCGTTTAAAGGAGGTTGATTTCTCCACGATGGTCCTTTCTTGCGAATGCACCTGTAACTATAAGAAATGCTTTTCTTATAAAGCCAAGAACATATCCACTCTAATATTGCGTAGTCATAGGAATCAATTTTAAAACGAGCACGCCCTTGATTGATAATAAAATTGGCTTCAGCATCAACATAACCCGCAATGAAACTCTGCGCAACAGAATCACCGTCTTTTATCCACTGCCAAACCCGCTCGTTTTTAGGAAGAAGAAACTCAAAACTCCGATTAAGAAAACAATTTACTGTAAAATGCTCTTCTCGAGGTGTTACCGAAACGCGGCCAAATGGATTAAATAATGATTGAATGACCAACACTTGAGCTTTGTGGGTGGTGTGACAACGCACGACTATTGTCTCCGAATGTTCTCCCCTTTTATATACATTCAAATCACCGAGCCGAAATCCAAGCATGTACGAGCGAATAAATGGATCGTGTGTACAATCAAACTTTTGATACCGCATTCGAGCTAATGCGGGATTTTTAAAAGGAATGCCGAATTCTTTTAGGCGATTGCGGACCGTCTTAAAACTGCATTTCAATCGCCTCCCAATTTCAACAGGCGTTAGGTTCTTTTTTACATACATCTTTTCTAGAACATCTTTCTGTAAAATTATTCTTATCCTACCCATGCACAAAGAATAGCACTACTTGTGCAACAGAACAAAACTATACATGTTTATAACTTTATAAAAGAAAACCGCCGGCCATTGCTGGTCGTCGGTGTGTTTCTGAAAAATCATTTTTTATTTTTCTTCAAACGGTTTGCTGTAACAATTGAACTAATCACTTCGATCGGCAATGAATACATGTGCGTGATTTTCTCCGCTTCGCGAATTTCCGCGAGTTCTTCTTGGGTGATATCCGGATACATAATTACTGCGCGAAGAATACTTGGCAACGCTTTAGTGGAACCAACAATCACATGTATCGCCTCAGCTTCAAGCCCATAACGAAACGCGGCACTTAGAACACCCAAATAAAATCCTTTCTTTTTGCGCGGCTTTCCAGAAATTAATCTTTGTATATTCTGTCTGCTAGTGCCACACTCTTTCGATAATCTCTGATGTGTCCATCCTTGCTTTTCCAAGAGTAGTTTCGCCAAATCTAATACAGTCATTCTTAACCTCTCTTTATTTTAAGATTTGTTTTTTCTATAATTAGCCTAGCATAATATATATAATCTGTCTATATCGCAAAAACTAAACGGTAAAATTGCGGACGGAGTAGAGTTCTTCTTCATCTTCTTGTGGTTCGTCTTTTTCGGTATTTTCTTGCGCGACTGGCGGCTTTTCCGCTTTCATTTTTGCAAGATGGCGGTCAATCATTTCGGAGGGACTCCGTTTCTCCTTTGATTCCAGCATCGCTAGAATCGCGAGCAAGTCATCAGTTGAAAAGAAATCAATGAGAATCTTCCCGCCATTTTCGCGCTTTTCAATATGCACACGCGTTCCGAGCGACTCGCGGAGCTTGCCTTCAATCGCCACGAGCTCCGGGTCAACAGTGACATCTTTCTTCCGCGCACGGTCAACGGCAATTTTCCGCGCAATCTCTTCCGCCTCGCGCACAGTAATCTTCTTCACCGAGATTTCTTTAAAAAGAACCGTCTGCTCTTCTGGACGATCTACGAGCATTAAAAGCGGACGGGTGTGTCCTTCGTTTATAATACCGCTTGAAACCGCGTCAAGAATTTCATTTGGTAAATCTAGAATCCGCATCGTATTCGTAACATACACGCGGCTCTTACCAACTCGCGTGCCTATCTCGTGATGCTTAAAACCGAAATCGTCGGCAAGCCGCTTGAACGCGCGCGCGCGTTCTACGGCGTTCAAGTCCTCGCGCTGGAGGTTTTCTATAATGGATATTTCAAGCTTTTCGCGGTCGCTGTTTTCGCCCGCGCGGATAAGCGCCGGCACATGTGGTAATCCGACAAGTTTTGAGGCGCGGAGGCGCCGCTCGCCCGCAAGCAATTCGTATTCAACAACAATACCCCCGTCATCTTTCACCACCTCCTTGCGTGTTACGACGAGCGGCTGAAGCACGCCGTACGCGCGGATTGACTCGGATAGGTCGCGGAGTTTCTCGGGGTCAAACTCGCGGCGCGGCTGAAACGGGTTCGGCTTTATTTTGTCCGTCTCAATCCAAAACACCGCATTGTTCTGAAAACTTTCTGGGTTCATAAAAATACCAATATACGAATTGTACTAATCTACAAATGGATACTAATAGTATAATGCAAGAAAGGAAAAGTTGCACAGTGGACAATTTCGGCTACACTAAAGGTGCGCCGGAGTGGCGGAATCGGCAGACGCACGGGACTCAAAATCCCGCGATGGCAACATCATGAGAGTTCGACTCTCTCCTCCGGCATCTTACTTGACTCACTGCATACAGTATGTGCTTTCTTTGTTTTTAATTTCTGAATTTAGAGATTCACAAATATATTTATATGAAATCCACTCTCAAATCTATGTGCTAATTCGCGCGAATTAGAAAATAAGTAAAAACACGGAAAAAAGAAAGTGGTGAGAACACCTTGTTACAGCCGTGCAACAACGGACACGATAACTGGCGGCACGCTCTTACCGATAAAATAATAGACCTCAAGTCCTACTTGGCGTTTATCTAAAATGTCGGTGCGGGAAAGAATGTTCAAGTGTTTTGAGGTTGAAGTGAAGGACAGTTTAATTTGTTCAGCAATATCACCCACGGTCGCCTCGCGCTTTTTCTTAAGAAACGCCACAATAGCCAATCGTCTCCGATTCGCCAGCGCTTTCAATATCCGTTCATACTCTTTCATGATACGATACATCATACCCTTACTTTCTAATTCGCGCGAATTAGAAGATAAAGAAAGATGTGGATAATTAGCACAAGACGAGAACAGAGTATATGCGCAGTGAACGGAAAAAGAAAAAAATAATTGTCGTTGTCGGACCGACGGCGAGTGGAAAAAGCGCGCTCGCGGTAACGCTTGCGCGCAAATTTTGCGGCGAGGTAATTTCTGCCGATTCACGGCAGGTGTACAAGGGACTCAATGTCGGCACTGGTAAAATTACCAAAAAAGAAATGCGCAGAGTCCCCCACCACCTTCTTGATGTTGCGTATCCGAAAAAACAATTCACGGCGGCGGATTATGAAAAACTTGCTCGCGCAAAAATCTCAGAGATTTTTGCGCGCGGCCGCCTCCCTATTATCTGCGGCGGCACGGGTCACTATATAGACGCCGCGCTCGGGCGCGTTCAAATTCCCGATGTGCCGCCAAACCCCGCGCTCCGCAAAAAACTGGAGAAAAAATCCGCGCCGGAATTATTCGCACTTCTCAAAACACTTAACAAGCACCGCGCGGAAACAATAGATTCACACAATCCGCGTCGTCTTGTGCGTGCAATCGAAATCGCGCTCGCGGACGCCGACAAGAGCGTTCTGTCCGCCTCAGGCGGACCCCCCCATTCAATCAGAATTGAATGGCCACGCCCCCACCCCAGTTTTTCAGAACGCCTTGCCTTTGTCCGCTCGCTTAATGTTGTATGGCTCGGCATCACACTTCCACCCGCGGAATTAAAAAAGAAAATCTCTATGCGCTTATTCGCGCGAATTAGAAGGTATAAAATGATAGAAGAGGCGCGGCGGCTACATAAGCGCGGCCTGTCGTGGAAACGGATGGAATCGCTCGGACTTGAGTACCGATATCTATCGCGCTACTTACGCGGATATATGACTAAAGTAGAAATGATTGAGAAGTTGCAAACGGAAATATACCTCTACGCCAAACGGCAAATGACTTGGTTTAAAAGAAATAAAGAAATACAGTGGTTTCTCCCATCGCAAAAAAAGCAAATATTTGATATGCTTGAGCACGAGGGCCTATAGTTTCAATGGCAAAACACTTCTCTCCAAAAGAAGAGTTCCAGGTTCGAGTCCTGGTGGGCCCGATTTACTTCTTCGCCTCTTTGTGCTTCGTGCGCTTCCTGCACCAGTTACAAAACTTCGCTAGTTCTATCTTGCGCTCTACTTTCTTCTTGTTTTTCTCGCTCCAATAATTAACCCTCTTGCACGAAGGACATACGAGTTTGATAAGTCGGTCTTGGGACATAGTTTTTGTAGATTATCACACAATAAAAAACCGCGCAAACTTTCGTTTGCGCGGTCGCGTGAGAATCTAAAACTTAACCCTTGCCGGACTGAGCATGCACAATCGTATATCCAATCGTAACAGACATCGTTGGTGTTTTGCCGCTTTGTAGCGCCACACCATCAACATTTGCGAAATCACCCAACGCAATACCGTAGAACCCGATTGCGTTTGGACTGATATTTAATTTAACAGTAACGGTTTTTGCAGTACCTTTCGGCACCACAAACCCATTTGCCCCAAAATAAAGTGTGAGTTGGGCGATGCCGTCATCTAATCCCAAATCGTCGTGGAACCAACTTATCAAAGTTGAGCCGTCATATAGTGTCAGTTGCGATAAATCGCGTTTCCATTGTGGCGAAGTAACCATGAGAATCGGAATTTGCGTTACCCGTATGTCTTCGCTTGACTTTGTTGCATCAAGCAAGATTGAGAGCGTCGGCACTTGTAAGGTGCCAGCGTTCACTTGCATATACTGTGGCGAAGTCGTACTCACATCCAACCGCGGCACTCGCACAAAGCTAGTTGCGCTTAATACGGAACCAAGACCAGATACAGCGCCTTGATAACCGTAAAGAACGCCGTAGGCATTCCATTCTGACGGATTGGTTTCAACCGCAATCGTACCACCGCGCGAAAACGCGTCGGTTGTATCACCCTTAAAGAAAATGGTGGATGTTCCTTTTGGTAGAACAATACCGCCTTTTTCCGAATAAAGCGCGAACATTGCATGTCCATACTCTTTGCGTAAGACACTAGTACCGCGAGATGACGCGATAATTGCTCCGTTTTGGTCCATTGCCACCAAATTTCTAATCCGCGATGGGTCTCCTCCAGTTGAATGAATTTCAATCGGCAATCCATATACAAGCATATTTTCTGCAGAGGAAGTGGTCACTTCAATACTTCCCAAAACCTGATTTTCGCCCGCGGTGATGTTTTGATGAGAACCTTTCCTACCAGTAGAGGTGATTCCCCCTACTTGTAGAGATGTGTTCACTGTATGGCGCGTACCCACCAACGGCAATGAACCCGAAACAGTTGCGCCTGTCCAGATTGCGACCACATCGGTGCCAATAATCGTTCCGCTGTATCCAGAATCAATAATCCGCTCCATGTCTCCTTTTAGTGTCAAATAAACCGGCTCACCCGCCTTCACGATTAAAGAAAGCGGCATAAACTGGGTGTTACTCTCCCTAATGCCTATTGTCCCAACAATATCTCCGAACCCGTTTTCCAGCAAAGACTGGCGGTATACGGATACATCTGTGCCTGTCGTTTGAATGGTAATCCCGTCCACACGCTCTGTGGTGTCGGATAAAAGCAAGAACTGCATGAAGCTGACCCGTGTATTGGCAGGAGCCAATTGCGAGTCCGGCTGCCACACCTTCTGAACACTGATGGCGGCGGTGAGGTTTACGGTAAGCGTGAATAACGCTGCAACGAAAAGAAGTAGCACAATAAGGTATCTTTGATTTTTCATTTGTTTTTGTTTCTTCTACTGACAATGAACTTTTGCGAAAACAGCCCTGCCGCAAGGCAGAATCAGCATATTTTCGACTGACATATATTATACACAATCTTGACTGTGTGTCAAATGTAAATCTTCTTTATGAGCGGGTTCAGGCGCGTAACGGTTTCATACCATGAACTGTCGGTGAGTAGCGAAATACCTTCAGCAGAAGCGGGAGATGTTTGGTCGTTGCTTATAATAACCACTTCGTCGCCGACGCGCAGATTTTTTACGCCAGTTACATCAACAATTAACATATCCATACTGACGCGGCCAAGCACTCTACATTCTTTTTCTTTAATCAGCACACGCCCAATTGCAGAAAGCGCGCGCGGATACCCGTGCCAATACCCGACCGGAATAATAGCGATAGTAGTATCTGCTTGTAATGTCTCCGCAAAGTCGTAACCAATGCGTGCGCCTTTCGGAATCTTTTTTATTTCGCTTACAATTGACTTCCACTCAAGAACAGGACGCAAAGATATTTTGTCCTGCAGAAACGCGCGCGCTTCGCGCGCGGGCCAAAGCCCATACAGCCCGATACCAATGCGTACCATATCGTAATGCGCTTCTGGAAAGAGCATAGCACCTGCCGTTGCGCTCGCGTGAACAATTGGTTTGAAACCTGCCTTATTAAACGCAGCAATCCACTTATCAAACTCCGTAATCTGTGTGCGCGTATCAGCAGGAAATGCGGGATTCTTTGCATTTGCAAAGTGCGTATAAAGACCTTCTACGATAATTCTTGACTTTTGAGTTTTTATTCTTGACATCAGGGATTTTTGTTCTCCGAACAAAAATCCCTGCCGGTGCATTCCTGTGTCAACTTTAATATGAATCTTGAGCAGTTTGGCGAATTTTACCTCTTTGAATGCATCTAATGTCTCAAAAAAAGAAACAGTCAAAGAAATATTGTTGCTAGCGGCTTCGGCAAACAACTCCGGCATAGTGTAACCGAGCACTAAAATTGGGAGAGTGATTCCCTCTCGTCGCAAGGCGCGCGCTTCGGTCATAGAGTCCACACCGAGAAAGTCCGCACCGAGTTTTTCCATTTCTTTAGAAAAATCAACAAGCCCGTGGCCATATGCGTTACTCTTCACAACTGCCATAAGCTTTACCCGACCGACTCGTGGCGGGTTTGTTTTCGGCGCGAGCAATTTCTTGAATATGGTAAAATTGTGCCGTATTGCTTCTCGGTCAATCTCAATCCAAGTGCGCAAACCAGATCGTACATTCGTATTCATAAGGTAAAAAATGCGCCGGGCTGGACTCGAACCAGCGTAGACCAACGGTCGGGAGATTTACAGTCTCCTGTAATTGCCGCTATACGACCGGCGCAACAGGAGTAATGTATCAAAATTCAAGCGTTCTAACAACTTCCGCATCTACAACCGACCACTCCGCTTCGCGAATCGCTCCGTAAAAACGCACTGTATCGCCCGCCACAAATCGCTGGAGAGTTGTCTTTGCTTTATCTTTGCGCAGAATGATTGTTTTGTCGGGTAGATGCACTGTGTATTCCTTCCCGCCAACATTCACCACCATAATAGTAGGCAGATTGATACTGTCCAGCCGAACTAGTTTCCCCTCAAAGTTTCGCGGTGAGAATTTCTGCTTATCCTGAAAAATCTTTACATTCTCGGCGGAAAGCAAGCGGTCAATGTGGTTGTATACGCCCGTCGTCTCAAGCACGCGGTCGCCGAGCGCAATCGCCGCTGGCATTATTGAAACCACGCCACGCATTATCGTTGAAGTAGCTTTCGGCTTCACGAACACGGTACTTCCGTCTCCAATTTGGAGAATGAACGCCCCTCCAGCATCAGGAACAGATACAACAGTTCCGGCAAAAGAAGAACCTTCAGTTGATACCGACCAATTTTTTATTGATTTCGCATCAATACCGAGCGAGTCGGAACTGCCGTTGAAACTTCCTTCTACGCTTATAAAATGTCCGACTGCCAATTGAGACATCACAATAGGATTTCCAAAGCGATGTTTAATAGATGTTTTCGCATCCGTACGAATAATCCAACGCACAGGAAGGGTACCCCAATATTGAGACGCGAAAATTGTTGAGCCGGTAATTTGCGTTATGCGCGCACCGTCAATCATCGTATCGCCGTCTTCTTCAATTGTGAGCGCGAGCGGCGCGCCGACCGTTTTCGGTGATGGAATAACAAGCGCAAGCGCGAGCGCATTTTGCGCTACAAAAAAGATTACAAACGCGCTTCCTAGAAAAATTGACACTGTCTTCATAAAACTATCGTATACTCTTCTCTCAAAAAAATCAACTGCGTGATTGCTTACATGTTGTTTGAGGGTAGTATAAAAGATTAAAATATCTTATTTTTACAGAAATCATTTTGTATTTTTCTCGCAAACTCAATTTCTTTGTTATTTAATAATTGGTAATTATTCTATAAAATTGTGTAAATTTACCAGCCGCAATGAATAATAAATGTATCTCAAACTGACTGCCGGCCAGGGAATCGAACCCCAATTTTCTCCTTCAAAGGGAGACGTCCTACCGTTAGACGAGCCGGCAATGTATCATTTACTAAAATACTGTACCACACCTTCAATCCATCCGGCAATTTTTCGATTCAGATCAACGCTCCTTCTAACACAAATACGCAAAAGACCATGATACTCATTATTAATATTGTGCCTGTGTGGATTGTTATTCTTCCGCTTTAAGTAAATTCTAAGTTCTATTGGTTTTATCTTTAGTAATCTTGACCAATATTTCCTAGCCAACCTTATATCTGCACTTTCGTGAATATAAATCTCAAAAACTAAATCATTCATACCCTTTCCTGCATATTGAAAAATCCAACTAAGAAAGATGGCGTGCATACGCCACTCCATATTGGAAAAAGAAACCTTCTCACCTGTTCGCCATTTTCTTTCTTTACCGCCCTCTGCCCAATACAAAACAACTCCAGTTAGCCACAACGGATCAATTATAAGTTGCTCCGCTTCAGCGCGAGCAACTTCTTTTATATATTCTGATTTTCTAATTCTTCTATTTCGAATATTGGCCCAACCACGCGCCATTCCTTTAAGTTTCTTTTCGGTTAGGCATTGCTTTTGTCTCTGCGATAAACCAACATCTCGAAGCCAAAGTGATAGGGTTGATCTTGCAACGGAAATTCGTTTCAAGATCTCGCTATATGACATTCCATTTCGTCTTAAAGTAAGTGCTTCTTCCTTTTCTTTTGTTTTTTGTATCATGAACAATAGACACTATTTATTATAGTATCATATCACTGTTCTAATACTTAAGTTATACACATATCATTTTTTTGCCGTCTCGCAAACCTTTATAACAGCCAATTCAAGTGGAAGATGTGAAATGTGAGAACGGCCAATAAGGTCGTAGTATTCAAGAAAAGTAAGAAGTGTCTGCGAGGTAAGTCCGTTTGCGGGAATTTTTTTCAGAAATGCAAAGTCGCTTTCGGAGAGTTCGCGCGCAATTTCTTTTTCCATTTCCGGCGCGATGCGCAAAAGCAGGGCAAAGCGCATTTTTTGCAAAATAAGCTTCGCAAATATCTTCATGTCTCCGTGCGCCGCGACTGCTTCCGCAATCGCCGAAAGCCCTTTCTCTGTATTGCGCTCGGCTAGGGATTGAATAATGCGATTTGCAATGTCTCCCTTTGGCGCGCCTGTTACGCGCAGCACTTCTTCTTCTGAAATCTTTTTATCAGCCGAGATAGTAATTGTTTTCTGCAAAATGCCGTACGCATCGCGGAACGAGCCGTCGCCCAGAAGCGCAATGAGCTCCGCAGACGCGCGGCTTATATCGTACCCTTCTTTTTTTGCCGCGCGCGACACAATTTCTGCCAGCATCTTTTGGTTTGGCTTCCGAAATGAATGGAGTTCGCATCGTGACACAATCGTCTCCGGCAGTTTGTCAATTTCCGTCGTGGCGAGAATGAAGACGATATGCGGAGGCGGCTCCTCCAGCGTTTTGAGGAGCGCGTTGAACGCTTCTTTTGTGAGCATATGCACTTCGTCAAGAATGTACACTTTATACGGCGATTCAAACGGAAGCGACAGCACCGTGTCGCGAAGTTCGCGCGCATCATCAATCTTTCGGCTGGATGCCGCGTCTATTTCATATAGGTCAATTTCGGCTGTTTTAAGAGCTCTAGCTAAAATTCTTGCGACGGATGTCTTCCCCGTCCCGCGCGCGCCCGCAAAGAGGTACGCGTGCGAGACCCTCCCGAGCGCAAGCGCGCCCTGAAGTGCATCTACAACATGCTCCTGCCCCACCACTTCGTCCCACTCCCGCGGCCTATATTTCCGATACAACGCCGAAAACCCTTCCTGTTTTTCTTTGGATTTCATAGCAAGATGATAACATAAATTTAATGCAATTCTTCTGGCGACAATTCTACACGCGAGCCGGGGCGTATATCGCCTTTAAGTATTTTGTCGGCAATCGCGCGCTCTACTTTGTCTTGCACTGCGCGCTGCATCGCACGCGCGCCAAACTGCGGGTCGGCGCCTGCATCCGACACAAAGTCCGTCAGCCGCTCGGTCGGCACAAACAAAATGCCGCGCTCGCTGAGCCGCTTCACAAGCTTTTGTAGCATAAGCTTAGCTACAGTGCGCAGATTTTTCCCCACAAGCGGTTGGAATAGCACGACGCCATCAAAACGGTTAAGAAGTTCCGGAGTGAACGCGCCGCGTTCAATAAGCGCGTCTATAATCCGCCTTTTTTCATCTTGCAAATCGCTCCCATGCCGCACGGCGTTCCAAATAAGGTCGCTCCCAGCATTTGATGTCGCGATAATCAAAAGATTGCGGCAATTGACCTGTTTGCCCGACGAGTCAGTGAAAAATCCTTCATCAAGTACCTGTAAAAACAAGTGCCGGATTTCCACGGTCGTCTTCTCAAACTCATCTAAAAGGAGAACGCCGTACGGCTTTTCGCGCAAAAGCGATGAAAGTACACCCTGCTTTCCTACTGCGAACGAACCGATAAGCCGCTCCATTGCATCCGCAGTCCTATATTCGGAGAGGTCAAGCCGATGTGTTGCGTCTTCCGTCCCAAAAAAAGAAGACGCAAGCGCCTTCGCGGTTTCTGTTTTTCCTACTCCTGTCGGTCCGAGAAATAGAAATGAGCCGAACGGACGGTTTGGATTCGCAATGCCCGCGCGGGCGCGCCGAAGCGCGCCCGCAACCGCCGCGAGTGCTTCGTCCTGCCCCACAACGCGCGTACGCAATTTTGATTCCAGTTCAAGTAGCGATGTTCGCTCGGACTCGGTTAGCGCACCAGCAGGTACGCCAGTCCTCTTCTCAATTACCGCTAAAATATCTGACGACAAAACAGCACGGCGGTTTTCTTTTCTCACATTGCTCGCGGCCTCATACAGCACATCCGTTGCCTTATCCAAAAGCGAATCGCCCATAAAATACCGTGCACTTGATTTTACTGCCGCTTCAATCGCCGGATATGTAAAGAAAATCCTGCCGCCGCTTTCCATACGCAACGCTTCATCTTCAAGATACGGAAGAACCGCGCGTTCGTCTGCTGGAGGCACGAGAATCCTTTCAAACCGCTTCATAAGTTCTGCATTTGGCTCAATCGTGCGGTGAAAAGCTCCTGTTTCCGCGAGCGCAATAAGTTGAATGCGCGGAGAGGCGAGAAAATCGTCCATAAGTCGTACCGCGTCGCTTCCAATTCCTGCCGCGCTTTCCAAGAATTCAGGAAAATTAGGAATAATAATAATCAAATTGCCTGCGGATTCAACTTCTTTAAACAAACGGATAAGCTCGCCTTCAAAGGCGGTTTTGTTTTTTGTATCTGCTATAAACGCCTCCGTATCAAAAACAATCATTCGTTTGTGCTCCAACTGCGGAAGTACGCTCCCTTCCTTGATGCGCGCCGCAAGAAAAGCGACTGCCGCTTCGCGAGGAGAACCTACATCGCCCACTAGAAGCGCGTTCGCCTCACGCTCGCGTGAAAGCACGGATTCCACTTGCTCTGCCGAATCCGCCGCAAGCGCGGCTTCGGCGCTCCCAACTCGCGAAAATACAGGAACTAGAGAAATATCTTTACCATACCGCGAAAGCCGCCACGCAGAGCCATACGCCCAATCCTTGCCGATGCCGTGAATCCTTCCCAAATTTTCACGCCCCCAAAAGCGCCTGCTTCGGCGCATATTCGCAAGACCGCGCTCAACCCACGCCGCCGTGCCGATGGCGGTAGGAACGGATGCGCCTTGTTCTGCAAGAAAAAGTGCGCCGTCCGTATCAAGAGAGAAAAGAGCAAAAACAACATCCCCGAGCAGCAATGCACGCCCGTTTGTTGGTGAGAATGAAAGCGTATCCGCCGAAACTGTGATGCGCGGTTTCTCTAAAAACGCGCGCACTGCCGCACGCGAAATTCCAAGCCGAGCGAAAATCTGCTTTCCTAAAAAAACATCTGCGAAGCGCCGAAAAATATCGTTTCCGTAAAGTTCCGCAATCAAGACCGCCGCGTCAAAAGAAACGGGAGGCACTGGTTTCCAAAACAGCTCGCGGAGAAGCGGTGGGCGAGAGTGGCACGCGAAAGAATAGTAACAAGCGTTCGCGGCAAAAAGCGCGAGCCAGCAGGCGAGCGCAATGTAAAAAACGCCGGGAGCATAGCGCAAAAACGTCAGCAATCCTTCGGATACGGAGAGGCGCGCGGCAAAATCGGGACTTGCGGTGAAAATTGAAAAGAGGAGCGCGCCTGCCAAAGAAACAATAACGAAAAAACCAAGCGCGCGCGCAAGGCGAAGGCGCGACGGCAGAGGAAAAAATCGCTCAATCGCAACTCCAAGACGATACACTTTTGTGGATTGTTTTATATCTGTGAATGTCATATTGAAAAAAGCGAGCGAATACCGATAAAAAGCAAAAACGCAATTACTAACGGCAGAACGAGCCACAACGCGAGCGCGAAAATCAACGCAAAGAAGGTTACTACGAAAGAAAGCGCGGCGAGCGCGAACAGCGCGAGCCGCGCAATGATGCCGATGGCGCGCATAGCCGCGCCGACAATCGCGCGCCCGACGAACGACCCTTGCTCCTCACCGAGCCGCTTCCACGGCACGAAAAACGAGCGCGCGAGGAGCTCTATGGAAAAAAAGTTCCAAAGAAACCAAAAGAAATTAGACACAGTGCGCGCAAAATCCATGAGCGCGACAGTATAATGCCACACAAAATACTGCGGAAAAAACGCGATAAGATTCATACTGAACATTATATCACGCACAAAGAAATCCGGTTCCTCAAATGCATACACCGAGTGTTTCTTTAAGACCTTGACACTGAGTTTGTTTCGTGTATTCTATGACTAGACACCTTGAAAATAGTTAAAACTCAACCTTAAAAAAGGAGAAAAATGACAGAATTACTACCAGCCATTGCAAATCAAGCATTTCAGGACGGTTATCGTGAAGCATACGCTAAAGAACTTTTCTCATCTTTCCGAAACACATTTGCTTCGGAATATTTGCCTCACCGCGTGGTCTTCTGGATAGAAGAAAAAAATGGGCGGGCAATCATACGGCAGGTTAAGAATCTTCGGCACGAACGCAAGTTTGAAGACGCTGTCGTTGGTATGACGATTAACGATCTTCCGGCAATCAAAGTTCTTATCGGGAACTTTGCATCCGGTTGCAAGTTAACTATCGCGCGGTGGGAAATCTACCGCGATTTCGCTCTCTCGGAACTAATCGAGCAAGGGCGGTTTGACTACCAAGACCTTGCAGGAGATGTTTCGTTAGATGAGCGAAAGTCGCTCATACAACGCGGCGTCTATCCAAAGGGCGACTGGGACTTTGACGGGATTCTTCTAACACACCGATGTCCGCTGTGCGGGGGCGTATTTGACCGAACATCGGTTCTATATGTTTCGCGCAAGCCGTGCGAAAGTTGCGGAGTGGAAACCCCACTCGGCAAAAGCCGCGACATCATCATGGAACTCATATCGCAAGTGCGGTGGAAGAGACAACGAATCACGGAACACTGGACTCCTTCGCCGAGTGGCGAAGCGGGAATCCAGCATTTCATAGACCCCGTTGCAAATTCCGTTGCGTTCTGGCCGATTGAACAGTTGGAGTGCAATCTAAATTTTCAGAGCGTCTTTGACTGGTTTGGCGGATGCTTTGACAATTTTAAGAGTTTGTACGACCAAAGTTTGTTTCGGCTTATTGTCCGGCCAGAACTAGAGGATATCTTCACCGCATGTGTACGCAAAGCGACCAACGGTCACGGAGAAGTGCTTGTGAAAGCCATTGTCCGCGTCAGCGAACAGTTCTCGCCGTTATGGTTGGAAGAACAGAAAAAGAATCCGGGCAATCCAAAAATCAAGCAAATGCACTTGGATATGAGAGTGGCGGTGGAGACATTGCCGATTCTCATTAACGAACTCATCTTGAATTACCGAAAACTCAACAAAACAGAAAGAAAGGAAAGAAAATGAAAGCAGAACAACAAGTAGTTGCAACGCAAAAACTGCCGGTTATTCCGGTACTGATGCACCCTATTGCCGGTGCGGGCATCGTGGAAAATCGTTTGATGCTCCACGGAATGTATCCGGATGCAGAAACCGCCATGGTTTCTTTTCGGGATGAACATGCGCCAGAACGGCAATCGCATTACCGCGCGTACTTCACGGAGCGCACGCGAGACAAAAATAAAGTGCGCGTACGGTATCTCTGGGGTCGTGAGCCGCGGAGAACTTGGGTCATCGGGGTTACGCATAACAGCCCTGAAGCAGTGTGCATTCTGATTGGAAACAATCTCGCGAACTGTTGGATGGGGAGTGGCATCCGCTGGGAATTCTACGAAGACTGCGAATGCGAAAATCTTCTGGACATGGGACGAATTGACCAGTGGGACCTTCTGAAAGGCACTACGCCAACGCAACTGGAAATGCTCGCCGGCGAAGGCGTCCGTCCGACCGGAAAATGGAACTTTGACGGGCTCATGTGGGACCGAAAATGTTCCCTCTGCGGAGCGGAGATTTCGCTCAATGCGTATCTCTTCAACATTGACAGCGCCGTCTGCAAGAAATGCGGCAATCGGCCTTTTCTGGCACCAAGTTTGCACCGGTGGCTCAATGAAGAAGACCTGCACCCGATCACTCCGACAGAAGAAATGACGCTTTATATCCTTGAATGGATGTCGTATGTCGGGAGCACCTTCGGAGAAGTGCGCCGCGATGCAGAGGACGCAGACGGCCAGAGAATTAAGTCCCTTGCCGAAAAGTCCCTCATCTGGCAGGCGACGAACCGCGACAGCAAAGAGCGCGTCCGCGTGCTTATTGAAGCGAACACCTCAATCAACTTTGAGATGTACTCGGGAGCGTGTGTACTGCTCCGCAAGGCAATGACAGGCGAAGAGCCGTTTAAGGAGGAGCACCAGATTGCCGCAGAGTTTGTCGCGAAAGCGACAGAACTCGTGCGCGTCCGGCAACTATCAACAAGGGGAAACTAGAACATCTCGTCATACGACGAGACAAGTCGCTTTGGGAAACCGAAGCGACTTTTTTATTGCAATATCTTATACAAACATTTTGCAAAATGACTGAATACACTATCTCTAACGACCGTCAGAGATAGTGTATATTAGTTTTATTATTAAGATACGATCGTGGCTTAATGATAAATTGCAGGGGCACCAGATGTTTGAAGCACATCAACATCGTGTGTCTAGTTTAATTTATATCCTCTTAAACACTACCTGGCCGCCGAAACGCATATCAAGATATTGAAGTGCGGGATATACCGAGCCGCCTGAGATTTTTAGGTTTGCGGCCTGGAGAATAGTCGGGAGTTCTAAAAATATTTTTGCGGTTTCAAAAGATAACACAAAACGCGCCTCTGCATTATCGGCAAGCGACAACGAAAAATCGTCCCCCTCTTCTTGCTTTACTTTTTTAACAATCAAACCAATTCGCTCTGCGGAATAAACAATGTCGCGAAGCAAAAGAAACTTCTCGTGCAGAAGATAGCGCGCGCCGGCGCGCGGACTTTCACCAACAAAAACGACATTTGAAATCGGGGGCGCGTCTCCTTTCGCATTCGGAAAACCAAAACCGTTTTCGTCAATAAAAATACATTCGCTTGTAGATGAGCACCATTCTGCGAACGGCGCGCGTTCGGAAACGACGACAATCACAATCCCGCCGCCGCGCGCGGCGGCGGCAGACGCGATGCGCGGAGAGGACGAAGCGACGGCGGCGGCGAGCGCGGCGCGCGGATACAGCAAAAAGTTTGTCGGAGAAAAAAGGCGTATGCCCTCTTCCCTAAACGCACGGGCAACCTCCGCCTCGGCGCGAAGTTCTTCTACGCGTGAGGAATTATTCACTCCAACAATGACGACTTTTTTAATTTGGAAAGGCGCGTAAAACGAAAACCACGACAAGCCGAAAAAGAGGAGCGCAAGCGCGGATGCGCCGAAAAACGCGCGCCATGCGAGAAGCCGCAGCCGCCGCGCGCGGCGGCTGCGGCGCATCCCGCGAAATTCGGAGCGTAGAGGCATGTGGGTATTATAATACACATTCTGTACATTTTTATTATTTCGTGTAGTATACTTTTTGGATAGAAACATAACAAAGAAAAGATATGACAAAGGCACTTATTCTTGATGCAGACGGGATGATTGTTCACGGCGAACGGTTCAGTAATCGGCTTGCGCGCGAATACGGAATTTCTACTGAGGTCACTGGCCCATTCTTTCGTAACGAATTCCAACTCTGTGTGGTAGGAAAATTAGATCTGAAAAAAGAACTCCGGAAATACTTGAAACAATGGGGGTGGAAAGACGGCGTTGATGCTTTTCTAGATTGTTGGTTTTCAGAGAAACACACCGCAATTGATAAGAGATTTAAGACCACCATTCAAGCGTTGAGGGCAAAAGGGGTGAAAATCTATCTTGCGACCAACAACGAAAAGTATCGTACCGATAATCTTGTAGAAAAACGAGGATTGAGTAATTGGTTTGATGGCGTATTTTCTTCGGCTTATGTCAGCTCGAAAAAACCTGATGCCGCATTCTTTCAATACATCTTAGAAAAAACCGGAATGAAAAAAGAAGCGGTAGTTTTTTGGGACGATGATGTTGAAAATACAGAAGGTGCGGCGGCTTTCGGATTCCGCACAGAGTTGTATCAAAACTTTGAACAGTTTAAAGAAAAAGCGGAAAGTTATTAAGCCGCATCTGAAAAAACAGGCCGTTCGTAAGGGCGGCTTTTTTATTTTTTATATTCTCTAATTCTCACGAATTAATCCATACAAGTATTTTGCAAAATACTGAAATACGCTCGCATATCAATATAGTACGCGGTCGCAGATTATATTGATATATGTTTTTTATAACGAAAGCAATGTGCTTTCTGCCTGTCGGCAGACAGGTTGCGGAACGGCCCGCCCGAAATGTACCGTTTCGGTACGGGCGGGCGAGGAGCCGAGCGGGCATGGATTCCGAATCTGCGAGGAAGAGCGAGGCGAGCGGATAAGGAAAATTTCCTCGCAGGGGAAATTTTCCGGTTCCGCAAAAGCAGCATTCCGAGTGTTATCTTATTTCTTCTTTTCCAAAATACGGCACCAGCACTTTAGGAACCGCAATGCTCCCGTCCGCGCGCTGGTTGTTTTCAAGGATGGAAATCAAAAGACGGGGCGTTGGCGCGGCAGTGCAATTCAGTGAATGGGCAAATTGTGCTTTATCATCTTTGTTTTTGTAGCGAATATTAAGCCGTCGTGTCTGAAAATCATGGAAGTATGAGGCGGAGCTTATTTCCCGATACCGTTTTTCCGACGGCACCCATAATTCAATGTCGTATTTTTTTACTTGCCCAAGACCAAGGTCAGCGCCACAGTTGATAACTGTACGATAGGGAATACCGAGAGTTTCCATAAATTCCTCCTCGTTGCGATTTATCTCTTCGTGTAAAGCAACAGACGCCTGATGGCTCGCTTCGCAAAGCACCACTTGCTCGCACTTGAAAAACTCATGCACACGCATCAGCCCTTTTGTATCTTTTCCGTGGCTCCCCGCCTCACGCCGAAAACACGGAGAGAACGCAATTATTTTTTTCGGCAATTCTTCCTCACTCAAAATTGTGTCCGCAAAATACGACATAACCGGCACTTCCGCGGTGCCTGCAAGATAGTCGCCGTCTTGCGTTTTGTATAAATCGTCTTCTCCTTGAGGCAAATACCCGGTTCCGAGAAGTGATTCGCGCCGAACCAAGGACGGCGCAAGTATTGGCGAAAAATCTTTCTTTGTAAAGAAATCCATACACAGCCGCCATAGTGCAAGCGACAAAAGCGCACCGTCATTCTTCAAGAAATATCCGCGAAAGCCCGACACAGCCGCGCCGCGTTCAAAATCCGCCATATCAAGCGCCTTCATAAGTTCAATATGGCTCTTTGGCTCAAATGTGAACTCCGGCTTTTCTCCCCATGTCCGCATTTCTTTATTGTCTTCCTCGCCAACCCCTTCCGGCACCGAAATATCTGGAACATTTGGGACTAGAAGCATTAGCGACTGCCATTTTTGGGTCGTCTTTTTCAGCCGTTCTTCCTCCTCTTGAAGACCGACTTTGAGCGCGCGCATCTCCTCCACAAACGCCTGGCGCTTATTGTCGTCGTGCGCGCGCGTAATCTGCTCGCTTTTGCGATTCTGCTCCGCGCGTTTGTCTTCAACGATTTTAAGCACCGCGCGGCGCTCATCGTCTGCGGTAATCAGCTCATCCACCTTGAACGCGATGTGCTTCTTCCGCGCCGCCTCGGCGATGAGTTCTTTGTTTTCCCGAATGAATTTTATATCCAACATAGAGATACGAATAATGATACCATAAAGAAATGTCGTCCATAAGAACAATGTCGCCCGAGCAATTTCCGCGGCGGCTGCGCGAAATACCCGACCCGCCGGAAAAGCTGTGGGTGGAAGGTGTGCTTCCGCCCGAAAAACACAAATGGCTCGCCGTGGTCGGCTCGCGGCGCTTTTCACAGTACGGGCGCGAGGCGTGCGAGAAGCTCATTTCGGGGCTGTACGGTCACCCGGTTGTTATTGTATCGGGCCTTGCGCTTGGCATTGACTGCATTGCGCACCGCGCCGCATTGGAAGCGAAACTCTCTTGTGTTGCAGTGCCTGGCTCGGGGCTGAGCCGGAAAATAATGCACCCCGTGGCGAACCGAACGCTCGCCGACAACATCGTTGCCGCGGGCGGCGCTCTCCTCTCCGAATTTCCGCCAGATTTCCGCGCGACCTTATATAGCTTCCCGCAAAGGAACAGAATTATGGCGGGGCTATCAGACTCAGTGCTTGTGGTGGAAGCAGAAAAGAGGTCTGGAACTCTTATTACCGCACGGCTCGCAAGCGAATACAATCGCGATGTACTCACGGTACCGGGCTCAATTTTCTCCGGCGCGACGGAAGGTCCGCACCTTTTGATGCGGCTCGGCGCAACGCCCGTGCGCACACATGAAGAGTTGCTAATTGCGCTTGGGTTTAAAGTAGAACCCGATGCGGAAGGTAAAAAACAAAATTATGACGACTGCTCTGCGGAAGAAATAAAAATCCTAGAACTCCTCACGATTCCTATGGAGCGCGACGCGTTGATTGCCGCTGCGAAATTACCCGTTAGCAAGACCAACGCAGTGCTCTCACTTTTAGAAATAAAAGGTTTTATTTCAGAAAGTATGGGCGAGATTCATTTAGTATGACATTAAGATACGATCGTATCTTAAAAACATTCTCGTATTCTTAAGAATGTGAGAATGTTTTTATTTATCCAATTCATCCTTTTTTCCATTCTTAAAATCCAGCATTTGTTTGAGGAAGACCGACACCGAGCCGCCTGGCGGCGCGGTCGGCTCTTTGCCGCGCAGTAACCGCGCCGCCTGGCGCATTTCTCGGATGCACCACTCGCAACCGGACGCAATCGCCTCGCGCGCCGCTTCCCCCGCTTTCTTGAGTGCCGGCTTTATATGAATATGATGTACTTCTTTGCTCTTGCGCGCGAGCGTCTTCCTACCGCGCGAAAGGAGCTCGTCGCCGCGATGCGAGAGCGACTGAAGAAGCGTCTCCTTGCCGCTTATTTCCGCAATCTTAAACGCAAACAGCGCCGCAAGTCCGGCAAGCGAAATAATAAAAATTGTCAGTGCGAGGAACATAAAAATTATGGGGAATATAATTTATTTACCTTTAATCTCTTTTCTGTGATTTATCCAACCAATGGTGTAAAAAATAATAAGAAAAGGAATAATGAATGATAGCCAATCAGCAATCTCTGTATCGTCAGAAAAGTTAAATCGTGAGCAAGACGCGTACCAAGCACATGAATGATTAATTATCCGAATCCATATAAGTACAGAGAACACCCAAAGTGTTATAAACTGTCCTTTTGAGATATTATATAGATTTTTCATCTCTTAAAAAACTACGCAAACGCGGGAAGATTAAAAACATTCTTCCTTATCGTAACTTTTCCGAAATTCTTTTTTCCGATTTTTTTGACTTTCATTCCTAAGACCATATCAGAAAAAGCCAAAACAATCAATCCTTAAAAGCAGAAAAGCCCCACAGGGCTTTTCAAGATTACTTGTGCTTCGGTGACGGCACACGCCACTTACTTACAGTAAGCTCCGCGCAAGATTTATATCACTCTTAATGATAGTCGTGATAAGCAAAAAGTCAAGTGGACTTATCCACAGGAACTCCTATACTGCCGAATCTGTTTGCTGGAAACTTAACGGACTCGCTGATAGTCAGCATGTTGTAAAAGTGTTCCTTCCCATAGATATATTTTGCATAGATTGCGTTCGCAATGACATCTGTCGCCTGCACTACTTTTGAATTTTTTGAATCTACATAAGAAATATATAGTCGGTCAATATATCCCCACTGGGTGATTGCTTTTATCCTAATGTAATCAGCGAGAGAGTTGATTGACTTAACTTTTGTTGAGTGATTATCAAGCAGAATCGTTATATCCTCTCTGATACTCCGAATCGTCTTGCTCACCAAGAACGAAAACAGATAGTTGTAACAGAGATTTTTGTCTGCAAGGAGTTGCGGCTGAAGATGAGTTTTATCGGCAACAATATACGAAACGGTATAATCGTTTGCGCTACAGAGTCTATTTAGAATAAATGTTTTCTGCGAAAATGAGAGCTGGCTTGCTTTTACTTCTGGGATAGCATGTTCCGCACAGAATCTCCTCATGAAATTCGTTATACGCTTTACTCTTTGAGGAGCAAGTAGAGCGATTATGAAATATCTCTCCTTTGTCCCCAAATCACCTGACTCATCGACAAAAAAGGTCTTCATTTCTTACTTGAAATAACTTTTAAGGCGTGGGAGAATTATCTTTATACACTTCGTTACACCGCAAATCTGGTGAAGTCGGCAACCTCAATGCGCTCGCCGAACTTTTGCACGGCGCGCTCAAGGAGCGCGCGGATGGTCTCGTCCGGCGT
Source organism: Candidatus Taylorbacteria bacterium RIFCSPLOWO2_01_FULL_48_100 (assembly GCA_001821135.1). GTDB lineage: Bacteria > Patescibacteriota > Minisyncoccia > Phycocordibacterales > UBA10002 > UBA10002. Next base: position 25,868 of record MHSA01000012.1, on the reverse strand, counting down.
TTTGATAAACGGCTGGTCTAACAGCGCATCTTTTTCTGGATTCATAGCGGCGACATGCATCGCGATGTCGCGCGCGAGCACCTGGAACTCCGGATTGCGTGATACAAAATCCGTTTCGGATGAAAGAAGTACCAGCGCGCCAACGGTTGCGCCTGGGTGGATATAAGAAGCAACCGCGCCTGCGCCAAGCGTCCGCCCCGACTTTTTCGCCGCCGCCTCCGCGCCGCGCTTTTTGAGAAGGAGGAGCGCCTTTTCTGCATCTCCGCCCGCCTCCGTAAGCGCCTTGCGACACTGCATCACCGAGACGCCAGTTTGAGCGCGCAATGCTTTGATTTGGTTTGTGGTGATCTCCATGTTTCTTATTGGCTTACGCCTTGTGTTTTTCCATCTTGATACGCTTTTGCAATTTCATTTACAAAATATTTAATGCTCGCCATTGAAGAATCATTGGCGATAACTGGATGCGCTATTTCGGAAATATCGCAGTCGGAGCTCGCGAGCGCAACCACTGGTATATTTAGCCGCTTCGCTTCGCTCGCGGCGGTCTTTTCCTCTTTCGGGTCAACAATAAATAGTGCGGCCGGTAACGCTTTCAGCGAAACAAGTCCAGCAAACAACTTCTCCAACCGTTCAATGTCGCGGCTGATGAGGAGCTGTTCTTTCTTTGTATATTTCGCAAGTTCTCCTCGCTCGCGCTTTGCCTTAAGGTCAAGAAGCGTGTCCACGCGTGAGCGGATTTGCGCGAAGTTGGTGAGCATACCTCCAACCCACCGCCCGGCGACAAACGGCATACCTATTTCCGTTGCGTCTTTTCGTACGGCATCTTCCGATTCCGGTTTTCCTCCGACAAAAAGGAGCGTCTTGCCTTCGGCACCAAGCGTACTCACAAACGCTTTTGCCGCTTCCAAAAGGATTTTTGTTTTTTCCAAATCAATAATCTCTACGCGGTTTTTCATCCCCAAAATATACGGTGCAGTGGAAGGGTGCCGCCGCGTTTTCGCATAGCCGTAATGTGCGCCCACCTTAAAGAGCGCGTCCATCACGGGGTCATTTATTGCTTGCTTGGTTTCAGTCATAGAACAAAAGTGTATCAAAAACCATATAAAAATCAAATAGTTGCCTGCGCGGCTTCTTTTTCCGCAATCTGAAGCGCTTCCACAATCTCCCCGATTTCTCCAGCGAAAATGCCAAGCAGATTGTGCCATGATTCTTTAATGCGGTGGTCGGTAACGCGGTCTTGAAGCACATTGTAGGTACGAATCTTCTCGCTACGGTCCCCTGTGCCGATTTGCGCGCGCCGCGCGGAGGCGCTCTTTTTCGCTTCTGCCTCAGCGGTTTGCGCTTCAAGTTTTGCCGTCAAAACATGGAGTGCCTTTTCGCGATTGCGGCTCTGGCTCCGCTCCGCAGTTGAACGCACCACAATTCCCGACGGCTTGTGCAAAATGCGCACGGCGGTTTCCACTTTATTCACATTCTGCCCGCCCTTTCCGCCCGCGCGCGAAAACTCTACTTCAAGGTCGGAAGGGTTCATCTCAAAGCCGCCGCTTGCGCGCACGGGCATAATCGCGACTGATGCAGTAGAGGTGTGCACGCGGCCCATCTTTTCTGTTTCCGGCACGCGCTGAATGCGATGCACCCCGGTCTCAAAACGGAGTAACTTGTAGCACTGCTTGCCTTTGATTTCAAATGCGGCTTCCTTGTACCCGCCGATTCCGTTTTCGGAAAGGTACAGAGGACTCCACGACCAGCCGCTCCGCTCCGCAAACGCGCGGTACATCTCGGCAATCTCTTTCGCAAAAAGCGCGGCTTCATCGCCGCCCACCCCCGCGCGCACTTCTAAAATGAGTTCGTTAGGAAACGCCTCTTCTTCTCTCGCAGCTTCCGCAAGAGCACGCATTTGCGCCGCAAGCGCATCCTTTTGTTCCGCAAAACCGGCGAGCTCTTTGTCCGCCATTTCTTTCATACCGCGCTCGCGCTCCGCGAGCGCGGTGAGTTCCGCTTCTTCTTTTTCAATCCTCGCGTACGACTCCACAAGATGCGCCGTGCGCGGATTCTTTTTGTAGGATTCTAGGTTCATGTTTTACCCTGCCCTTAACCTAAGGGGAGGGAAAGGGAGGGGTGTTTTTTTCTTACACCCCCTCACCCTACCCTCTCCCACTTTGGAAAAGGGCGAGAGGATTTTTGTCTTATTTTTTATTTTTCTTCGCCGCCTTTTTCACCGCGCGCGGTAAGCTAGCGGCCTTTGCAATTTTTGACTTAAAACGCTCAACGCGGCCCGCCGTGTCAACAATTTTTTCGGTGCCTGTGTAGAACGGATGGCAGTTCCCGCATATTTCAACGCGCAATTCCGGCTTGGTAGAACCCACGGCAAAAACCGCGCCGCACGAACACGACACCTTCGCTTCCGGATAATACTTCGGGTGAATGTCTTTTTTCACGAATAACATCATACTAGAAACCGCCAAAAACAGCAAATTAGTTAAAAAGAAAAGGTCTGCCGTCTTGCGACAGCAAACCCTTTGTGAATCAACATCAGTTGGCGACGCTTTTCGTAAGCAACAGTGCCGCGATTGCATTTTTCATTTCCTCGTTGATTTCAATGGAGATATTCGGATCTCCATCATTACCGGTTCCCGGACCCGGAATATTCAGAAACTGCTGATAGCGAATGAAACACCCTTGTGCCGCGACATCACCACCATATTTTTCTAACAACCAATCGCTAGACACCTTCATTTCATTTGAGAGTCCGAAAGCGGCGCGTAAATGAGCGTCTGAGAAAAGCACTTGTCCGTTCACCTTCTCTTCCACAGCAAACAGGATCTCCCACAAAACCTTCCAATATCTCTTTCCACTGAAAAGTGTTGGGTTCACAATTTCTAGGAACGCCGCACTTCCCGCAAGTTTCAATAAAGAAGATTCTGTTTTTTCAATTCCCATTTTTCCGCAGTGATGATGACACCAGATAGGAATTCCATATAGTTTGATTTCTGGTTCCTTTTTTTCAGTAGTTTTCATTTTTCCTCCAATCAAAAAACATCCGTTATCAACCTATCGCAATAATGGACAAAACGCAAGTTTTGCGATTGCCGCCCGTGTGCGATAATAACGGCAATGAAGCAACTCTCAAATACCCGAATTGCGGAACTGCTCGGCGAGACGGCTGCGTTGTATGAAATGGAGAGCGAGCCGTTCAAGCCGCGCGCGTACGAGCGCGCGGCACTGGCGATTGAGGCGCGCGAGGAACCGCTCTACGAGACCTTTGCGATAGGTGGTCCCGGCGCGCTCAAGGAAATACCCGGCATCGGCGCGGGTATTGCCGCACACATCGCCGAGCTCCTCGCGCGCGGAACCTTTGCGGAATATGAACGGCTGAAAAAGAAAACGCCGGTAGCAGTCGGCGAGCTCGTCGCGGTGGAAGGTATAGGGCCGAAAACAGTAAAGACGCTGTGGGAGAAATTAAAAATCAAAAATCTAGACGAATTGGAAGCCGCCGCGCGCGCAGGTACCCTGCGCGCGCTACCGGGCTTCGGCGAGAAAAGCGAAGAGAAGATTCTCAAAGGCATCGCGTTCCGCCGCGAAGTCGGTGGGAGGATGATTCTCGGCGCGGTACTTCCCGTCGCGCACGCGCTGGAGCATAAAATCGGCGCATTTCCGGAAGTGAAAAAGGCGGTTGCCGCGGGCTCTGTGCGCAGAATGAAAGAAACGGTCGGCGACATAGACATACTCGCCGTATCTGAAAAGCCGGAAGAAACGATGAAGAAAATTGCTAAACTTCCAGAAATAGAGCGTATCAATGTGCGTATCGTACAGCCAGAGTCATGGGGCGCGGTGCTCAACCATTTCACTGGTTCAAGGGCGCACAACATCGCGCTTCGCGAACGAGCGCTCAAAAAAGGGTGGAAATTAAATGAGCATGGATTATTTAGCACAGAAGAAGAACTTTATGCGAAATTAGGACTTAAATATATTGAACCCGAATTACGGGAAATGACAGGTGAGTTGGAAGCGAGTCAAAACAATAAACTCCCAGACCTAATTGGGTATAACGACCTAAAAGGCGACTTGCAGGCGCATTCGGACTGGACCGACGGCACGCGCTCTATAGAAGAGATGGCGCGCGCAGCGCGCGCACTCGGCTTGGAATACATTGCAATGACCGACCACACGCAGGGGCTTGCGATGACTGGTGGAATGAATGAAAAAGAGTTTGCTGAACAAGTGAAAGAGATTGACGCATTGAATAAAAAATTAAAAACTGAAAGCGTAAAATTAAGAATCCTGAAAAGCGCGGAGGTGAATATAAAAAAAGACGGCTCGCTGGACCTTGCGGACGATGCGCTCGCAAAAATGGACTTTGCGGGCGCATCTGTTCATAGTCACTTTGAGCTTTCGGTGAAAGAACAAACGAAACGGCTCATTAAAGCGATTGAACACCCGCTCGTGGATATTATCTTTCACCCATCTGCGCGAATGCTGAACAAACGCCCTCCGATTGCCGCTGACTGGAGCGAGGTGATTGCCGCCGCAAAAGAAAACGGCACGGTTTTGGAAATTGACGCGGCGCCGGAGCGCCTTGATTTGCACGACGAACTGATACGGCAATGCGTACAAGCTGGCGTTCTTCTTTCTATCGGTTCCGACGCGCACTCACCCGACGGCTTCAAGGCGCTTCGTCTTGGAATAGGACAAGCGCGGCGCGGCTGGGCGGAGAAAAAAGATATTGTAAATACGCTTCCTGTTGAAAAGATGCTGGTGAGGTTGAAAAGAAACCGAGGTAGATGACACCCCCTCACCCTGCCCTCTCCCCCTTATGAAAAGGGCGAGAGGGTTTTTCTTTTTCCAATCCTGCCCTTAACCTAAGGGGAGGTGCCGAGTCCGCGAGGCGGAGGGGTGTATTACATTGCAACCCGTCGTACTCCGATAAGTCGCGAAACGCGCGCGAGGTCGCGGACGGCAAATGCGGCGAGCACAGCAACCGCGAGCGAGAGCGCCTGCACGGAGAGTTCCGTATTTGCAAATGCCGAGAATATAAACTTGCCGAAGGATACAAACTCAGCAGGAGACGGCATATTGCCGAGCACATTTTGCACGGATACGAGCGCGGCGACCGCAACAGCAAGCGCGGCGACCGAGCCCATTTTAATGACAAACGGCTTCACCACTTTTCGCACAAAAAATACGACATACACGCGCCTCATAATATCCCGCCTTACTGATTCAATATATTCAGCCATAGTATAGTATTTAGTGAATCCCGTTAGAGATAGCGGACGCTTCTCAATGTAGGATTAATACTATTTTAAATTTATTAAACTCAAAAAGTTGGCAAAGAAGTGTTGATTTATCCATCCGCGTCCTATCTCTAACGGGATGAAATAAGTAACTTCTTCATCGCCTGCTTGGCGCGGTGCACCCGCGCCCGCACTGCCCCTTCCGAAATGCCCACTGCGCGCGCGACCTCGCGCTGGGGCTTGCCTTCAAGAAAATGCAACTCAATAACCCGCACTAATGTTACGGGTAGTTTGGAGAGAAGCGACACAATGGTATCACGGTCATAACGCGCTTCGCGTTCCAACTCCTCGCCGGCATCGCGTACGAGTTCCATAAGTTCGGGGTCTAAAAGCGCGTTAAACTCTTGAGCGCGCTTCCCTTTCTTCCACGCTGTAAAACATAAATTGACGAGCACTTTATACATCCACGACTTAAGGGATGCGCCCGGCATTGGTTGGTAGCGCGCCGCGTTCAGATATATTTTTACAAACGCGTCTTGCACGACATCCTGCGCCTTTTCGTCATCCTTTAAGATATATTTCGCTTTGCGCAAAAATGCTTCTTCATAACGAGAAACAAGCACCTCAAACAGCGCCGGGTTGTCGCGCGAAGCGCGCAAAATCTCCACATCATCCATTTCAGTATTTTCCTTTGGTTTTACATCGTCTAAAAACACAACGGCTGCATAATAACACGAATTTCACTTTTCCAAAAGAAAACCCCGCACATACCCTTTGTGCGAGGTTTATGAGATGGATTCGGATTCTTCGTGCGTTCCGTTGCTATTGAGTACTATTTCCAAGTACCCAACAACTGTGGACACTTTGATTCCATGCCTCGGCTGTGGTCTGTTCCACTCAATCGATTTATTCAACCGACCGGAGAGATGCGACATTAGAAGCAGGACATCCTGTCGTTCAAGCTCGGTATCGCTGTTAGCGATGCCCGGTGTGAACTTTCCAATTTCAACAATCCCATCCAGAACTTGCATTCGAATCCACCCTCGGGTGTATTTTGTACTCATACTTACTCCTTTCTTTATTCTGCCCGCACCCTAACATATCCACATATTGCGTGCAAGTAAGTTTGTATTGTGTGCGATAATGGTGTGGTAAGAAACAATGGTCGCTTTTATTATTTATAACTTTTAATACTATGTTTTCACAAGGACAAGGCGGACACCATATAGGGATTCTCCCGCTCCTCACGCTTCTCTTCGCGCTCGTATTCCTATTTGACGCGCTCGGCTATATCTCGCCGGAAACGACTGCGGTTACCTGGCCGATTATCGTCGGCGTAGGCGCAATTCTCAAGTTGGTGGGGAGTCGGTAAAAAAGTAATGAGCCGACACCGAATGTTGATGGGCTTCAAACATTCGGTGTCGGCTTTCTTTTAGGCGCGCTTGACTACAAGCGCGCCTTGTGCTATATTTCCGCACAGAGAACCTTGACAATAAACAACTGAAACGAAAGGAAAAACTATGTTAGAAACGATAGTCGGATTACTAATTCTCATACCGCTCATTGTGCTATTCCTCTACAACGCCGCGAAAAACAAACAGCAGGCGACATTTGTAGACCAAGACACAATTGAGTTTATCGTTAAGGGCGGAAAACTTGACGATGTGTTGGAAAACATTGACGGATGGCACTATCAACAAAAAAATATGGGGTGGCTCTATGTGAGAGAAGCCAATAAAAACGCGACCGGCAAACTAATCAAAGGATCTGACGGAAAACCGACCTTTGATGAAAAACATATTCAAGTGAGTAACGCCATCGTGCGAACCGGAGAAGTCAAAGATACTACTGGTGCTGTCCTCGGTATGAATAAGAAAGAAAAAAAACGACCACTCGCTGAGTTATGCGGGTTTTATTGGGTAAGTGTGTTGTATCCGCTTTGGAAAATACACAAATTCAAAGTGGTTCACTTGCGCATCCGTCCGGATACCGCAGTACCCGAAAACGCCCCAATTGAGAAATGGCTGGACAGTTCGGTCCACAATCAAACCGGCGACACGACGGAAGAAACCTCGCTTCTTTGGAAGTTTCCGCGACCTGTGCTCGTGCGCGATGTGGAATTTCTGGATTTGTTTGAAGCAAGCGTCTTGCTTCAGAATAATTTTCAAATAGTGAAGCCGCAACCTATTGTTTTTACTTATCGCGAGCGGTTCTTCTCGCTCTTGGAACAAGTGATACAGGCAGCGGTCATTGACTATCTGCGCAAATATCCAGGTGGATATGAAGCGTTCATAAAATTGGGAGTTACCGGGTCGCAGTCGGACTTCTTCTGGGAAGCGTTAGACCCGCTCAACTACGGTCCGCGCGGTTTGATTGAAGAGTTTGGCGTGTATCTGATTGACTCACGGGTCGTCCAGATTCAGTTGTCAAAATTGGATGACACAGCGGCGAAAGCACTTAAAGCAAAGAAAATCGCTGAGCTTGAGGGTGACGCAGAAGTGATGAAAGCAGAGAAGCACGCGAAGGCGATAACAACCGTTGCTACTGCCGATGCCGCCGCGCTCACCTCGCAGATAACCGCAACTGGAGTAACTACGGAAATTCTGCAGGCAAAATTCGCGGTTGATATTGCTCGGCTTAACATTGAGAAGGCCGACAAAATAAAAACAGGCGTTACTTGGGTAGAAGGCGGCGCTATCCAAATCAACAAATAAGTCGTTAATTCACAACACCCGAAGTCCTTGACTTCGGGTGTCTTTTTTGCTATAATATATATTAGAACAGTTGCTTGACATAAAGTCCTGCACTGAACCGAAAGGAAAAATCTTATGAAATGGCTGACAATCATAATCTGGAGCGCGGTTGGGTTGGCGATTATCGCTCTTCTGATTGGAAATTGGACGAAAATCTCGGGGTGGTTTAAGAAAAACCCGACAACGCCAGTGCCTGGAGGAGCTCCGACACCCGCCCCTGCCGTAACCGCAAAAAAACGCGATTGGAAAAAAGTGTGGGAAACGGGAATTGCGTTTGCGAAACTCGCTGCACTTCTTGCCTTCACCGCCGTGCTCTGCATCTTCATCATCGGGCCGAAAATGTTCTGGAAAGGCGATTACACCTATGTGCCGCCGCAGGTGCAACAAGCGCCAGCGCAGGCAGGAATTACCACGCAAGCGGGACCGCCTGTTGCTCGCGACCAGAAACAAATCAACATCCTCGCTCCAATCGGCACAATCAACACGCCGATTGAGCAGTGGAGCGAGCCGCTGAACCTCTACGGCAGGCGTTCGCAGATGGATGCGTTCGCAGACGACGGAACGAAGCGCGAAGGCGTGCTGGCGGTGAATGCGGATGGGGTCATCCACATCATCGGCCCGGGACTCGACCCCGACATCGGGAAGCCGAATGTCCTTCGATTCCTCTCGCTCACCAACTTTCCGCTGAAAATCAGCGGACGGATGGAATGAAAACACACACCCCCTCACTTGTCGGACAAGTGAGGGGGTGATTTTTTTCTTATTTTCTGTTTCAAACACCCCCTCACCCTACCCTCTCCCCCTTATGAAAAGGGCGAGAGGGTTTTTCTTTTTCCAATCCTGCCCTTAACCTAAGGGGAGGTGCCGAGTCCGCGAGGCGGAGGGGTGTCTTTATTCTCACACCCCAATCGTCTCTTTTATAACCGCTACAATCCCCTTCGCTCCAAGCATTATCGCCATCCCGAGCACACCCCAGAGCATTGCCCACCCGCCTTCTTTGCGTTTTTCTTCATTGTCTAGATTCGCGAGAAACACATACACCCCCCACGCGAATGTGAGGGATGCAACCCCGAACATAAGGTAAATCAGGGGGTTCAGAATGTTCTCCCCGATTTTGTTGATGAAGGTGTTAACTGGTCCCATTACCTATTAGAAGTTAAAGAATCCGCTTTGACCGGGTAGAGTTAACCCCGCTGTATCACCAACGCCAAATGACCGTTGTAAGAGTTGTATCAATCCGAAGATAGAAAATGCAACGAACATACCGATAACTGCATAAATCATAGTGTTGCGCGCCGCGGTTCGTTTTTCGTCTTCTCCGCCCGCATTAACATATCCAATTACACCATAAAAGAAAAAGACGAGTAGAACTGCACCAACAATCGGAATAATGAGATTTACTATTTTCCCAATTGTATTCACAGCACTAACAAGCGTTCCAGTCCCCTGCGCCAACGCTAAAAACGGAATCGCATATAACCCCAAACCTGCAAGAACTTTTTTCATTGTAAATTCCTTAATAAACTAATAAATAATAAAGACCTTTGTTATTTAAGACCGCTTGTTATTATACAACATCTAAAAACAGCGCAAGGGGCGGGGTGTGGATTACTCCGTTTGACTTATATATTGCTTTTGCTATACTGAACGATACATTATACTTCCGCAAGGAAGCTTCGAGGTGCCCCCGCAAGGGGGCACCGTTTGTTATATCAAATCTTTTAACCGAATGGCGATTGCAAAAAAATCAGTTGCTCCAATCTCCCCCACCTTCCTCACCAACCTTTTACTGCTGATTGACTTAATCTGAGACAGCACAACCACATTACACTTATTGGCTGAATTTCTGAAAGCGTAATAATATCGTCCTTCCTTTTCCTTGCTTGAAATGGGCACGACGAGCACAAAATCTTTATTAAAAACCCTTATAATCAACACGGGTCGTTCAAAATCGCTGTATCTTTTCTTTCAGTGTGTTGTTTTTCATAATAACAATCGAGGTTCATAATTCAATTCTCTAATCCAACCTGCGCAAATGGCGGGGTGTAGACAAACTATGTTCCTGTATTCCCCTCAGGAAGCCGAGGCACTATTGGAATATCACCTGGATTTAAGCGAATAAAAGGACTACCGGGAAAGAAAAAGGTATTGCGCACCAAGTTTACAAGCCCCCATATAGAAAACATAACGAACATTCCAATAACTGCGTAAATCATATAACTGCGCGCTGCCGTTTGTTTTTCTTCATTGTCGGCTTTTAAGACATACTGGATGATGCCCCAGAAGAACCAGATGAGTGCCAGAGTGCCTACAATAAAACTAACCAAACTTAAGAGGTCTAGAAGTATAAGTACAATGTTACCAAGCGGAGTACGCGCCGCAGGGTTGTTGAGCAAAAGTTGATCGCGAAGCGTCTGTGCAAACACTAAGAAAGGAGATGCGAAAAAAAGCGAAAAGATGAATTTTTTCATATGCTTAATTGCAATTGCCTGGGCCAAGCAAACTTAAACAAATAATTTTTGCCGCGCCCCAATACACTAATAATGCCGCAATACCAAGAACACCAAAAAGTGCCGTTTGTTTGAAAGCACTCATCTTTTTTTCATCTCCTCCCACACCCGCCCCTATATAACCGGCTATTTTCGCAAATACAACAAACCACGCGAGAATTAGGAGCGCAAAAAGCGCAACATTGATGTTGTCCAGCGCCAAATTAACCAGTCCCTTGAAATCGGCTGGCGCGGCAAAAACAGAAAGCGGTGAGAGTATTAAGAATGTTGCGTATATTTTTTTCATATATTATTTCAACGAGTTTATCGTTGCCTCTAAAATCTTTGCGAGTGCTTGCGCACCGAGGAGGATTGCGGTGCCGATGACTGCATACAAAATCGCCTTTTTCGCGCTCTTATGCTTATCTTCGTTTCCGCCAGCAGTTACAAACAAAAACCCTGCGTAAATAATAAAGAATACCGCCACCACGCCGCCTATATCGGAAACAATCACAAGTATTTTCGCCGCAAGCGCTTCAAATGTATTGGTAGTAGGTCCAAGCGGGTTATCAAGATGCGGCAAACCACCGCCAGTATGCAGTGCGTATGTTTGCCCTGCGGAAAGCAAAAATCCAATTATTACCCAAAACACTTTTTGCATATGAGTGTTATTGTACCACACCAAGACACTAGATGTTTGCCGCCTATCAACATCTGGTGTCTCTTTCTCCATACTATCAAAGCAATGAGAACGCATCCGGAACCCCAAGCCCAACCAGCACCATTTTCACCAAAATCCACGCGGCGAGCATCAGCGCGAAACCCTTTAGCACTGCCCAGAACATTCCTTTTGCTTTAGTTACTTGACTTTCGTTCGCGCCGGCAGTCAAAATCAGAATTCCCGCCCATGCAAACACAATCGCGGCGATGGAGCCGCCAATCATAATCAAAAAGTTAATTACATTGTTGATGCCGATGAGGAAGTGATTGAAGCCGCACGGCTCTTGACCTGGGTTTCCGCACGGGACAATCGGAGCGGCGTGAGCAAAAAGTGGCGCAACAAGAACAACATATATAAACATTCCGCAAAACACATTTTGCAAAAGTCCTCGGTAACGCTCGGGTCGCTGCAATGCGACCATTCGCTCCAGACATTTTGAAAATGTGTTTTGCTCCATATTTATTTTAGTAATCTTTCTAATCCACTCCGCAAGTCGCCTACCCCGCTCGCTACCTGCCCTCTGCCGCCGGTGATATTTTCTACAACCGATTGGAATAATTTTGCCGTTTCCGTAGGGTTTGGGTCTAGGAAACTACGCGCCTGCAAAGCCGCCTCGTAAAATACCGACTTCGCGGCACTGTCTGCTTTGCGTTCCAGAAGTGCGCGAAGTGGCGGCACCGTGCCGAGCGCTTCCGCCAATCTTGTTATTCGCGTGGAATCCGCAAGTGCGAAACCAAGCCGCATCGCACCAGCTGGATTTCTTCCCGTCTTTAATGCGGCAAGCCCCCACGCTTTGCCGAATGTTACCGTGAGTTTAGAATCGCGCGTTTGCGGGAATGGCGCGACGGACATATTTAAATGCGGATTCTTTTCGCGAAGCCCCGCATATTCGGACGCGAAGCCTAAATACAGCGCAAGGTCGCCAGATGCAAACATGTCGCGTGATTGTGGCAGACCGCGATTCCATGTGTATAGCGACTTCACAGGATTTGCAAACTCAGTGAAAAAGCCGAGTGCGCTTCCGGCATTCGCCCAATCCTCAAGCGATACTGCGTATCCTTCCGGTGCGCGCGAAATGAGCTTGCCGCCGCTTTGGAAAAAGAGCGCGGAGATAATTTCTTTCGCATTCGTAATGTTGCGAAACTCGCCGAGAGAAATGCCTGCAGATTGGATTTGCCCGAGCCGATTGCGAAGTGTCAACTTCGGAACTGCCGTAAGAACCTCATCCCAATAGCGAGGGGGCCGCGCGACTCCTCCCGCACTCAACCGGTCGCGATTCCAGTACATAACAATAGGGTCCACGGCGAGCGAAATCGCGAGCGCGCCGGCTGGCGTCCAAAACGCCTCTTCCGCTTCCACAAAAGCGTCTTTAAATTGCCGTTCCGAGAGTGTCTCCAATGGAATCAGTACGATTTTGTCGCTATGCCGCACTACAAGTTCTGACGGCAAAATAATCGCATCTGGCCCTCTTCCAGCCGCGAGCGCCTCTATGAGTTCTTGCTCAAACCGAGCCGCGGAGATTTCTTTGTATGTAATTTTAAACTCATCTCCAGACAAGTCCGCCGTCGCACTTGAAAACGCGGATGACGGAAATGAACCCCATACTTCAAGTTCCGCAAGCCCCCCTGCGGGGGGCGTGCCCTTAAAAAGCGAAAAGGCGACCAGCCCCGCAATGGCGGCTATCACAAAAACGGCGAGAAGTATTATTTGGAATGGACGCATAAGATGGACATACCAATATACTAATACATACCAATTCTACTAATGACTACTAATAAAATTCATTTCTTATTCGTAGACATTTGTATCATTGGTATAATTCGCAGATTGGTATTATTTTTTCCTAAAAATTATACCATAGTGGTTTGCGCCCGCATCCACAGCGCGTTCCAATACAAACCCGGCGCTTTCAAAAATCTCTTGCGCTTTTTGCTTGGAAACCACGGCGGCGGGCGCAGGACCCGCGCCGCCAAACGAGCCCGACCAATCCACCACAAGCGCGCGACCACGGGGTTCCAGAATCCGCGCGGCTTCGCGCGCGAGCGCCTGTTTATCGGACGCTTGAAAAAGCACATTTGCAATAATTACCGCATTACACGCGCCGTCCGCAAGATGCGTTCCGCCCGCGCTCTCCGCATCCCCCCACATTGTTTCTATATTATGAATGCCTTTTGAGCGTGCTTCTTTTTCTATGCGCGACAAAAGCTCCTTTTGCACTTCTACCGCAAAAACCTTGCCATGCTCCCCGACCGCTTTCGCCGCCGCAAGTGCATACGCCCCGCTCCCCGCGCCAATATCCGCCACCCGCGCGCTGGATTGCAGGTCTAATTGAGAAATAATTTGTGATGGGTTGGAGAACATTTTGCATTTACTAAGCAAGTAATTGCGGTTGTCGTGTAATTGGAATAAACGAAGCGAATGATGATACTATTTCTTTTTTCTTCAGACGTCGACGCGCGATCTCAACATACGATTTATTTATATCGAGTCCGATAAACTGCTTGCCAAGTCGATCTGCCGCCAATGCCGTAGTTCCACTCCCCACAAACGGGTCAAGCACAACAGCATCTTTTGCAAACGCAGTAAGAGCAATGATGTACTGACATAGAACAAGTGGTTTAACGGTCTCATGGATATTATCCACACCTCGCTCTTCTTGCGACGGTTTCGGTAAAAGAAACGCACGGTCAAGCACTTTATGAATTGGCTCCGTTATACTGACATTTGACGGAAACATCCCGTCTCCAATTCGTATATTTGTATTGACTAATCCTACATGGTGCTTTTGGATATTTGAGAGATATGTTCCATCGGTTGGTTTTTGCGCCATGACAATCGGTTCAAAACACGACTTGACTTGCGGAGTCTTCCAACCGCGTAGTTCTTCTTTTAAGACGTCTTTTTCTGCAGAGGACACTCTAAGTTTATCAATAAAATGCGCCAACCCCATCGCTTTCATTTGATTTTGTGTATAGAGCCAAAGAAACATATCACGGACTTCAAAACCGGCATCATCAACTGCGGAAGCCATGCGGTGATACAGACGAGGGCTTGAAAAGGAAAAGAAAAAACCTCCAGGCTTTAACACACGAAATAACTGACTGGATACCAAACTGTACCACTCGTAAAACCGTTTTCCTTGTTCTCTGTCAAACTTCATCCCGGCTGGAAGCGATTTTACCACCAACTGACTTTTGAGACGAAGCGAAACCTTTTGTTGATTCCATTCATTGTCCAGTTTATCTAAGAAATAAGGCGGGTCGGTCAAAACCAAGTCAATGGAACCATCCTCAATGTCATTAAGGAGTTTAAGGGCGTCACCTGTTACAATTTTATTCAAAAATTTCTCGTTCATTTTTGTGTGGATTTTTATCACGAAATTCCCTACAGAGTATTTTATATATTTTCCACCTTACCATTGTATCAAAGTTTCTCACAAAATTGGCGTCTGCTAATTTAATAACTCTTCCTTTGTCGTCATACACCCACCTATTTCTATCTGCTCTGTTGCATTTTTGGCATTGTGGAATGATATTACCAGCAACTAATGGTTTATTAGGATCTTTATGGGCTATTTGTATTTTTGTTTTTGTAGCTGGCCAGTGGAGATGCGGCTCACCTTCTTCTGAACCGCAAGTTGCGCACCGAAAACCATATTGTTTTTTTAGTAAAGCCCAATTCGCGGTTTCTGTAATGCGGTGACCTAGGTGAAAAGATGGGTATGGCTTTTCCAGAGTATGCAGTTGATACCACCCGCGACGCAAACTAGCGACAATATTGTCGCGACCGCCCGCGACAATCCACCAGCCACTCTGCGCACCAAGATGCCTTGCTTGCTGTACATCTGGTGTATCGGGATAAAAACTTCGTATGAAATGTGTGAGTTCTGTTTTTGAGACGGGCTTTGTTTTTGGATACCCAAGCGAAAGATACACCAACACAAGCGCATCTTTCGTAAAATTTCCTTCTGTATCTTGTAATTTTGGCAACTTGACACCAAACTTTTTCAGAAACTTTTCATGCGAGGCACAAAGAAGTGTGTATTGGTGTTTTATAGTTTCTTCTGTTAATGAAGTTGGTTGCATAATTATATTCAAACACGAAATTGTCTAAAAAACATCGACCTACGGCACCAAGAGTTTCCCGCCAATCAACATCTAGCGCAGTTCAGAGAACGGTAACTGACGCAATCGCATCGCCGTCGCGGAGTCGCATAATGCGCACGCCTTGCGTCGCTCGCCCGAGGTGCGGTATTTCCGACGCCGCAATACGAATTACCTGGCTCTTTTTGGAAATCGCAATCACCTCTTCTTCTCCTCCGTCGGAGAGTACGCGCGCCGCGATTACCTTCCCTGTCTTTGTTGTTACTTTCGCTGTCTTGATGCCCGAGCCGCCGCGCTTTTGCGTTTTGTATTCTTTAAATAAAGTCGCCTTGCCGTACCCGTGCTCAGAAAGAATGAAAAGTGCTGTTTTTTCTACACCCCTTTTTACTACTTGAGCACCCGCAACGATGTCGCTTTTTCGTAATTTTATGGTGCGCACGCCTCCCGCACCGCGCCCCATTGCGCGAATATCCGATTCTCTAAATCTGATGGACTGCCCGCCTGAAGTTACGACGGCGCATTCATCGCCTTTTTCTACAAACGATGCGGAGATGAGTTCGTCGCCCGTTTTTAGCGAAATTGCAATGAGTCCAGAACGGCGCACATCGTGAAAGCTTTCTGCCGCGACTTTCTTGCCGATGCCGTTTTTCGTTATCATAATCAGCGCGAGCCCTGCGAGCGCTTTTGTTGTTTTAGGCATTGGGAGAATGGAGGTAACGCGCTCGTCCGACGCAAGCGCAAGGAAATTGGCAATGGACTTGCCGCGCGTAGCGCGCTTCCCTTCGGGAATTTCGTACATTTTCATCTGATACACCTTGCCGCGGTCGGTGAAGAACAAGAGGTCGCTGTGCGTTGACGCGGAGAGAGTGCTTACAACAAAGTCCTCTTCTTTCGTATCCAAATCAACAACGCCGACACCGCCGCGCTTTTGCTTGCGGTACTCATCTGGAGCGGTGCGCTTTACATAGCCGCCGCGCGTAAACACAAGAACACTTTCCTCGTCGGGAATTAAATCCTCGTCAGAAAGTTCCGCAACTCCTGTTTTAACAATCCGTGTCCGCCGTTCGTCGCCATACTTCTCGCCGACTTCAATGAGTTCCTTGCGCACGACACCGAGAATCTTTTTCGGATGCGCAAGAAGGTCTTCCAGTTCGCCGATTAACTTCTGCACATCAAGTAGTTCGTCTTCAATTTTCTTGCGCTCCAAACCCGCGAGCTTCTGCAGGCGCATTTCCAAAATCGCATTCGCTTGTATTTCCGATAGCTTAAATGTTTTGCTCAGCCCCGCGCGCGCCTCGTCCACATCTTTCGCATTTTTTATTAACTTAACAATCGCGTCTATGTTTTTTAGCGCAATCGTAAGCCCTAATAGAATATGCTCGCGCTCCTTCGCGCGCGCGAGGTCAAACTCGCTGCGGCGGCGTACAACTTCTTTGCGATGTTCAACGAACGCTTCCAAAAGTGCTTTAAGCGAGAGGGTTTCCGGCACGCCGTCCACAAGCGCGACGCAGTTGTAATGGAATGCATCTTCTAACTGCGTATGCTTGTAGAGCGCGTTAAGCACTTTTTCTGGGTACGCACCCTGTTTTAAGTCAATCACGATGCGGATATCTTTTGTTGATTCGTCGCGAAGCCCTTTAATACCTTCAAGCTTTTTGTCGCGCACGAGATCGGCAATCCGTATAATCAATTCCGCTTTGTTTACACGGTACGGAATAGAGGAAATGATGATTTGTGAATGTCCCGCTTTTTCTTCAATAATCTCCGCCTCGCCTCGCACTACGACGGGACCTTTGCCAGTCGCGTACGCGTGCGCAATGTCCTTCGCGCTGTAAGCAACGCCGCCAGTCGGAAAGTCAGGGCCTTTCACGAAATGCAAGAGGTCTTCTGTGGTCGCATCGGGGTTGTCTATAATGTGCGCTGTTGCATCCACCACTTCTTTTAAGTTGTGTGGCGGGATGTTGGTCGCCATACCGACGGCAATGCCGAGCGTGCCGTTCAGTACCAAGCTCGGCACTCCAGTCGGAAGAACAGTCGGCTCTTTGCGTGTCGCGTCGTAGTTGGGGCGCCAGTCAACCGTCTCCTTTTCCAAATCGCGCAGAAGCTCACCCGCAACGCGCGACATTTTCGCCTCTGTATAGCGCATCGCTGCGGGCGAGTCGCCGTCCACAGATCCGAAATTTCCTTGCCCCCAAATCAGCGGGTATCGGAAAGAAAACGACTGCGCCATTTTCACAAGCGCATCATATACGGAAATGTCGCCGTGCGGGTGGTACTTGCCTAGAACATCGCCGACCACCGCCGCCGATTTACGAAACTTCGCAGACGCCGCGAGCCCCATTTCGTGCATCGCGTAGAGAATGCGGCGATGCACGGGCTTGAGTCCGTCGCGCACATCTGGGAGCGCGCGCATAGTTATGACCGACATCGCGTAGTCAAGATACGACTCGCGCATCTCGGTCGTTATTTCGCGCCCCGCAATCCGCCCTCCGGCAGGAACACCATCCGGAAGCGGACCCCCTTTCGCCTTTTTAGCATCTGACATACCTCTTTATTATAGCATAAAAGAACATTAAAATCCCCTCAAACAAAAACCCCCTTGCTCTCGGAAGAGCAAGGGGGTCTCAAGGGGACAAGAACTCAGGCGGTCAAGTTGCGGGGGAAAAGAACCGACTCTCGGCATACCACGCGTTCCTCGCGCTGAAGCGGTACAGGCACAAAGACCACCTGTCATCGTACCGGTACGCGTGCACCATGAAGACGGAAGCACCAACTTGTAAGAAGAAGATATTGGCATAGCCGTTGGTGACGAGACCATGGTTTTCACCTTTCTCCGTTCGCAGAATGAGATTTTCAATCTGCGAGAGGTTGGTGAATTTCTTGCCGACTTTCGCCATCTCTGCTTCGGTGGTGGTATCGGTGAGTTCATATCCCGATACTCCTATCTCCACGCTTACGGGAAGTGTCTTTGGTAGCCACGAGTTAAAGTTGTAGTCGCGGTAGGCGAAGACCGATTTGTCGGTGAAGCATTTTGCGACGATACATCTCGGCTGTGCTGAAACGATAACAGTTCCAGGAAGTCGCTTTAGCGAAGCCGGCAATTTTGCTACTGTTGCGCGCTTTCTGGCGCGCAGTTCTTTGGTTTTCATTTTCCTTCCTTCCTTTTACGCTGTTTTTCAACAGAAACACATCATGTGTTTCTTTACTGCCTCCACACTCAATTATACACACCTTCTTTTCTTTGTCAACACTCTCCCATTTATCTGCTATAGCAAGTAAATGGGAGAGTTCACACAAGAACCGAAAACTGTGGCGTAATGTGAGCGACTTTTATTCGCCCAGAATTTGTTTTGCCTGTTCCGCCCTTTCTGTCTTTTCTGTATTTTCTTGAAACGCGGCACTTTCTGATTGTTTATAGTCAATAGGCGCATTGAACTTGAACCCCTTCCACAAATCGCCGATTTTGCGAACTTGCCCGGCAAGAAAAACGGCGGCATCCGCCATCTCCGCGCGAAACTTTGAGATAGGACCTTCGGTGTCTATCGGCGCAGAAATTTCTTCTACCGGCACATTCTCGTTCGGCGCCGCTTCTGAAGCGAGCGGTGCGTCGCCCGACAACGAAAACCACACTGCGCCAATTGCCGCCGTCAAGACAAGTGCCGCGACGAACGCTGCGCGTTCGCGCGGCGCGTTTTCTGAATCCCGCATTTTTTCCAAGAAATTAAACATGGATGTATATGCGAAGCGAAAAGCGAAATTTTTTATCTCGTAGGACCCCCGTAGAGAGGGTAAAGAGGAAAAAATTTCGCTTTTCGCGAAGCATATTCTCTCTTTCAACTTATCTGCAACACAACTACCTCGCCTTTTTTTCCTTCAATATCTTTTTTCTTGAGCGTGAGTTTTTCCACTGGCTCCGCGCCCTTCTCCCCACTTTCTTTCAGAAATTGCGCTAGTTCTTTACTACCTTCTTTTCCAAAATGCATAGGAATAATTATTTTCGGCTCAAGCGCGACCGAAAGCTTATGCGCGTCACCAGCGTGGAGTACGCCTCCGCCGCCAACAGGCACAAACAAAATATCCACGTCTTCAAACGCCGACTTTACTTCTGGAGGGAGCGCCGCATCCGAGAGCGCACCCAAGAAAACCAATGTCATTCCCTCCAATGAGATTTTATATGCCGTGTTATTTCGCCCGCCCGACTGAACGATGTCAATCGTTCGGGCGGGTTTTTCGCCCCAATACTCTGTCTCCGTCAAAAACCCTCGCGCTGTCATACCCTTTAATTCGTACTCCCCCGGGCCTTGTATCACAAACGGCTTCCGCTCGCCGAACGACACGCTCTCCACCCCATTCATATCGTGGTGCGCAGTAGAAACAAATGCAATATCCGCGCCAAACTTCGGCGCTTTGTACGCAGAATCTTTTCCTAAAGGATTCAGTGCAAGCACCAAATCCCCGAATTGAATCTTAAAACACTCCAACCCGTAATAAGTGATGACCATAATTGAATAAGTAGTTAGTAAGTAGAGTATAGCAAAATTAAGAAGAAAACAAAATCCTTGACAAACTCACACTGTGATATATAGTAAAAGATGGAAAACAGAAAAAGAAAGGAAGTATATGCCGTTACTAACCCCGAAGTTCCTTACCAAAGAACTTGTCCAAGCAGTGGTCCGAGAAACAGTCAATTCGGTAATGCTCTCAACTATTGGCAGCAAACTCAAACGAAGGGTGTGTCACATCGTAATATTGGTACCAACTATAGACAATTCTGCCGATTATCCGAATTTTCCTGCACAAGCACATGTACTTTACGAACACAGTGTTGGAAAAGAAATATGGTCAGCAAAATATGACGAGATAGCGCAATGCAAAGCGCAACAACTCTGGCACGATCGCAATGACGACATAACTGATGTTAAGCCCCATCTTTTGTTTACCGGCGACACGGTGTACTGGGGCGGCGTCAAACGAGATGGAATTGTTGTAGCATGCTCTGGAGTTCAGCCGTGGTTTGATAAAATGATCTCGGGTATGATCGCTGATGTGCTCATCGGTCTTGCATACGATGCATTTATGACGCGCGAAAATCCCAAAGAAGATTTTCTGGATTGATTCCACATTTCGGCGGTTTGCTCTCGCAAACCGCCGATTTTTTTAATAATCCACACCCGAACCCGCCACCCACTTGGTTGGATTAAACGGCTCAACGAACGCCATCGCTGAGCCGTTTCTTATACAGACATTTTGCAAAATGTCTGTATAAGACACGGAAGCGAAGGAATGTGCTTTTGCGGAACGGCGAGGAGCCGAGCGAGCAAGGTGTCTCCCGTAGGGAGACGAACGAGGCGAGCGGATAAGGAAAATTTCCTCGCAGGGGAAATTTTCCGGTTCCGCAAAAGCAGTATTCCTGAGCGTCTTCTACTTCGCCACTGCGGCGGCTTCTTCAAACGCGAGCGAGAGGAGCTTGCTCGCTCCGCGCTCCATCGTGATGCCGTAGAGCACGCCAGCGCGCGACATCGTCTCGCGGTTGTGCGTAATTAAAATAAGCTGGGAGTGTTTGGACAGATTTTCAATCATATCTCCGTACCTCTTTGAGTTCGCTTCGTCTAGCGCCGCATCCGTTTCGTCTAAAATAATAAACGGTGGTGGCTTCACTGCCGACAATGCAAAAATGAGCGCGATGGAAGTGAGCGCGCGCTCCCCGCCCGAAAGCATCATCAATCCTTTAATCTTTTTCCGCGGGATGGACACCTCCACCTCAACTCCTTCTTCCGCCTCCGCCTCTTCCGACTGCGCGCGCATAAACTCATCCGATTCATTTTCCCCGTTTTCTTCGCTGTCTTCTTCTGCACCGCGCCGTACTCGGCGCGGTGCCTTTACCACCAACACCTTCGCAGTACCGCCGCCGAACATCAGCGAAAACAATTTCTGAAACTCTGTGTTGATGCGAGTGATTCCTTCCTTAAACTCTCGGTCCAGCTTTTCGCCAAGCTCCGCAATAAGCCCTTTGAGCGACTCCGCAGCGTGTTCCAAATCAGCCAACTCGCGCGCAAGGAACGCTTCGCGCTCGGTGGCTGTATTGTATTCTTTAAGAACATCATCCGCGCCAGAAGTGCCCGAATCCTCAATACGAATCTTCAGCCGTTCTATTTTCCGCCTTCGTTCTTCTTGTTCTACCCTATCCTGATTTTGTGAATTTAAAATATCACCATATTGAACAGCCCCACGCCCCGCGACCACTGCCGCCTCTTGCAATTCGCGTTTGAAGTCCGCTTCTGCATGCGCGAGCGCCTCCGCGCGCGCGCCGACTTCGCGAAGTATGCCGTCAATCTCACTTTTCCGCGCCAAAAGACGAAATATAGTTTTCTCCGCCTCGCGCGATGAATCCTCTGCGGCGCGCATCTGCCCCCGCAACTGCTCTGCGGCAGAGTGGGCATCTTTTTCCGCCGCACCCGCCATCGCAATCTTTTCTTCCAACGCGCGCCGTTTTTCCGCAAGCTCTGCAACTTCTTTTTCTAATGCCGCCTCGCCTGCGGCGGGCGCGTGCCTGTGCTTCTCTATAAACGCGCGGACGAGCGCCTTCACGCGAGCAAGGAGCGTCTCCGCTTCAACATCACGCGCAAGTGTCTCTACATCCGCAAGCGCGACGGATCGGCGCGCTTGAGACGCTTTCCGTTCGCGTAGCGCGCGCTCCGCCGCCGCACTCTCTCCTTCAAGCCGCCCGAGTTCGCGCGCAAGACGCGCTGTTTCCACATGCACTACTTCGGTGCGCGCTTCAAACGCCGACAATTCTTTTTCTCGCGCATCGTGCGCCGGCGCACCCGCCACCACCTGCGCCTGCGCCGCCGCAAGTTCTTTTTCAAGCACTGGAAGCAGCGAGCGCGGTGCGCTTTCCTTTTCCGCAAGTTCTTTTTTCTCCGCAGCAATATATGCATTTTCGCGCGCAAAATATTCGCGGTACAAGCCGGCGAGTTCTTCTTTTATTACTTTTGCCTTTTCTATTTTCTCCGCCTGTTTCTTGAGAAATGAAATATGCGGAGCGATCTCGCTGCGGAGTAATTCCACTTGCTTCATATTTTCTTTTGTTTGCAGGAGCTTCTTCTCGCTTTCCGCGCGTTTCCATTCGTAAATTTTAAGACCGAGCGCGTCTTCAATAATCTCGCGCCGCTCGCGAAGAGAGGCGTTCAGAATCCGGTCCGCTTCGCCTTGCGAAATGATGTGGTGTCCGCAGTGACTCATATGCGCTCCGGCGAGAAGTTCGTGTATGTCGCGCAGGCGCGCCGGGCTTCCGTTCAAAAGGTACTCGCTGGACGCATCGCGATACACTACACGCTCTACCGACACTTCGTCAAAGTCCAAATTAAAAAGACGGCGGGAGTTGTCAAAAACGAGTTTCACCGCCGCTCGGTTGCCTCGCGGCGCGGCTTCCGCGCCGTTCCAAATCAAGTCCTCTGTGCGCTTACCGCGCATACTTTTGACCGACTGCTCGCCGAGCACGAAGCGGATGGATTCGCTCACATTGCTTTTTCCAGAACCGTTTGGCCCCACGATTGCAGTAATTGGGGTTTTAAATTCTAAAATCGTCCGCTTCGCGAACGATTTAAAGCCCGACAATTCCAACGAGCGCAAGTGCATCATAGAGAATAAATTGTAGCACAAACAAAAGCCCCATCACTTGTCAGACAAGTGATGGGGCGGGCAATTCGCCAACTGCTAACAAAACCGACGGCGGAATAGTGGTCCGCCGTTGCGAGAGAGAACCAACAGATTTGGATCTTCCCACGAATATCCGACGACTTTTGCCGACAGGTACAGCCCGCGGTTCGTCCGGAACTGCACCGACTTCCGAAGCGCGATGCCTTTCGGCGCGCGAATTTCCGGCGAGTGATTTCCTGTGTCGTTTTCAAACACAGGCATGAACTCTTCGGACTCTTCCGGAATCTCAACGACCAACTCGCGCTCGCTGAGCTCCTTGATGATCTCACGGTTGTCGTTCTCAAACTGCGGGAAGATTTCAATCTCCTGCGGTGTTTGCCGGTGCCGACGGACGAACTGCTTGAAGATGAATTCAAGGAATTTACTCCAGACAATCAGAAACGGATGAACAACTGCTTTTGCGGTCGCGGTCATATTTCCTTTCTCCGCCAAGGGCGGATTTGTTTTTTGTTTGTACGATTTTCCAGTATTAACTGGCTAACATACAGTATAGCATGCCCATATATTCTGTCAAGTGCCGAAACCCGCCACCCCCTGGCGGGTTTAATTTGTGTTTTGGACCTGGGGAGAATCGAACTCCCGCCTCGTCAATGCGAATGACGCGTCGTACCACTAGACTACAGGCCCTTCTATGCGCCTTGTAAGGATCGAACTTACGACCTTTCCGATGTGAACGGAACGCTCTGCCACTGAGCTAAAGGCGCATATTGAGAACTTTCATCAGATTACCAGATTTTTGTCAGTTGAAAAGCCGCGCGATGTCGTGGTAAGTGATAAAAACCAAAAACAAAAACAGAATAAAAAAACCTGTTGCATTTGCATACTGCGCTATTTTCGCAGGGATTGGCTTCCGACGCACCGCTTCAATCGCGACAAATAGAAGCCGTCCGCCATCCAGCGCCGGAAACGGAATTAGATTGATTAGTGCGAGGTTTATGGAAATGAGCGCGGTTAGCGACAAAAGCGGCGCAACGCCCTGTGCGCGCGCGTCGCCAACTAACCCAGCGATGCCAACCGGCCCCGCTAGATTTTTAATATCCGCCGCGCCGGCAAACGCGTCTTTTATAAACAGCGCAAGCGCGCGCGACACTTCTACAGAAAGAAAGACAGTTGTTTTCGCTCCCTCCAAAACAGCGCGATGAATCGGCAAACGAACGGTGCCTAGCATATCCATAGCAATGCCGATTGCTGGGCGACCTTCCAAAACCTCGGATGACGGCTCTACTGAAAATGAGAGCAGTTTCGTCCCGCGCTTTACCGCTACATCAATCGCTCCGCTTTTTGTTTCTGCAATAAACTCGCTCGCGAAGTCGGGGGATGGATTTTCAAGCGCACGTCCGTTTTGAGAAAACGATATTACCGTATCGCCCGCGCGAAGTCCCGCGCGGCTTGCCGGAGAATCTGGTAATACTTCAACAACCGTAAGCGCGGCATCCGTGACGGGCAAGCCCCACTCTTCGCCTGCAGGCGCCGGAAGCCCGACCATAAATCCCGCGGAAATTAAAATCCATGCGAGCAAGAAATTACCTACGATTCCCGCTACTAGCACGAGCGCCTGCACCCCGCGATGTTTGCGCGAGAAGTTGCGGCTCGCCTCTCCGTCTTTTATTTCTTCTGTCTGGTCCTCGCCAAAAATCTTTACAAATCCGCCAAAAGGAATGAGGTTGAAAGAATAGCGCGTCTCTCCTCTGTGTACAGAAAAAAGCCGCGGCGGGAATCCGAACCCAAACTCATCCACGCGAATCTTAAAAAATTTTGCGACAAAAAAATGCCCCGCTTCATGTACGAGTACTAAAACCGCGAGAATAACGAAAAATAGTAATAAGGTCATGAGTTGATTTCTTTTTCTTTTCGTATGAGCGCGTCGTCAATTTTCTTACCTTCCGCATCAGCCAGCTTTTCCAGTTCCTTCTTCATACGGAACTTCTCATCCTCGCCGATGCTCCCCGCCTTTTCTCTCACATCAATGTCGCGAACTATTTCATCGCGCACCCGCCTGAAAGAAACGCGCGCCTCTTCCGACTTGCCCTTCGCCGTCTTCAGAAGCGCCGCGCGGCGCTCCGATGAAAGTTCCGGAAATATAACGCGCACGCCGCCATCGCCAGATACTGCAGAAAGCCCGAGGTTCGCAGCTGTAATCGCCTTCTCAATCGCCTTGCTTTGCTCCGCGTCGTAAGGTGCAACTCGGAGCGTCCGCGCGTCTTCCACAGTTATCGTCGCCACTTGTTTTAACGGCATATTTGAGCCCCACGCTTCCACAAGAACGCTGTCTAAAATTGCCGGCGACGCGCGCCCCGCGCGGAGCGCGGACAATTCCTTCGCGAGCCATTCCTCAACCTGGCGCGCCTTGTTTTTAAAAACAGAAAAATCGTAAGCCATACGCTAATACTATATCACATTTTTGGAAGTACCACCGCCAAATGTTCCAAAATAATTTTGAGAGACGCACTACGGTCGCGCGCATATTCTTCCGCACGCACAAGATGTTCAAGCCCTTCTGTAGCGGTACGCGGAAACGCGTGCGTTCCGCGCGCAGCACCCACCATATCAGAAATAAGCGCGGTGGCAACGCCCTTCGTCATCTTTTCGTCTTTGAGCGCTTTGACGATTTTCTCCGCACTCGCGATACGTTTTTCTACAGATGCCGCAAGAAATTCTTTTGCTTCTTCCTTGCCGCTCTCTGACGAAGAAATGCCCGCCGCTTCCGCAGACACCACTTCAACGCGTGAGTGGAGCGTTGGAAGAAGCATATCCGCGTTTTTAATAAGCAAGAAAAAATGCGTGTGCGGCGTCGGCTCCTCAAAGGTTTTGAGAAGCGCATTCTGCGCCTCGTGAGTAATACTATCCAC